>UQZM01000009.1 GCA_900545615.1 uncultured Collinsella sp.
AGCTGCGGAAACGCGGGGTCCGTTCAGGCTGTTGCGTTGAGATTGAAAATCAACCATAAATCGGTGGGCGGACGTGTTGGGGTGTTTGTCGTTTTCGTACTGTTGCCACATTTGGGGCGGTTCCGGCGTCCGGCATCCTCGCGTTCGTCGGCTACAGGCATAAGAAAGGGAGGGTCGGTTTACCGGCCCTCCCTGGGTACGAAGCGCTGGGGTACCGTCGCTTGTTTGCACTGCGACCGTGTTTCCCGTTGCGCTCGCCAGTCGCTTAGCGCTTGATCTCGATATCGTCGAGCTTGACGTCCATGGCCTCGGTCTTGGCCTCGGCGATGTCATCGGCAAATTCCAGGGACTTCATCATGGTCTCGACGGCGTCCTTGTGCTCCTCGACGTTGTCGATGCGCACATACACACTGCCACCGTCAACGTCGGTGAAGTACTCGGTCGTCACGCCGCCCGAGTGCGTAAAGTAGGCACTGCGCCAGGTCTTGCCGTTGTACTTAACGGGATCGCTCTCGGTCCATCCGGAGTTGGCCTTCCACTTTGCCTCGTAGTCGAACAGCTCGTCGGCGTTCTTGTCAGAGTCGAAGACGGGGATGAAGCGGTCGCTGGCGTGCTCGCTCTCGGTGAACTTAAACTGGGCCCTGTCGGCGGTGTCGCCTGCGACGTCGGTGATCTCGACGCCCTCGGGGACCTCGACCTTAAACCAAATGAAGTCGGTCCTCATATCCACGGCTGGCTTTTCTGCGCCGCCGCCACCGCCACTGCCGGTAGCGCCGCCGCTGCCGCCGCAACCCACCAAGGCAACCGCGGCAAAGAGACTGATGCAGAGGGTGAGAATCGCAAAGGCCTTCTTTTCCATGGTCGTGTCCTCCTCGATCTGTAATCGTCCATGGGTTACCTCCCTTTACTGTACGCGTGGACGGCTCCTTCGGGTGGGCCATGTGTCCCATTCTGAGGGCCGGATTTGCGCCGTTAAGTGGCAATATGCACGGGTCCAAAAGAGGGGAGGGCCGGTGCTGTCGGCTCTCCCCGGGGTGAGGTGTCCGTTGTTTTAAAGGGACGCGTGTACGCGGGCGTTGCCCCAACAGGTTCCTTGTTTATAGATATGCCCCAGTTTGTGACGTCCGGAAGTCCCGAAAGGCGGGCCATGTTTCCCATGTTTGCGGTGCCGACGCCTATCGTTCGTCATAGAAATCCGCGATGACCAGGTGCGCTGACGCTTATGTACTTATGGGCTAGACTAAGCACCATTATGTGATCGATGCGGTCGGTCGGTGGTTGCCACCCGACCGATGTATATGACTTGAAGGTGCGTGCGTATGAGCCAAGAGATGATGGATAAAACATGTCGAGAGTTTGCCGAGGCGCTTGCCGCACGCGAGCCGGTTCCCGGCGGCGGTAGCGCGAGCGCCTTTGTAGGTGCACTGGGCGCCTCGCTTTGCGGGATGGTTGCTCGCTATGGGGCGACAAACCCTGCGCTTGCCGATCGCGCAGACGATCTGACGCGCGCGTTTGCCCAGGCGGATGAGTTGGCGCAGGAACTTGTGGGTCTGGTCGCCGAGGACGTTCGTGCCTACGGGCAGGTGTCCACGGCGTACGGTATTCCGCGTGACGATCCGGCCCGACCGGCTGCGATTCAGGATGCGCTGCACGTGGCCGCCATGCCGCCGTATCGCATTATGGATGCCTGCGGGCGTGCGCTGGCGCTGCTCGAGGACATGGCCGACAAGGGTTCGCGTCAGCTGCTGTCCGATGTGGCGTGCGGCGCCGTGTTCTGCCGTGCCGCTATGCAGGGCGCGAGCTTGACGCTCTTTGCGAACACCACGTCTATGAAAGATCGCGTTCGTGCTGAGGAGCTCGAGACGGCGTGTGATGAGTTGCTCGACACATGGTTGCCGCGCGCCGATGCGCTGGCGCGCCGCGCCTCCGACGCTGCAAGGAAGAGAGGATAGCCATGGCTGAGCTGCTGAAGGGTGCTCCCGTTGCTCGCGCTTTGACCGAGGAACTTGCTGCTCGCTGTGCAGCCCTGCGCGAGCGCGGTGTTGTACCGACGCTGGCCATCGTTCGTGTGGGCGAGCGCGAGGACGACCTGTCCTACGAGCGCGGTGCCCTCAAGCGCTGCGAGAAGGTTGGCATTGAGGCTCGCCGCGTTTTGCTTCCTGCCGATGTTTCGCAGGACGAGCTGTTGACGGCCGTCGAGGACATCAATACCGATTCGGCTGTTCATGGCTGTCTGATGTTCCGCCCGCTGCCCGCCGGCCTTGACGAGAACGCCGTCGCCGCAGCGCTCGATCCCGCCAAGGACGTTGACTCCATGACGCCGGCTTCACTGCTCACCACGCTTTCGGGGCGCGGCGAGGGTTTTGCCCCCTGCACAGCCGAAGCCGTGCTTGCTTTGCTGGATCATTACGGCGTTGAGCTGGATGGGGCCAAGGTTGCTGTGGTCGGACGCTCACTGGTAATTGGCCGCCCCGTTGCCGCCATGCTTACGGCGCGCAACGCAACCGTGACGACGTGCCATACGCATACGCGCGATCTTGCCGCCGAGTGCTGTGCTGCCGACATTGTGGTTGCCGCCGTTGGACGCGCGCGCACGATTGGCGCAGATGCGGTCCGCGAGGACCAGGCGATTATCGATGTTGGCATTAATTGGGACGAAGCCGCTGGCAAGCTGGTCGGCGACGTCGATTTTGATGCCGCGGAGCCGGTTGTTGGCGCAATCACCCCCGTGCCGGGTGGCGTGGGCGCCGTGACGACAGCAATTCTCGCCAAGCACGTGATCGAGGCGGCGGAGCGCGCATCGAAATAGGCGTTTTTGCCCACAGGGACTGCCGGGGCGGCGGTTTCGCCCTTTCTGCGCCGAAGCGATACACTGTTATCGTTTGATTTCTTCGCTCAAGGAGGATGCGCATGCCGTGCACAACGATTTTGGTTGGTAAGAACGCGAGCTACGACGGGTCGACCCTGGTCGCGCGTAACGAGGACTCGTCCAACGGGGTGTTTGAGCCCAAGCGCATGCGCGTAGTGCACCCCGACGAGCAGCCGCGCGTCTACACGAGCGTCCTGAGCCACCTGACCGTTGAACTGCCCGATAACCCCATGCGCTACACGAGCGTCCCCGATGTTGTCCCGGGCCACGGCATCTGGGCCGAGGCCGGTTTCAACGAGCTCAATGTGGGCATGTCCGCAACCGAGACGCTTACCACCAACGAGCGCGTTCGCGGCGCCGACCCGCTTGTGGACTACGTGCCCGCCAAGGGCAACGAGGGTGAGGACGGCTATGTGCCGGCGCAGCCCGGTGGCCTGGGCGAGGAGGACATGGTGACCCTGGTGCTGCCGTATGCCAAGTCCGCCCGCGATGGCGTGCGTATCCTGGGCGAGCTGCTCGAGCGCTACGGCACCTACGAGAACAACGGCATCGCCTTTAGTGATGTGGACGAGATCTGGTGGCTCGAGACCATCGGTGGTCACCGCTGGATTGCCAAGCGCGTGCCTGACGACGCCTATGTGACCATGCCCAACCAGCTGGGTATCGACAGCTTTGACCTGGATGACGCCGAGGGCGCCCAGGCCGACCACATGTGCTCCGCCGACTTGCGCGCCTGGATGGCCGAGTGGCATCTGGACCTGACGCTGGGCGTCGAGGGCGACGGCCCGGCTGCGGTCTTTAACCCGCGCGAGGCCTTTGGCTCGCACAGCGACAGCGACCATGTCTACAACACGCCGCGCGCCTGGTACATGCAGCGCTGCCTCAACCCCAGCGACGTGTGGGATGGCCCCGACGCCGACTATACGCCCGAGAGCGACGACATCCCTTGGAGCCGCGTGCCCGAGCGCAAGGTGACCATCGAGGACATCAAGTACGTACTCTCGAGCCACTACCAGGGCACGGAGTACGATTGCTACGGTAGCAAGGGCACGCCCGCTACGCGTGGCGCATATCGCCCCATCGGCATCAACCGCAACAGCCAGCTCGCCGTGTTGCAGCTGCGTCCCTATGCGCAGCCGGCCTATCGCGCCGTGCAGTGGATGGCGTTTGGTTCCAACTCGTTTAACGCGCTGGTTCCGCTGTACGCCAACGTCGAGACCATGCCCGAGTACTATGCCGACACGCAGGCTCGCGTGACGTCCGAAAACTTCTACTGGGCCAACCGCCTGATCGGCGCGCTGGCTGACGCCCGCTTCCATGAGTGCGGTCGCGCGGTCGAGGATTATCAGGAGAAGGTCGGTGGCATGGGCCACAAGCAGATCCATGACATCGACGCTGCCGTAGCCGCTCTGCCCGAGGCCGAGGTGTCTGCCGAGCTTGCACGCGCCAACGAGGAGTTTGCCGAGCGTGTTCGCGTAGAGACCGATGCTCTACTGGGCAAGGTGCTCTACACCACGAGCTGCGCCATGAAGAACTCTTTTGCGATGAACGACAACGTGAGGTAAGGGTTTCCCGTCGATCGAATAGCGCTAAAACGCTTTGTCGCTTTCGCTCAATCTTGGGTACAAGAACGCCAATGCAGTTGTTTGTGATTGGAGACAACCATGGTTATGAAACTCGATCAGCTTGTTAACGGCGCCATTAACGTGGGCTTTGGCGCTGCCGCCGTTGCTGTCGAAGGCGGCAAGAAGGTCCTCGACGACCTTAACACCAAGGGCGAGCAGGTCCGCAAGGACACCGCCACCCCCGATATCGCCCGTAGCGTGTCCGACATGTTCGAGCAGGCCGGCGGTACCATCTCCGATCTGACAGAGCGCTTGGGCATGCAGGGCGAGACCGCGGCCCAGCGCGTGCTCGACGAGCTCATCCTTGCCCGCGTCCGCGTTATGACCGCCCCCGAGCGCACGGCCTTCCTGGCCCATGTGCGCGACATCGTCGATTCGGTCGAGGACAACGTGACCTCGGTGCCCGTCGAGTCCGTTGAGCCCGACGATGCGAAGGATACCGAAGAGGCCGAGTAGCAGCGCAGATGGCAGATTCCACCACCGATTACAACAATCTAGATCCCTTGGGTGACGAGGCGGCGGTTGTCGATGAGGTCGATGCCGTCGTCTCGGGCGCTCGCAAGAAGCCGCGCGCTGTCGATATGGTCCCCGAGGAGCCCGACGCGATGGCGCCGGACGAGGAATACCAGCTCACGCCGGCGGGTCGTCGCGAACGCATCGGGCAGATTGTTCGCCTGGTCAAAAAGTACCGCGTGTGGGATAACCTCACGCCGGTTCGTTTGCGCCGCCTGCTCGAGGAACTCGGCCCCATGTTCGTCAAGATGGGGCAGATTTTGGCCAACCGGTCCGAGATTCTGCCGCAGCGCTTTTGCGACGAGCTGCGTCGTCTGCGCTCCGACGTGGAGCCGGTGCCGTACGAGGTCGTACTCAGCTGTCTGGAAGAAGAATACGGCCTGCGCCTGGGGGAGATGTTCGACGCGATCGACCCCAATCCGCTTGGTAGCGCATCGCTCGCGCAGGTGCACCGCGCCCGCCTGGTGACCGGCGAGGACGTGGCCGTTAAGGTGCAGCGCCCCGGTGCGCAGCAGGTTATGGCACAGGACATCGATATCATCCGCTCGGTGGTGCGTATCGTTTCCAAGTTCGTCAACACCGATCAATTCGTTGACCTGCACGGCGTAGTCGAGGAGTTGTGGACCTCGTTTCGCGAGGAGACCAACTTTTTGGCCGAGGCCAAAAACCTCAACGACTTCTACGAGTTCCATAAGAGCGTTCATGGCGTGACGTGCCCTAAATCCTATCTGGACCTGTGCACCGAGCACGTGGTGGTTATGGACTACGTCGACGGCATTTCGATCGCCGATCCTGAACGCTTGGTGGCCGAGGGCTATGACTTGGAAAAGATCGGTGCCGCAATCGTCGAGGACTACTCGACGCAGGTGCTCGATGACGGCTTTTTCCATGCTGACCCGCATGCGGGAAACATCATCCTCAAGGACGGCATCGTTTACTTTATCGACTTGGGCATGGTCGGACGCATGTCGAGCCACGATCGCGGTATCGTAAAGGACATGATTTTCGCCGTGGCCGAGGGCGACGTGCCAAAGCTCAAGGATTCGCTCATGCGCTTTGCCGTGACGCGTGGCGATTCGGCCGAGCTCGATCATTCAGCGTTTTTGTCCGATCTTGACTTTATCGTGGCTGACTTTGCGGGCCTTGACCTGAAGGATTTGGATATCGGCGAGTTTTTGACTTCGCTGTTAAACCTCGCGCGCAAAAATGACGTTGAGCTGCCGAGCGTGGTGACAATGTTCGCCCGCGGCATGGTGACGCTCGAGGGCCTGTTGACCGAGTACATGCCCAACGTCAACATGATCCAGATCATCCAGACGCACATCAAAAACGAGAAGAGCACCTACGCCCGCATGCGCGAGATGAGCCGCGACTTTGCAGCGAGCAGTTATCGCGCGGCGAAGGGCTCGCTCGAGGCGGCCGAGTATCTGGGCTTGGCTTCGCGTATGCTCACGCGCGGCCAGCTTAAGGTGAACACGCAGATCATGAGCAGCGATAAGGCGCTGCGACAGCTGGGCGGAATTATCGACCGCATGTCGATGGCAATTGTGATTGCCGGCCTGTTTATCGGTTCGTCGGTGGTGTACTACGCGCGCATCGAGCCGGTTGTGTTTGGTATCCCAGTCATTGGCTTTATGGGCTACGTGAGCGCGCTGGTGCTGGCGCTTATGCTGGGCCGCAATATCTGGCTCAACAGCCACGGCGGCAAGCACTAGAGGCTGCGGCCGTCACCGCATTTTCCTATCGCAAACAATAGCTTTTACCTTGGGCTTCGCCTGCGTGCGAGGCTCTTTTGCGTGATACCATTTTGACGGTAATAATCGATGGCCTAGATGGTGGTGCGGAGACGCACGAATGCGCGGTTATCCTGCGCATTTGGGAGAATCGGGGTGCAAGTCCCCGGCTGTACCAGTAACCGTAATTCCTCTTGGCTCGGGATGCTCGCGTCGCAGATCGGACGACGTGCCCGAGTCGTTAAGGTTAAGTCGGATCGCCTCCCGTCTTGCATGCGGCTGCGGCTTTTGCCGCCGGTGTGCATAGGGCTCTGGAGGGAAGGGGGACCCCGATGGGGGAACTCGAGCGCAACATGCGCGATGACGTTGGGCAGTCGCAAGGCAACGCTCCAAGTACAGACAATGGGGGACAAATGGATATGTTTGAGGACGAGCGCGAGCGCGCCTCGTTGCATCGCCGTGGCGCGATTGCACGCGGTGTAGCCAAGCGCTGCCTGGTGGCATTCCTGGCCTTCGCGATGGCCTTTGGCACCACGCCGGCTCAGCTGTGGGCCGAGGGTGCCGAGGGCATTACCGACGCTGTGGCTCAGGCTACGACGCCGGGCGAGGACGCAGCGCTTGCGGGCGGTACCGCTGAGCAGAGCGGCGCCGAGGTTTCGGATTCCGGGAGCGCGCCTGCAGCTAGTGCCGCCACTACAGAGGCAGCAACTGGCGACGAAGGCTCGGCGACGGGGGAGAGCCCTGCCACGAGCGAGCAGTCTTCGACGGCATCCGCTGGCCAAGCAGGATCTGCCGCCGCGGCTGCCGTCCAGACAGAGAACCCGACAGAAACTGGCGATGTCGTCAAGAAGCAAATCGAGGTCTCGTTCTCGATTATCGGCACCGATGCCGACGGCAAGGCTCAGACCTGGGTGGCGCCTACGCAGCTCAAGCTCGACGAGGGCGCGACGGCTGCGGATGCCTTCATTAAGCTGCAGGAGAAGACGGGCTTCAAGGCGAAGTACGATCCGAACACGGCATACGGTTTCTACCTCGAAAGCATCACCTCCCCGAGCGATGGCCGCAGGCTTGCCTACGATCCGACGACTCATGCCTACTGGCAGCTGTTCGTCGACGGCGCGTCTTCCTCGGTTGGCGCGAGCAGCGTCAAACTCACCCAGGGGCAGAAGATTGAGTTTGCCTATACGGCTGGTAGCGCGTCCCCTGTCGTTAAGGACCAGCTTGCTGCGAATGTGACCGTCATTGGTCGCGATGCCCAGGGCAAGACTCAGACCTGGGTCGACAACGCGCAGTATGTGGTGACGTCCGGTTCGAGCGCGCTTGATCTTACGAAGGTCGCGCTTGAGGCGAATGATATTGACGCCGTTGCTGCGGGCTCCTTCATTCTGAGCCTTAAGTACAACGGTGTTGAGCTGGGTACGCCCCAAGATTATTCGACCTATTGGCAGCTGTTTATCAACGGCAAGTCGAGTGACTATACGGCGGACAATGTCACCATCCATGCTGGCGATACCGTCACGTGGTTCTACGGTGGCTGGGGAGACCAGTTGCCGTCCGATTCTGTCCATGCTTCCGTTCAGGTGCTTGGCAAGGACAAGGACGGCAAGCAGCAGGTTTGGGCTTCGACGGGCCAGACGAGTCTCAAGGCGGGCTCTACTGCTAAGGACCTGTTGGAGCAGACTGGTCTTAAACTCAAAGCTACAGAAGAGTCTTGGGGTTGGTACCTTAGGGGCATTACCTCGCCGCTTGACGGTAAGACCTATTGTGGCTCTGATGCTGCGACCAATAGCTATTGGCGCTTCTACGTAAAGGGCAAGTCCGACGCAAAGTACAAGTTCGCCGACGTTGGCGCTGGTGCCTACGAGCTCCATGAGGGTGACGCCGTCACCTTTATGTATGCTGGCGACAGCGATGCCCTCCCTGGTCAGGTGCTTGGATCCGCCGATATCATCGGCCCCGATGTCAACGGCAACAATACTCGCTGGGGCTCGGCAAGCAATGTTTCCCTGCCCGAAGGCTCTACGGCTCAGGACCTTATTGAGACGGTTCTGAAGGCGAAGGGCATTGATTACAAGGCCTCCCAGAGTGGTGCATACTGGTCCATTACTTCGCCGTTCGAAGACAAGTCTTACGGCTATGATGGTGCGACCGGTAAATACTGGCATCTGTATATCAACGGAGAGTCCTCATCTCTCTGTGCCAACCAGGTCACGCTCAAGAGCGGCGACAAGGTTACATTTGCCTACACCACCGAAAAATCGCCCATGCCCGATCCCGACAAGATTGTCGTGGACCCGAGTGCGACGACTCCTAATTGGGATGCCGAGTGGGCCGGCTACGGCAACAGTGGCAACGGTTCGACCGTAACGGATGCCAAGACGCCTGCGCAGGCCGCCGGTCTTAAGTGGGCCTTCGATTGGAAGGCCGAGTCTGGCCAGCAGTATGCCAACTGCAGCGAGCCTGTCATCGCTAACGGCTTTGTGTACATCGCGACCGAGAACGAGCTCATTAAGATCGATTCGTCCACGGGCAAAAAGGTTGCCTCTGCGCCGCTTGCCTCCAAGGTGAGTTATACCTCTCGTCCGATCTACACCAATGGCCTTATCATCGTTCCGCTCAACGGCGGTGCGGTCCAGGCGATTACTGCAGACAAGCTGATCTGCAAGTGGCTGACGCCCGGTTTGACGGACTTGACGCAGAGCTCCTGCACCGTCGTTTCGGACGGCGAGTACGTCTATGTAGGCACGGCTGATGGGAAGAAATACGTCAACGGTTCCTTTACGCGCATCAAGATCACCACAGGCGAAGTCTCTTGGCAGAACATCGACGCAGCTGAGGGCTATTATTGGACTGGCGCTGCCCTGACGGATAAGTACGCCATCGTCCCCACGAGCGCAGGTACGCTTAAGTGCATTGATAAGACGACGGGCGATGTCGTTTCGACCATGAAGCTCGGCACCCTTGCGAACGCTGACTGCGTCGCCGATCCGTCCAATGGCTCGACCTTCTATCAGATGACGCACGACGGAAAGCTCCATGTGATTTCGCTTTCGGCGAAGGGCGTGCTGAGCGAGCAGAAGACGGTCGACCTGGGTCTTACGAATAACATGAGCGCCCCGGCGATGTCTGGCGACAACTTGATTGTCGGTGGGCAGACGGCTACTGGCTCTGCTCTGGCTCTCTATAATCTGAAGACTGGTAAGACCACGATGGTCACCGCTGCTGACGGTAAAGAGCTACCGGCCGGATTTAACGGTATTGCTGCTACTCCGCTGGTGAGTGTTCAGGGCGGCAAGACCTATGTGTACTTTACCGTTAACAGCGCGGATAGCAAGGATTACGTCAACTACTCTGCTGGTGGTGGCGTGTATCGCTATACACTCGGCGATGCAGAGGCGACGCAGATTTATGATGCGGCTGGCCATTACCAGTACTGTGACTCTCCGGTCATTGCCGATGCATCTGGCAACCTGTACTACATCAATGACTCGGGCACGCTGTTCAAGCTTGGGGCCGTTGAGTCTTGGACGGTTGTCTTTAATTCCAACGGCGGGTCTGCTTGCAATACTAAGTTTGTTGCTACGGCCGATGGCAAGCTGGTTAAGCCGGCCGATCCGACGCGCGATGGCTACACTTTCGGCGGTTGGTTCACCGATGAGGCTTGCGTGCAGGCGTATGATTTCAGCACGCCGGTGACGGCCGACCTGACGTTGTATGCCAAGTGGACCAAGAATGCCGTTAACCCTGGCGGCAATGGCGGTTCAGGCTCCAATGGCGGCAATGGCGGCGTTGGTTCGAATGGCGGCGGCGGTTCTAGTACCGGTACTGGTTCCGGCACTGGCGCTGGCGCTGGTTCTGGCTCCGGCTCGAAGGGCGGCGTTATTGCCCCGGGCCAGAAGCCGGTGACCAAGACGACGGTGTCGACCAAGACCGAGACCAGGGATAACAAGTCCGACAAGAAGGACTCCGATAAGTCCGATAAGAAGGACGAGAAGAAGTCTGACAAGAAGTCTGACAGGAAGGACGGCAAGTCCGACAAGAAGTCCGATTCCAAGTCCGATACGGGTGCTGTTTCCACGACCACTGCTAAGAAGTCCTCTAGTGCTTCCGAGCAGGAGACTGGCACCAATCCGCTCGCCATCGTTGGCATCGCCGCCGGCGTGATTGGCCTCGCGCTCATCGCCGTCTTCGTGCTGACCAAGCGCGGCAAGGGTGACGGTAATGCCCGATAAGCCCAAGGAGACCAGCGGGCAACAGCCCGACTCCTCGTTTATCCAGCTCGATGATCCAAAGCAAAAGGGCGCCGCTTCGGCGGCGTCCACCTCTCGTCGCAAGGCGCTCCTCGGCGTTCTGACTGCTGCATGCACCATTCTGATCGTCGTCTCGCTGGGTTTCGTCCATCCTTCCGAGAGCGGCGCCTGGTCCATCGACTGGATCATTCAGACCGTGACGGGGGAGAGCGTCGTCACCAAGGACACCAAGGCGTCTGGCTCGACTACGACTTCGGGCGAGGCCAGTTCCAAGGATTCCAAGTCATCGAATGACGCAAAAGATGAGTTCAAGGGTTCGAACGACGGCAAGGACGATTCCGAGTCTTCGGACAAGGAATCGGACAAAAACTCGGATAGCAAGAAGTCCGAGGACCAGGACGGCAAGAAGTCTGGCGATAAATCCGCTGTCCAGAATACGGGAGCCGGCGATACTTCCAAGGTGTCTGGTGGTGCTTCTTCGGGCGGTGGCCAGTCGTCTAATGGAGCCTCATCCTCTAATGGTGGAAACGCCTCCTCGGGCGGCCAGAGCGGCTCGCAGGAGTCCAACTACGTTACGGTGACGGTTTCGGTCACATCGAGCTCTGTGGGCAATCCTGTGTCCTCTGGTGGCACCTTTACCTTTAACGAAGGCGCTACCGTCTACGATGCCCTGTGCGCGCTGGGCCTTTCTGTCAACGCACATGGCTCGTCGTACGGTACGTATGTCTCCGCGATTGGTGGTTTGGCCGAGAAACAGTACGGCGGCACGAGCGGCTGGATGTACTCCGTCAACGGCACAACGCCCATGACGGCCTGCAGTAACTACGTTCTCTCCAATGGTGACAACGTCGTTTGGTATTACGTAACGGGCTAGAGGCCTCGACATAGCGCGCCAGACGGGCGGTTCGGACCAACATCCGGACCGCCCGTTTTTCATGCGAATGGGACTGGGTCGCCGGGTCTCTCGGCAAACAAAAAACCGGTTGGAACGGGAATTCCAACCGGTTATACATTCAAGCAAATAGCGAATCGACTACGACCGTGCGCCCTCGAGGAAAAAGCGGCGGCTGAAGTAGTTGTACCAGGTGACGAGGAACGTGGCGATGGCCTTCATGGCCTGGTAGCCGATGCTCAAAAACGTGACGCCCACAAACATGTACAGGTCGTTGAGGCCCAGGCCGATCACCGACAGGATGGTGAAGATCGTGAACTCGCGCTTGCGGCTCATGCCTTCGCGGTGGTCGAACACGTACTTCATGCTGAGCCAGTAGTTGACCACGACGGATGTGATAAACGAAACCGTGGTGCTCATCAAAAAGTCGAGGTGAAACAGCTCGACGAGCGCAATGAGCATGCCCCAGTCGATGCCAAAGGAGATAAGACCCACGACAGCAAACTTGAGGAACTGCTTGGTATGAGGTTGTGCCAGCGCCTTGCGCACGTAATCACATCCAATGCGTTGATGAATCGAGCAGGGGATACTTTAGATCTTTTGCAAGGGAAACGTAAGGTCTTTGCCAAGAACTATACGAACTCGCCAAATTTTCAAGAGCTAATCCGTAAACGTTGATAATTTGCCCGTAAACGAGCGGCGCCCACGGAAGATACTGCGCTGAGTGCGCGTCATCCGTGGGCGCCGTAATGCTGCAGGGGTGTCGAGCTACTTGGTCTCGTCGCCCTCCAGGAAGATCTTTCGGGTCACAAAGTTGTAGACCATGACAAGCGCGGTGGCGCAAATCTTGGCGATATTGGCCTCGAGTCCCAGGCCGGCGTTGAGCGCCAGCACGATGCCGTCGTTGAGAGCCAAGCCGATCACGGAAAGCACGACAAAGATGATGAACTCGCGGCGGCGGCTCATGCCTTCCTTGTGCGCAAACACGTACTTCATGCTTGCGAGGTAGTTAAAGATGAGTGAGATGATAAAGCCGCTGGTGTTGGCGATTAGGATGTTGAGGCCCAGACCGTAGTGGAGCAGATTCATAATGCCAAAGTCGATAACCGTGGCAATGACACCGACGACGCCAAATTTCATGATCTGCGCAAGGAGCTTTTGCATGGTACCTGCCTTAAGCCGGCGCCGGGGCGCCGTGGGGATGACAAACTTAGCAAGTTTAGCCAATCCCCGCGGGTGGTGCTAGGCGCGCTCCTCGATAGCACCGTTTCTATATGCATCGAGGAGCTGGCGCAGGTCCTGGATTTGGCTGCGGATCTTGGCGCCAGTATCGGTGTCGCTTACCATGCGGCGACGGTCTGCTTGGTCAAAACGGTTGGTCTCGCTTTCGATGTCCACGTTGCGCGTGAGTGCCTCGGCAACCGTCGTAAAGGCCCGGTGCGACTTGAGGCGGCAGCCGCGCGAGCTCGAGATGAGCGTATAGCCGGCGATGCCCGTCTTGGGATGGTAAGCGCGGCAGAAGCCGCCATCGATGACCAGCAGCTTGCCCTCGGCGCGGATGGGCTGCTCGCCCTTGGTAGTTTTAACGGGCGTGTGGCCGTTGATGATGTGGCCGGTCGGCGAGCATGCCATGGGCGCGACGCCAAACTCGCGCATGATGTCATCGCAGACCGAGGGCGACTTGGTAAGCGTAAAGTACGGATCCATTGGCTCGACCCAGGTGCTCTTATCGGCGATATAGGCGCGCTCAAAGGTACGCACCAGGCGTCCGCTGGCGGGTGAGTTAAAGCCAATCCACAGGTACCACATCCAGTCGAGAGCGTCGCGGTCGCCCACGCGCCAGGCGCGGCGGGCGATGTGGTCGCAAAAATCGAGATAATCGCGGCCAGCGTGCCAGGTGCCCAGACAGTTCATGCTGCTAAAGGTGCCGTCTTCGTTGAGCGGAACGCAGCCGTGGAAGAGCAGGTTGCCGTTGGCGACCTTGTACATCGAGCCGTGGGAATAGAGGAAATCGATATGGCGATGCAGGTGATCGGCGGTGACAAACTCGGACACGAGCTTGTCGATGATGTGTTGCTCCTGGGGCGTGAGCGTATAGGGGTCCGCCGGGTCGACGGTGGGGAAGTCGTTGGTCGTGAGCGGCCACACGCTGCCGTCGGCGAGCGTGACCGTGCCGGTGTCGTGTTCGATCTTGTCGAGTAACAGGCGGTTGGTCATATCGAACTCGGGGTGGCGCTGGATAATCTGGCCCTCGAGCTTAAAGAGCAGCACGTTGATGGCCTTGATCAGCGGGGTGATGGACTCACCGGCGGTATAGGTGGCATCGGCAAAGGCGACAAGCTCACGCAGCGAGATGCCGTAGTCGTTCTCCAGGATCTCGTAGTTGTCGTAGCGTAGGTTGTTGCGCAATACCGTGGCGATGCAGGCGGGCTCACCGGCCGCAGCGCCCATCCACAGCAGGTCGTGGTTGCCCCACTGGATGTCGAGCGAATGGTAGGTGAGCAGGCGGTCCATAATCTTGGCCGCGCCGCCGCCGCGGTCGAAGATATCGCCCACCAGGTGCAGGTGGTCGACGGCCAGGCGCTTGATGAGCGAAGCGAGCGACTCGATAAAGTCGTCGGCGCTGGCGGTCTCCAGGATGGACTCCACGATGCGCTCGTGATAGCGCACGCGATAGTTGTTCTCGTCCGGGTGCGTGTGCAACAACTCGTCGATGATATAGGCGTAGTCGCGCGGGATGGCCTTACGCACCTTGGAGCGCGTGTAGCGGCTTGAAAGCGAGCGAGCGACCATGATGAGCTGGTCAAGCATCGTCTTGTACCAGGTGGGCGAGTCCTCGCGCTGGCTGCGGACCAGCTCGATCTTCTCGCGCGGGTAGTAGATGAGCGTACACAGCTTGCCCTTTTCGTCAAAGGTGAGCCTGTCGCCAAAGATCTCGTCGACATGCTCGCGCACGACGCCCGAGCAGTTGTTGAGGATGTGCATAAAGGCTTCGTACTCGCCGTGCACGTCGCTCATAAAATGCTCGGTGCCCTTGGGTAGGTTGAGGATGGCCGAGAGGTTGATAATTTCGGTAAATGCGGATTGTTCGGTGGGAAACTGTCTCGACAGCAGGCGCAGATACTTGAAGTCTTGCGGGTTGCGATCGAATGCGACCATGAAACACCTTCCGATGGGGCTGGTAAAACTGATAAACAGCGTCAAATGTTTATCAGTATGCGCCGCTTTTGTTTCGATTTTGCGCCAGCGTCTGAATTGTCGGCTGAATGGTTTGGTAAATCGATTTAGTGAAGGTAGATGTGTTGGTTGGGTGGAGACGACAGAAGGTGTTTTCTCAGATATTTATACGTGGGGCCGGTGGAGACGATGGTGGTAAAGATGTTCACTATTTTTGGTTCGATTTGGTAAATAGTGGACATATGTACCGCATGTAGGCTCACTGTGCGATAATTTGCGCAGCAATGAGTAAGGAGCCTCATATGAGTGATTTTGTCCTGACCTGTGAATCCGCCGCCGACCGAACCCGTGAGTTCTTTGCGTCGCGCAATATCCCTGTCGTGTGTTTTCATTACGAGATCGACGATGTTGTCTATACGGACGATCTGTATCAGTCGATTACGCCGGACAAGTTTTTTGCCCAGATTGCCTCGGGCGCCATGCCCAAGACGTCTCAGGTGAGCGTGGGTGAGTACGAGGAGTTTTGGGAGCCGTTTGTTGCCGAGGGTAAAGACGTGCTGCACCTGACGTTGTCGTCGGGTATTTCGGGCACGTATGGATCGGCCTGCGTTGCGGCGCAGATGCTCGCGGATCGCTATCCCCAGGGCGGCAAGGTGCGCGTCATCGATTCGCTGGCGGCGTCTTCGGGCTTTGGCCTGTTGCTGGAATATGCCGCCGACGTGCGCGATAGCGGGGCTTCACTCGACGAGACGGCTGCCTGGATCGAGGAGCACAAACTCAACCTGCACCACTGGTTCTTCTCGACCGATCTGTCGAGCTACCTGCGCGGCGGTCGCATTTCGGCTGCGAGCGCGATCATCGGCACGGCGCTTAAGATTTGCCCGCTTATGACGGTCGATTGCGACGGCAAGCTGTCGCCACGTGAGAAGATTCGCACTAAGAAGCGCGCGATTTCCGAGATGGCCAAGACCATGATGGCACACGTGCAGGACGGTGCGGATTATTCGGGTAAGTGCATCATGTCGCACTCGGCGTGCCGCGAGGATGCCGAGGCAGTTGCGGCGCTGATTGAGGAACAGGTTCCGCAGCTTAAAGGCAAGATTGAGATCAATGACATCGGTACTCTGATTGGCTCGCATACCGGACCTGGTACGGTGGCGCTCTTCTTTATGGGCGACAAACGCATGGATTAACTTGGCCCATCACGTCGCGCACGATTGCTCAAACGAAAACGGCCCGCCTCACGTTTGTGGGGCGGGCCTTGCTGTTGGGGTTAGTGTTTCTTTCCGCGGAAGAAGAAACCGTGCAGCGAGGGCTTGAGTCCGCGGTTGGCGCGACGCTCCTCGATATGATCGTGGATCGAAGCGACGCGCTCGATGACTTCGTCGGGGATTGGCACGTCGGGATTCATGTTCTCGACCTGGCTGACCTCGGCGGCGGCGACCTGGTCGATAATGGGCACATCGTCGCGCGAGATGACGGGCGTGGCGTCTTCTTTCATCTTGCGGTAGCGCTGCATCATGTCGGTCTGCAGCTGCTGGGCCGAAGGCGGCGTCCAGATGATGGCGTTGGCGCCGGCGGCGATGGTCTCACGGATGCTCTCGGGCGTCTTGCCGCCCGGTGCGATGAGCGGCAAGTTGGGATAGTGCTTGCGCAGTTCACGCAGGACCTGGGGCGTGTTCTTGCCGGCCGCGATGTTGAGAATCTTGGCTCCGGCGCGCACCTTGGCGTGGGCATCGTCGTCGCAGCGAACGACCGTGGCGACGACGGGGATATCTGCCAGATTGGTAATGTGCTCGACCATCTCGGCAGTGGCGGGGGAGTTGACCACGCAGCCCGCCGCGCCCTGCATCTCGGAGACGGCCGCCATCTGCACGGAGCGCTTACCGGTGGTGGTGCCGCCGCCAACTCCCACAAAGACCGGGCACTCGGCAACGGTCAGCAGCGCCTGCGTAATGGCGGGCTGCGGCGTGAAGGGGTAGACCGCAAAGACGGCGTCGGCATTGGAGTTGCGGATGACCGCCACGTCGGTGGTGTAGATGAGCGATTTGATGCGGCGGCCAAAGAGCGTAAAGCCGCTGGCCTCCTCGATCTCATCGGGCATACGGAGGGCCGCCTTGCGCAGGCGCCCGTCGATGGACAGCGGCTCCATGGGCAAGAGGCCGTTGGGAGTTACGGCCACCTGGGGCTCGGTAAATTCGTCTGCAAGCTCAACCTCGGAGAAGTCGACCGAGGCGACGATGTCCTCGTGAACCTCGGCGGGCACATCGATGGGAGCTTGGTCGTTTGCCGCGGCAGGCGTGTCGAAGGAGCTGGTGCCGACAAAGGCGTCGACGCGCTCGTTTAGGTCGTTGAGGGTATCCATGGAGGCTCGATTCTATGCGATGGTGGCCGGCGCGATGCAGCCGGAATTGCGAATGCTAAATCGTTTGACGAGTTGATTTTTCCCCGCCGCGCCATCCGTTAGACCGAAGAGCAGGCGAACGTGAAGGAGCTGTGGTGGCGGGGATCGAGGTGCTATCTTGAAAGTCCCGTTTTCAAGAGAGGTGACGCGGTATGGAATTTTCGGCAATGTTGGGCTCGATTGGCCTGTGTGTGGGCGCAATCGTTGCCGCCGCGGTCATCTACTTTGTGGTCACGGCCATTAAGGGCAAAAGGGCCGAGCGCAAGGAGCGCGCGATGCTTAAACAGCATCGCGACCAGCAGGGCAAACGCGCACAGAAATAGCTTGTTGAGTTTTGGATCCGTGCGCTAGCTGCGTTTTCGGATCAGGGCAATGTAGAAGCCCTCAAAGTCGCGGCTAGGCGGAATGGTCAGCGTGCCGGGCAGGCCGTTGGCGACGGACGAGACGTGGCCGGCGGCGATGGCCACGGTGAGGGCGTTGCACTCGATGCGTGGCTCTTCGCCAGCTTCCTGGGCACGGTGCGCTTCGCTTTCGCTCGGCGTGCCGTCGAGGGGGATAAGCTCGCAGTCCATATGCTTGTCGAGGGCCTCTTGCAGGGCGTCCTCGTTTTCCTGCGGCAAGATCGAACAGGTCGAATAGACGAGCGTGCCGCCCGGTTTGAGGGCACCCATGGCGCGGTCCAGAAGTGCTCGCTGCGAGCGGGCGCACTTGCTCAGCAACTGCTCGGTGAGGCCGCGCAGGCTTTTCTCGTTGCCACTGATGACGGTGCCCGTGCCGGTGCAGGGGGCGTCGAGCAGGATGCGGTCAAAGCGGAAGAACTCGTCGAGCTCGCGTGCGTCGATGCGCATGACGGGCACGTTTTTGGCACCTTGGCGGTGGAGGTTGGACTCAAGCTTTTCGGCGCGGGGAATGCTCATCTCGCAGGCCGTGAGGTGTGCCTGGCCCTGGGTGAGGGCGGCGATCTGCGTCGTCTTGCCGCCAGGGGCTGCGCACATGTCCAGGATGTCCTCGCCTGCCTGGGCGCCCAGGACCAACGGCGGCATCATGGACGACAGGCTCTGCAGATAGATCTTGCCGTCGCGGTAGATGTCGAGATCCCACAGATCGGAAACCTGGGCCTCGGGCAGGATAAAGGCGTCCGGGTACCAGGCGACGGGGTTGTGGGCGATGCCAGCGGCATCGAGCGCCGCAGCGATGTCCTCGGCGGTTGCCTTGAGCGTGTTGGCGCGCAGTGTGACCGGGCGTGTGACCGCGGCGCCGAAGCCCTCGATCATGAGCTCGGCATCGGCGGGCGCATAGGCGCCGGCGACCGTGTCGACCATAAAGCGCGGCAGGTCGGCGGCGCAGGGAAGGGCGGCAAGCTGGTCGGAAAGCTCGGTGGCGGCAAATTGCCTGAGCTTGAGCTCGGGCTTGACCTGCTTTTTCTGCTTACGACGACGCGGCTTGGACATCCGTCTTTCCTTCCCATTCCATTACATGTCGAGTGTTTTAGTACTGGCTCTCGTGCTTGCTGAAGAAGTCGAAGCGCGGGGGCAGCGGCTTCACGCGGTGCTCGCCGGGCTTCTCGCCCAGGCTCTCCACGAACTCGTCCGTGGAGGCAAAGATGTTATCCCAGCTAAAGAAGGCGACCGGGTCAACGTTGAAGTACTCGCAGATGAGCTCGCAGCCGGCCGGAACGATGCCGTGCATCAGGACGGTGGCCACGCGCAGCTCGGTAAAGGCGTCGACGAGGGCCTGCGTCATGGCGGCGTTTGCTTCGTCGCCCTCGAGCTTGTTGGCGGCCTTGGAGGCGTCGCTCCAGCGCTTGTTGGCGGCGCGCAGGTAGTCGTCGCACACGGCAAGCGCGCGGTGCGTCTCGAACTTGTACATGGCCTGCTCAAAGGCAAGAGCTGCCTGCTCGGCAGCCTCGACCACGGCGGCAGAGGCGGCACCGGCGGGGATGCAGCCGTTGCGATAGGGGCTCTCGTCGCCTTCCTTGACGGCGACGCCGTAGAAGCAGCTGCGGGCCAGACGGTTGAATACGCCGGTCAAAAGGGCGCTCTCCTTAAGGGCCGGATCGATAACGCGCTTGTCGTCGCAGGCGCGCACCTCGTTGCCGTCCTTGTCCTTGCCGGTCACACGCGTGTCGTATGCCTTGGGGCTAAAGCTCACCGGCTTTTCGGACAGGCCGAGCGACAGCCAGTGCGCGCGCATCTGCTCGCAGGTGTAGTGGTTGAGTAGGTCGTCTGCCGGCGGGGGAGGCGTCTGCGAGGACGAGCTGGCCTTTTTGCCCATGTAGAGCAGGTGGTAGCAGGCGCTGACGGTGCTCTGCGTGAGGTCCCAGCCCAGGGCCTCCCACATGGCGGTCTGCGCGATGCAGTAGAAGTAGATGTTGTCCTGACCGATAAACTGGTAGATCTGTGCGTCGTCCGAGCACCACCAGTCGCGCCAGTCGAGCGAGCTGTGCTGGTAGGTGGGCGCGGGCACCTGTGTGGAGTCGGCGGCGGGCTCGCCCATAAGGGCGGCGTCCTGGGCGGCGACACCCTCGGTCACGCCGGCGGCGCGGGCGTCGCGGGCGAGTACGGTGCGCGTGTAGCTGATGGGCGCCCACAGGCTCTCGGGCCAGCACCAGCAGGTGACGTCGGAGACGCCATCGACCTCGGGCACCGGAACGCCCCAGTCGATGTTGCCGGTGATGCGGAAGGGCACGAGCGCCTTGCCGCTGCGGAAGCGCACGCCGCCGTTGGCGAGCACCGCATGGGCGTCGTCGCGCTCCTTCCAGCTGGGGAAGGTGACGGTAAAGCTGCTCTTGTTTCCCTCGGGCTCCAGCACGGTGTGCTCGGGCAGCTGGTCCTCGACGGCGTCGAAGGCCTCGCGGAACTTGTTCTGAATATAGAGCTGTGCCGGCAGCAGCCACTCCTCCATGGTCTTGGAGACCACGGAACGAACCTGCGGGTTCTGGGCGAGCTTGGCGGTGTAGGTCTTCATAAAGTCGAGGTAGGCCGGCAGGTCAAAGTAGAGGTTGTCTACCGGGCGCAGCTCGGGCACCTCGCCGGTGAGCTGGCTCTTGGGCGCGATGAGCTCCTCGGGCTCAAACTGGTGACCCAGGTCGCACTCGTCGGCATAAGCCTTCTCGGACTTGCAGCCCTGGATGGGGCAGCGGCCGATCACCTGGCGGCCGTTGAGGAACGTGCCGGCCTTGGCGTCGTAGAACTGCAGCGTGGAGCGCTTGGAGATGGTGCCCTGTTCGTGCAGACGCTCGATAATCTCGGCGGTCACCTCGTTGTGAATCTGCGCAGCCGGCTCAAGGCCCGAGCCGCCGTAGATATCGCAGCTGATGTTGTAGTTGTTGAGGGTCGCGGCCTGGCGGGAGTGATTGGACTCGACGTACTCGTTAATGGACTTGTCGTAGCCCTCGTTCTCCTTGAGCTTGCGGTAGCTCTCCATGATGGGCGAGCCGTAGCAGTCGGTGCCCGAGGTGAAGATGACGTTCTCGCGGCCCAGACGGTCGCGCAGGAAGCGGGCGAAGAAGTCGGCCGGGACAAAGACGCCGCCGACGTGGCCAAAGTGAAGGCCCTTGTTGCCGTAGGGCTCGCCGGCGGTAACGATGGCGCGGCGAGGCCAGCTGGGACGGTCGTTCATGGAGTATTTGGATGCCATGGGACTCCTTCGCATATGGTGAGAGCGCAGCCGGGCGTGGGGCTCGGCGGCGCGGTGGTCAATTCGTGCATATCGTTCGACATTATCGCACATGCGGACGGGTACGTGGCAGGGGCGCTATCCTAAGATGCTATGAATGAGATTTCCAACATACATGCGTTTGAAGACGAGGATTTTCTGCACGCCTGCTTTGTGTGGGGGATGGCCGTGCTCGGCGCATTTGCTGTGTGCTTGGTGCCGGTGTTTATGCTGATGGGCGGGCCTGCGGACTTGGATGCGGCTGACGCGGGCGGCTGGACCACGGTCTTGGGCTGGATAGTCGGCTTAGCTGCGGTTTCGGCGGCGTCATTTGCCGTGCACGAGCTGGTGCACGGTGTGTTTTTTAAGCTGGTGGCGCCCGCGGGCGCGCAGGTGACCTTTGGGGCGAATCGCGAGACGGCGATGATCTATGCCTGCGCCGAGGGCGTGGTGTATTCGCGCCGGCGGTACGTGGCAGTTTGCCTGGCGCCGACGGTTGTTGTGACGACAGCGTTTGCCCTGGGGTTTGCGTTCTCGGGCTATCCGCTGCTGTGCTACCTGGCGGCCGGCTTGCATTTGTCGGGCTGTGTGGGCGACTGGTACTACGTGCGAACCATTCTGCGCGATCGCCGCATTGTTGCCTGCGAGGACACGTCCTTTGGCGTGCGCTTTTTCGCAAAGTAGTCTTTTTGGAATGATTTTTCTGGGACGGGGATTAAAAAATCATTGCGGGAGAGGAGATGTTGATGAAGCCGTTGTTGTTGCACGCTTGCTGCGCACCGTGCTCGCTTGAGCCGGTCCGCCTGCTGCGCGAGGAGGGGTTTGAGCCCACAATCTGCTGGACCAACCCCAATATTCAGCCGCACGATGAATGGCAGCGTCGCCTGGACGAGCTGCGCCGGTGGTGTGCCGAAGGCGGCATCGAGCTCGTCGAGGCGGGGGAGGACCGGGAGCGCTGGGAGGCCGGCGTGGCCCCGCTGGGCGCCGGTCGAGCCCGTCGCTGTCGCGCATGCTATGCCCTGCGTCTGGCCGAGGCGTGCCGTGTGGCCCAGGAGCGCGGGTTTGAGTTTGTGGGCACGACGCTCGCCGTCTCGCCGTACCAGTTGTTCGAAACCTGCAATGATGTGTTGGAGCGTCTGGCTGCCGCCCGCGGTCTCACCCCGGTGATTCGCGATTTTCGCCCGTATTACCCCGAGGCGACACGCCGTTCGCGCGAGCTTGGCATGTATCGGCAGAACTACTGTGGTTGCCGCTTCTCGGCTGTCGAGGCGGCCATGGACCGCGCCCGTATCCGCGACGAGCGCAAAGCCGCCAAAAAGTAGTTCATTTGGGCTGGGGCTTTGAGCTGTCTGTGCGGTACGGTCGTTTTTGGGAAAGTCGATTTAATTAAGCGTATGATCGTGGCTCGCTTGATACCAAACGACGACTCCTATGATTCTAATCCTCCGTTTGTTAAACATCAGATCCGGACTTGCTGTTGCATATGAATGGGACGACAGCACAATCATGTCGTTTCCTTCTGCAAATCGCCTAATTACCGGTGTTTTACCGTCTGCGAGCGCCAATACGGCACAGCCGTTCCAAGGCTTTGCGGTGGTATCGACAAGTAGTAAGCTGCCGGGAGGGTAAATGCGGGACATTTCGTCACCTTTGATTTTAACGAAAACGCTATGTGGGTGACGCTTGGCTACGTCTACAGGCGCGCAAGCATTTTGTTGGCTGTGCGTGATGCGGCGCTTTTGCGATTCGATATCGATGACGGGAAATGCGCCCTCCATTTCGTGGATAGCAGGGTCTTCGTCGGTGACGATTCTTTTATTTGCGAGCTTTACGGCCAAACCGTTTTCCTCGCCAACAAGTTCATCGCGGGTGCAACCGAAGAGCGCTTGTAACTTTTCAATATGGCGCTCACGGGGGGCATACCGACTTTTTTCCCAACGACAAACGGTCTCTTTAGATACCCCCAACATCTCTGCAAGTTGCGCCTGACCAAGATGCTCCATGGTGCGGAGTTTACGAATATTTGCCCCGAAGCCCATGGCTATAGATCCTCTCGCCACAGAGGGAGGCATAGACAGTTTGTGCCACCATAGCCTTTGGTGAGCTCGTCAATGGATAACGGGAATAATTCCATTCCTGCTTTCTCAAGCGCTTCGTTGGTCCAAACGTTTTCTTCATATACGCATAGTTTTCCTGGCGAGAGTGCAAGGATAGACGTTGCGTTGTTCCGGCGCTCTCTTTCGTAGGCGGTTTGATTCCCGCCTCCGCAGTCAATTACTTTTATTGGTTCGCAACAGGCTGCAGAGAGTATTTCCGGAATCGTGCGATCGATAGGAGTGATCGTAAGGCCCTTTCCGGATCGTTTTAGTTGAATGCTGTATGCATCAACGGCATTGCATATCTCACGATCGATGAGGAACGCGTCGTGATCAATTCTACTTATGAACGTATCGAGGTGGATACGCAGCCCGTCAGAGGGGACTCGAATCGCAATTAGCTCGGTGGTCTGGAATTTATTTGAGGTCAGGAGCTCTTTGGCAAGTGACTCGACGGCGGCGGGTTCAGTTCGGTCAGAGATTCCAACTAATATTGTCTTAGCACTGATAACAAGAATGTCTCCGCCTTCGATATGGTAACTACTCCTGTTCAAATCACATACTGGGGTTTCTCCCATGATCTTGTGGTGGGTGAATATCTGCCGGTATAAGGCGACCTCACGATCACGCTCAGGCCAATACATATGATTTAGGATGATGCCGTCTCCGACTACCACAGCAGGATCACGAGTGAAAAAAAGCGTGTTGAGGGGATTGACCAAGAGCGAGGCGGGGTCAAATTGCTCGTGCACGAGCGCCCGTAGTGTTTCCGATTGGTTTGAACATAGCTCAGTGTCTCCAAAGCGAATGCCGTTAAGTACTATATTCACCAATTCCTGGGTGTTCTTAGCGTTCTCAAACAGCTGGGTTATTGTCTCGAGGAACTCTCTGCCTGTTGCCCCACTGCAACGGAGGTAGTCATCAATAAAATATTTAAGTGATTGGGGCTCAGTTTCAAGTGAGTCTTCGAGAAGGTCCCTAATTTCAATGGTTTCAACGCCATGTTTCTCAAGCAATTGAACCATGGAATCGTGCTCATATATTGCTTTGTCGAGGTCAAAACGACCGCTCCATTTTCGCAGGGAGAAAACTTGGCTGAAGTCGGCATCAGGGTAGTTTTGTGTTTCAGCTCCTGGTCGATGGACAAGTACGGCTTTTAAATGACCGATTTCATTTGTTATGTGTACGCCTTGCATGTCTGTCTCCTGTCCTGCTGGTTTTTATATAAGGCTAAGGCAGGTTCCTTGTTGTGTTGCGGAAAAGTTAAAAGACGTATGTAATTGATAAATAACATCAATTTTAAATATCAGATTGATTAATAACGTCACTTTAGCTGCCGTTCATAGGTGAAAAGCGACACGATGGCGATGATTGGCCGACCACCGCTGAGCAACCTCATACATTTATGGTGCCAGCTGGATAGATGGGAAAAGGAATGAAGGAGGAGATATGGCAGCGGAAAGTTCGAAAGGCATCAAGCAGTTCAAGGTCCCGCACGTATATGCGGTCATCTTTGCACTTATGGTCATCTTCGCTGTTCTCACGTGGATTGTTCCCTCTGGGTCCTATCAGCGTCAGGAGGTGAACGGTCGTGAAGTCACTGTCGCAGGTACGTATGAGCAGAGTGAAAAGACATATATTGACGAGGAAACCGGGGATGAAGTAGATCTCAGACAAGGCGTCTTCGATGTTCTTCAGGCTCCAACGCGCGGTATACAAGAGGCAATTGAGGTCGTTGCATTCATCTTGATTGTGGGCGGTTCGTTTCAGGTTATTACTAAAACGGGCGCTATCACGAGCGGAATGGGTCGTGTCGTTCGCCGCTTTAAGAACAAAGACATTCTAATTATTCCTATTGCGATGGTTCTCTTTGCATTGGGCGGAACGAGCTTTGGCATGGCGGAAGAAACTCTCCCGTTCTTTGCGATCTTCATGCCAATTATGATGGCTATGGGCTTCGACTCGATGACGGCGTTCATGGTCGTGTTCGTTGGAGCGCGCACGGGTTACATCGCCTCAACGATTAATCCGTTTAATGTTCTCATTGCGCAAGGTATTCTTGGTATTCAGGGCAACCCCCAGCTGTGGCTGCGTATGATTGCCTGGGTTGTTTTGACCGCCGTTGCAATTACTTGGGTTGTCCTCTATGCACGAAGGGTAAAGAAGAACCCTGAGTCATCGATCACATTTGAGGATGATATCGCCAAGAAAGTCGAGTTCGCTGCCGATGAATCTGCCCTTGACGCGGAATTTACGGGTCGTCAAAAAGGCGTGCTTGCGGTATTTATCGCTGGAATGTGCCTTATCATCTGGGGACTTGTGACCCAGGGCTGGTATATGAACGAGATTTCTGCGGTCTTTTTGGCCATGGGCCTGTTGGCTGGTGTTATTGCGGGCTTTAGTCAGGACGTCATCGCTCAGGAATTTGTTGCGGGTATCGCTGACTTTGCTTTCTCGGCAATTGTCGTTGGACTTGCGCGTGGCATCCTTGTCATTGCCTCTGACGGCATGATCATTGATACCATCCTCAATGCGCTCGCTACTGGTCTGGGCGGCATCCCGGCGGTTCTCTTTACTACGCTTCTTTATGCGGTTGAGAACCTCCTGGCGATTCTGGTTCCCAGCTCATCTGGCCTTGCAGCACTGACCGCTCCCATTTTTGGACCTTTGACCGAACTCATGGGCCTTAATCCCGAGGCTGCCGTGTGGGCTCTCTCCATGGGTAGCGCGACGATGTCTTTGATCTGTCCTACTAGCGCCATTCTTGTAGCGGGTTTGGGCGTGTGTAAGATCAAACTTGGCCAGTGGTGGAAGACCGTTTGGAAATTCTTCTTGGTCGTGTCGCTCATCAATATCGTATTCGTAGCAATCTCGGGACTTATTGCCCTGTAGGTTTCATGGCTGAAATGGAGTAACAGGAATGTCTAAAGGACTGAATGTACACAGCGAGATTGGTAAGCTCAAGAAAGTTGTGCTTCACCGCCCCGGTCGTGACCTTGTGAACGTAAAGGCGGAAGAGTTCGAGGATGTCTGGATTCACGACTGTTTCTATCTTGATGTGGCTCAAAAGGAGCATGATGCCTTTGCGGATCTTCTGAGGAGCGAAGGTGTTGAGGTTCTCTATATGGAGAAACTCGTTGCTGAGGCGCTGGATGCATGCCCCTCGGCTCGCGCTGAGTTTACCGATACATTTATGGCTGAGAGCGGGATTGTCAATCCTCTGCTTGAGCAGGCTGTTCGTGAAAAGCTCGACGCTATTTCAGATTCGTATCAGTTTGTACTTGAGGCTATGGGGGGGTATCGTTATCGTGACCTTGAGCTGCCTCGCGTCTCGACTACGCTTAGTATGATGGATAATGAGGATGCGAAGCCCGATGATTTGGTGTTGAAGCCTCTTCCGAGCTCGTATTTCTCTCGCGATCCTCTTGCTTCCGTGGGCAAAGGCGTTCTGCTTCACCATATGTATTGGAAACAGCGAGATCGTGAAGTGCCCTTCTATGAAGCGATTTTCAAATACCATCCCGATTATGTAGGGACTCCGATTTGGTACGACCATAAGAATCCCTGGCATATCGAGGGCGGTGATGTGCTTAACATTAACGCTCATACCTTGGCTATTGGAATTAGCCAGCGAACTGAGGCGGCTGCGATTGAGGAGCTTGCAAAGAATTTGTTCTGGGGATCTGGGAATTCTGAGATCGATACCGTTTACGCTATTAAAATCCCCAACGGCTATGCTTACATGCATCTTGACACCGTTTGCACCATGGTGGATTTCGATAAGTTCACAGTTTATCCCGGTATTTTTGAGACCCTTCGTGTTTATCGTCTGACTCGTGGTGACTCTGAGGGAATGGTCGCTGTTCAAGAGATTGATGACACGCTTGAACATATTCTTGAAATGGCTACTGGCGTGGAGAAGGTGCAGCTTATTGAGTGCGGTGCCGGCGATATGGTTGAGGCATCTCGCGAGCAGTGGAACGACGGGTCGAACACTCTTGCCGTTGCTCCTGGTAAAGTCTGTGTTTACGAGCGCAATGTTGTCACAAATGATGAGCTCTACAAGAACGGTTTGGAACTTTTGGTCGTTCCCTCCGAGGAGCTGTCCCGCGGTCGTGGCGGCCCGCGCTGCATGAGCATGCCCTTCTGGCGCGAAGATATTTAGTTGCAAATCCACTGTGATAGGAGATGGCGAATATGGGTGTTAACATCGCTGGGCGCAGTTTTCTGAAGCTGCTTGATTACACGACGGAAGAGATTGAGTATCTGCTTGAGCTTTCTGCTAACTTCAAAAGCATGAAGCGTGCCGGTGTTCCGCATAAATACCTTGAAGGTAAGAATATTGTTTTGCTATTTGAGAAGACTTCCACGCGTACTCGTTGCGCCTTCGAAGTTGGTGCACTTGACCTTGGCATGGGTGTAACTTATTTGGATCCGGGCTCGTCCCAGATGGGCAAAAAGGAGTCGATTGAGGACACGGCTCGCGTCCTTGGCCGCATGTATGACGGAATTGAATACCGCGGCTTTGAGCAGACGAAGGTTGAGGAGCTTGCTGCAAAAGCTGGAGTTCCCGTTTGGAATGGGCTGACTACTGAATTTCACCCGACTCAAGTGCTTGCCGATATTCTGACCATGCGTGAAGAGTTTGGAGAGATTAAGGGCAGGAAACTTACATTTTTTGGTAAGGCGGCCGGAAACGTCGCCGATTCGCTCATGGTCATTTGCGCTAAGCTCGGCATTAACTACTGTTCTTGCGGCCCAATCGGGGGAAATTCGGAGGGGGCTACATCCTATGACCCTGAACTCCTTACAGAATGTAGTCGTATTGCGGCCGAGCATGGATCGACGATTACCATTACAGAGGATATTGAGGAAGGCGCTCGTGATGCCGATGTAATTTACACGGATGTTTGGGTTGGCATGGGTCAGCCCGCAGAGCTGTGGGAAAGCCGCATTAAGCTCATGTCGCCGTATCGTGTGACCGCTGAGGTGATGTCTATGGCAAAGCCCGAAGCGATTTTCCTCCACTGCCTTCCGAGCTTCCACGATACTAATACTACTGTTGGTGCCGAAATTGCTGAGAAGTTTGGAGTCACTGAAATGGAAGTCACGGACGAGGTTTTTGAGTCCGATAAATCTCGTGTTTTCCAAGAAGCGGAGAATCGCATGCATACGATTAAGGCGGTGATGTACGCAACGCTTAAGTAGCGGGGCGTTGAGAAAACAGTCGCAAATCTGTTTGCCATACTATATTTCTCTCAACAAGCTGATAGGATACAGGGGAGAATGATGCGCGCGTCAGTCGATTTTTTCGACTGACGCGCTTTGTGAAAGAGGCAAAGATGCGTACCGATGATTTTGACTACAACCTTCCTGAGGAACTGATCGCCCAAGCTCCAGCCGAGCCGCGCGATTCCTGCCGATTGCTGGTGGTGGATCGCAAGGGCTCTCAGGCGGGAACGCCGCTAAAGCATGGCGGTACCGTTGAGCACCGCATCTTCCGCGACATCATCGACTATATCGAGCCGGGCGACGTGCTCGTCATCAACAAGACGCGCGTGATGCCGGCCCGTCTTATCGGTCGCAAGGCGGGCTCGGGTGGCGTGGTCGAGACACTGCTGCTCAAGCGCCGCGAGGATGTTGACCCGCTGGGTCACGTTTGGGAGTGTCTGGTCAAGCCGGGCAAGCGCCTGAAGCCCGGTGCTCATATTGAGTATCGCGCCGGTGGCGCCCATGCGCCCGAGGGGGCTCCCGTGGTGCTGACGGCCGAGGTTGTCGACTTTGTCACCGATAGCCGCGGCGGCCGCCTGGTGCGTTTTGAGCCGGCCGGCTGCAATGCCGCCGGCGAGCCGCGCACGCTCGACGAGGCCATTCACGCCGCCGGTCACGTGCCGCTGCCGCCCTACATTACCGATTACGAGGGCGATCCCGAGAAGTACCAGACCGTCTACGCCATGAAGGAGGAGCACTCGGCTGCCGCTCCCACGGCGGGTCTGCACTTTACGCCCGAGCTCATGGCCGCTATCGAGGCCAAGGGTGCCAAGTTTGCCGCCGTCGAGCTCGAGGTGGGTATCGATACCTTCCGTCTGGTGGAGGAGGACGACCCCACGCAGCACGTGATGCACACCGAGCGCTACCACGTGTCGCAGGAGGTTGTCGATGCCGTGCACAAGGCCAAGGCCGAGGGTCATCGTGTGATCGCCGTCGGCACCACCGCGGTGCGCTCGCTCGAGAGCGCGTTTGACGCGGACGCGCCGGTGTCCGATCCGGCTGTGACGGCGCGCTATTTTGAGGGCCGCGAGGACGGGGCCGACACGCTCGGCCGCGGCGACATCGTGGTGCGCGAGAACGCGACAACGCAGCTCTACCTCATGCCCGGCTCGACCTATCACGTGGTCGACGCGCTGATCACGAACTTCCACGTGCCGCGCTCCACGCTCATGATGCTCGTGAGCGCACTTGCCACCCGCGACCAGATCATGGATGCCTACGCTGCTGCTATCGAAGAACGTTACCGCTTCTTCAGCTTCGGCGACGCGATGCTCATTTTGTAAGTTACGCGGTTCTACGAACCGCGTAACTGCTCGACGCTGCGCGGGCCGCATTTGGACAATCTGACGTTCAACTTCAAGGGCGCGACCAGAAGGTCAGCGCCCTTTCGTTTCACGTCACCTTGCCTCAAATGCGACCCGCTCGCTGACTCTGCCATAACATCGGCATTTCTTTGGTTGTCGATGTAGTCATTGGGGACGTTCTTGTTCGACTGGTCGTTTAAGAACGTCCCCAATGACTACCTTGCATCAATCTAATAAGTTGCGGTGAGATAGTTCTTGAGCTGGCCTTTTTTGAGGCTAAACAGGAACTATCTCACCGCAACTGCGTTGAGCGTTTTTTGGCAGCCGGTTTACTTGCTTGCGAACAGCCAGACTAGGATGATCACTAGGATTGCGGCGACGATGCAGACGATGGCGCCGGTGAATTTGATGCGTGAGTCGCGGGTACGCTCGCGCACCGCGTCCTCGGTGGCCTCGAGCTGGGCGACTTCTCGCTCGGTCTCGGCGTGTTCGGCTTTGTCTCGGGCCAAGGACCCTGCAAGCGACTCAGTGATCTTTGGGTGGTCGTGTACCTCGGTCGCCTGTTCGATAATCGACTGCGCATGCGCGGCATCTGCTTGGGCGTTGGCGATGCTCTGCTCTTGGTCGCGGCGTGCCTTGTCCTCGGCAGCGATCTTCTCGTGCAGTTCGCGCTGACGCGTCGCGGCGGCAGTCTTCGCCGTCTGCAGCTCGTCGCGCGCGGCATCAGCCTCAGTCGTCACGGCTTGGTGCGCGCGTTTGGCTTCGGCAATGGGGGCTTGAGCCTGCTCGACGGCCTGCTCGGCTGCGGCAAGCGAGTGCTCAAGGTCGGCGGTGATGCGCGGGACATCTTCTTCGGCTTTACGCAGGGCATCTGCCGTGTCGGAGATCTGCATCGAGAGCTCGCTGGTGCGCACCGTATAGTTGGCGGGATTTGCCGAGGGATTGCGTTGCAGCTCGGCATACTCATGACGCAGCGTCTCGAGCTGGGCGCGCGTGGCGTCGACGGTTTGTTGTGCGGCGGCAATGCCGGCGTCTCGCTCGGCCTTCACCTTGTCGCGGATGCGCTTGGAATCCTCAAGACGTCGAATGAGGCGGTTGCCGGTCTCGCGCGAGCTCGCCTCGCGGGCCTCCACGGCATCGAGCGCGGCTTTCAGCCGGAGCTCAGTCGCGTCATCCTCTGTCTTCATTTGTTCGAACTGACTCTTGAGCTCTGTCGCTTTGGCGGCGTGGGCATCACGGTCAATCTCGGCGGCCGCTGCAGTCTTTTGGGCCGTGGCAATCGCCTGGCGCTGGTCGGCGACGATCTGGTCGTAGCGGCCTGCGATATCCTGGCGCGTCTCGAGTTCCTCGGCCTGATCGGCAATGCGCTGCTCAAGTTCGGTCAGATGGGCGCGGGCATCGGCAAGTGCCTTTTTCGCGGCGTTCATCTCGCGCATGGCCGAGGCACCCTGGGCGATAAAGGTGCCCACGGCGTTCGCGGTGTTCGAGACAGCGGTCCCCAGATCGCGACTCGCGGCGGGGGAGTGGGGGACGGTCGGGCGAGTGGTGTCGGCAGCGTCCGCATCGGCAGTCTGCGGCGCGGCGATATTGCCGGTACCGCCCTCGACCACAGAAAAGCCTGCTACGTGCGGATCGACCGCATCGGCGCCAATCGTGGGGTGCTCGAGCTGCAGAAATGAGGGCATGGTGCTGCCCTGGTCGGCAACCGGAGTCTCGCCGGGCACAAAGGTCGAGGCCGCCTCGGCGGCCTCCTCTTCCTCGGCATCAATATCGGCATCGGCGACGGCGTCTTTCATCGCTTTGACAGCATCCATCATGGAGTCCATGACGGCATCGAGCTCTTCTTCCGAAGAGACCTCGATGGGGCCCGCTGCTTGCGGGACGTCGTCCTGTACAGGGGCGTCGTCCTGAGCGGGCGCATCGTCGTTTTGCTCATCGGCGTTTTCTGTTTCGGGGGTTTCCGCCGTAGCGCTTTCGTCCAAGATGGGGTCGTCGATGTCGATACCATCGCAGGTCACAGCGTCAGTATCTGCGGTGACGTCTGCGGGATCATCAATATGCTGTTGAGTCTGGGGGTCCAGCTCGTCTGTCATAGGCATGTGCTCCTCATCGTTGTTTGTCACCCTATGATAAAGTCTCGCGCCGACATCCCGCGCGCCGCAGCAAAGTTTCAAAACGTGTTCGATGGCTCGTCGCGTTAACAAAAACTCGGCCGTTCTATTCAATTTTTACTTGACAATCCCTTCGCCGAACGACGTGGTGCCGTTCGCCTACCGCGGTCTTTTATTTTCGCTTGAACACGCTAAAGTTGCATCTCAGCTTTTGGCGCGTTTATTTGGATGCGCGCAGTCGGCGGGTGCGCCCGTCGCGATTTGAAAGGACTTTATATGGGACTTTTCACTGGTAAGACCGTGATCGTCACCGGCGGCGGCAAGGCCACGCTTAAGGACGGCTCCGCTGGCTCCATCGGTTACGGCATCGATATCGCTTTTGCAAAGGAGGGCGCGAACCTCGTTATCACCGGCCGCAACGTCGCCAAGCTCGAGGCCGCCAAGGAGTCCCTCGAGGCCGAGTACGGTGTCAAGGTTCTGCCTGTTCAGGCCGATGTTTCGGCTGGTCAGGACAACGAGGCTGTCGTCCAGAACGTTATCGACAAGGCCATTGAGGAGTTCGGCCGCATCGACGCCGTCGTCAACAATGCTCAGGCCAGCGCCTCGGGTGTGACCATCGCCGACCATACCATGGATCAGTTTAACCTAGCCATTTATTCCGGTCTGTATGCCACCTATCTGTACATGCAGAAGGCCTATCCGCACCTGAAGGAGACCAAGGGCTCCGTGGTCAACTTTGCCTCGGGCGCCGGCCTGTTTGGCAACTATGGTCAGTGCAGCTATGCCGCCGCCAAGGAGGGCATCCGTGGTCTGACTCGCGTTGCCGCCAACGAGTGGGGCAAGGACGGCATCAACGTCAATATCGTTTGTCCGCTTGCTTGGACCGCTGCGCTCGAGAACTTCCAGGATGCCTATCCCGAGGCGTTCAAGGCCAATGTCCACATGCCGCCGGCAGGCCACTACGGCGACGTCGAGAAGGAAATCGGCCGCGTTGTCGTTCAGCTCTGCGGTCCCGACTTTAAGTACATGAACGGCGAGACTGTCACCCTCGAGGGTGGCATGGGCCAGCGGCCTTAGGGGTTACGCGGTTTTTTCAAACCGCGTAACGGCTCGACGCTGCGCGGTCACCAGGGCGACAACTTGTCATTCAAAGAGGGCGGCATGACCAGAAGGTCTATGCCGCCCTCTTTTCATGCCAATTTGTTCGCCCTGGCGACCGCTCGCTGACGTCGCCAGAGCATCGGCGTTGCCTTGGCTGTTGGAGATGATCTCGTAGTCGTTGGGGACGTTCTTAAATGACTAGCTATAAGGGACACTCTTGCCGGCACTTGGGGACAGTCCCTAAGTGCCGGCAGATTGGGACACTTCTTTGCAAGATGGCGCTGAAGATTGTCCTCGACGACTAGTCGTTTAATGCATCAGTTTCTGTCGAGTCGGTGCGGTTTGCTGGTTGCCCGTATAATGGTCTGCGTATGAACCGCAACCAAGGAGTTCCAGTTTATGGACCAGAACCTTTTTAAATTCGACCTGATCGCCGAGGACCCGACGACGCATGCGCGTGCCGGCGTGCTGCACACCCCGCACGGCGACATCGAGACGCCGATCTTTATGCCCGTGGGCACCAAGGCAAACGTCAAGGGCATTCCTACCGAGACCGTCAAACAGCTCGGCGCCCAGATCGTGCTTGCCAATACCTATCACCTGTCCATGCGTCCCGGCGAGGACACCATCGCCGAGCTGGGCGGCCTGCACAAGTTTATGAACTGGCACGGCCCCATCCTCACCGATTCGGGCGGCTTCCAGGTGTTCAGCCACAACGATGCCGTCAAGCTCACCGACGAGGGCGTGCGCTTTATCGTCAACGACTATGACGGCCGTCATGTGTTCTGGACGCCCGAGGACAACATGGAAATCGCCATGAAACTCGGCTCCGACATCTGCATGCAGCTGGACCAGTGCCCGGGCTATCCCGCCACGCGCGCCTACGTTGAGCGCGCCGTTGAGCTGTCGAGTATGTGGGCCGAGCGCTGCTATAAGGCGCATACCCGCGACGACCAGGCGCTCTTTGGCATTGTTCAGGGCGGCATGCACCTAGATCTGCGCCTGCGCTCGCTGCGCCATTTGGAGGAGTGCGGCGACTTCCCCGGTTACGGCATCGGCGGCTACTCGGTGGGCGAGGACCACGAGACCATGTTCGAGACCCTGGCACCGCTCGTAAGCGAGTACATGCCCAAGCACAAGCCGCGCTACCTGATGGGCGTCGGCAACCCCACCACCCTCGTGCGCGGTGTGGGCGTGGGCATCGACATGTTCGACTGCGTGCTGCCGACGCGCACCGGCCGCATGGGCACAGCGTTCTCGAGCGAGGGTCGCCTCAACTTCCGCAACGCGCGTTTTGCGCACGACGACGGCCCCATCGATCCCACCTGCACCTGCCCGGTGTGCACGGGCGGCTACAGCCGCGCGCTCATTCGCCACATGGTCACGCAGAAGGAGATGCTCGGCGGCATTCTGCTGTCGATGCACAACATCTACTACCTGCTCAACCTTATGCAGCGTGCCCGCCAGGCCATTATCGAGGGCCGTTACGGTGCATTCGTGAGCGACTGGATGAACAGTCCTGCTGCGGTGGATTACTAAGGGCGACAGGCACGCTTGCAGAGCGTGGGCAACGGCAAAGGTTGAGCGGCAGCTGCTCGTCACATTCGCTGACGCCGGCTGCGCGACCGCTGACCGATGCCTTGCAAGCGCTTGATGCAACGTGGGTACCATACCGAATAGTTGATGTTCGGGCGGGTGTTTGGCGCATGGCGTCGACCCCGCCCGCTTTTCTTTTTCTCGATAGGAGTACCCATGATTAAGAATGAGAACGTCGAGGGCGAGCCGGCCTACGACGAGACGTACCGACGCGGTCCCGTGGTCATGCGCGGTCCCATGATTCCTAAGGACAACACCTACGCCAACCTGCTGGCGCCCGAGGAGTCGACCGACTGGTTGCATGCCGATCCGTGGCGCGTGCTGCGCATTCAGGCCGAGTTTGTCGATGGCTTCGGCGCGCTTGCCGAGCTTGGTCCTGCGGTGACCATCTTCGGTAGCGCCCGCACGCCCAAGACCGATCCGCTTTACAAGGCGGCGCGCACCGTCGGGCGCAAAATCGCCCAGCGCGGCGTGGCGGTTATCACCGGCGGCGGTCCCGGCATCATGGAGGCGGCCAACAGGGGAGCGGCGAGTGTCAACGGCAAGTCAGTTGGCCTGGGCATTGAATTGCCGCACGAGCAGGGGCTCAATAAATACGTGAACCTCGGCATGGACTTCCGTTACTTCTTTGTGCGCAAGACCATGTTCGTCAAATACAGCTCGGGTGCCATCGTGTTTCCCGGAGGTTTTGGTACGCTCGACGAAATGTTTGAGGTGCTCACGCTGGTGCAGACACACAAGGTCAAGCGCATGCCGCTCGTTTTGGTGGGAACCGAGTACTGGCAGGGCCTGTTCGACTGGCTCAACGGCCCGGTGATGGACGCCGGTATGATCAGCCCGCTCGATCCCGAGCTCGTGCATATCACCGACGACCTCAACGAAGCCGTCGACATCGCCCTGAGCGGGCTGATGTAGGGCGCTGTGACTGTTGTTATAGTAATGTGAACGGCATACTGATGCTATTTAACATCAGTATGCCATCAAAACGGGGTATACTGATGCAAAAGACGAGGCGAGGAGGTCGCGTATGTCTACTGCAACGGTTAAGCCTACGACGGTTCGCATCGAAGAGGGGCTCAAGGAACAGGCGACTGAGTTCTTGGATTCGGTCGGCCTCAGCCTCAATTCCTATCTCAATCTTGCCGTTCGGCAGCTTGTAAATCAGCGAAAGATTCCTTTTGAGATTGTAGGAAGGGCGGAGGTGCCCAACGAGGCGACGAGGCGTGCCATGGTGATCGCCGAGGCTCATGAGTTGGGGATTTTGCCGGACGATAGCCCGTCATTCAACAACGCTGATGAGCTTATGTCATTCCTCGATGAGGAATAGCGATGTTCGAGATTAAAGTCGAGGCTCAATTTAGGGCGGACTACAAACGAACGATGCGCATGCATCCGCAGCTAAAGAGTGAGTTTAAGGCGGCAGTCGCAGAGCTTGCAGCTCACGGCTCGCTTCCCGCGGAATATGGCGCCCATGAGCTTTCAAACCCGGGCGGAAACTGCAACGGCCACATCGATTTCCACCTATCCGATGGCTTGGTCGACGTGGTCGTTCTCTACTTACCGCATAAGACTAATCCTGTGATCCGGCTGGTCAGAATGGGCTCGCATGAGGAGCTGTTCCAGGGCCCGCAGGGCTGATTGCCGATTTCTAAGTTGCGGTGGAATAGGGATTGGTTGACGGCTAATAAGTCAAAAACAGTCCCTATTTCACCGCAACTGCTGGGGGTACCCCGTTCGTCGCCGCGGCCTCCGGTTCCACTTTTCGCTGAATTTCGCTCAAAAGCTCGGCTGCGACTTCGCTGCTTTTGAAACGAATGCTGCAGTCTTCTTTCTTTGGGAAAGCCAGCAACGGAATAGCTCCGTACCAGACAGTTTCCTCGTCAATCACTGATGCGCACAGGCGTCCTTCGGCTTTGATGAGATAGTTGACGTTCATCTCGGCAAAAATCGCTTTCACGTCATCGCGTGGAGTTGAAGCAATAGAAATCTCAAGGGCAATTCCACGGGTAGCGGCATCCGCGAGTGCAGCGGCGAGCTTTTCAAGGCATGCGGCGGACGCGTAGGGTGCGGCAATAAAAATGCTTTTCGATGCGTTCTCGATGTCATTCACTAAAGCCTCCACGGCTCTTGCCGACCTAACGAGGATGTTTCGATCGTCCTGTCTGTTGTCGTTTGCCGCAAAGACTTCATACCCCAGCTTGGCGTAGGTCTTGAGCCTCTTTTGGTACATGCGCGCGAACATGGGTATCGACAGGTCAACATAGTCGAATATCTCAACCCGCTGTTTGCCCTCGTGGCTTCTGTGTAGCCTACCTGCCTGCTGCGTTATGCTGCCGTCCCAAGATATTGGAGTGGCAATGAGCAAAGTGTCAAGGTAAGACAGGTCGAAGCCCTCGCCCAGAAGACTTTCAGTTGCGACGATGATTCGATGATCATGCTCAAAGCTGGGAAGACTCTTCAGTATTGCTTTTCTTTCTTTGGCGTCGATTTCTCCGGTTAAGAGTATGGGTTCGTGTCCACGGCTTTGAAGTAGCCTGCATAGCTCTTCGGCATGCTTTTTTCTTTTAGATAGCACAAGCGGATGCCGGCCGTTTGATGCGGCCTCGAGGGCGTCCTCGATAATTGCTTCGTTTCTCGCGGCGTGTACACACAGGAGATCGAGAATTTGGTTAAAGGATGCTCCTGGTCCGTAGGTGGGTAATCGAATTCCGGTGAAACGCGGTCTAACAATGCGCTGAATCCCCTGTTGGATTGCTTGCGTTTTTGGATCGACGACATAGCGAACCGGGCCGCAGAGCATCGAGAGTGCCCGCGTGAGTCCGTCCGAACGCTCGGGCGTTGCGGAAAGGCCATATACATATTTGGCAGGAGCGGACTTGAGGACAAGCTCAAGCTGTGGCGCGGCCGCATGGTGGCATTCGTCACAGATGATGAGACTGTAATCGCGAACGAACTCCTTGGCTAATGACTCGCCGGTTTGGGGATCCTTGCCGGATAGCGACTGGAATGAAGCAATGTCGATGAGACGGCTTATGGCGGTCTTGCCTCCTCCGATTTGCCCAATGAGCGGAGGCTGTCTTTTGCTGATTCGTCCCTTTGGGGTTCGGACGGGCTCTCTGTTGTCCGTGATGTCGAGAAATCGTTCGAGTTGGGATTTCCATTGGGCAATGAGCGCAGTTTTAGGAACGATGACGAGCGTTGGAAGACCAATGGCAGCAATAAGATAAGCTCCGATGACGGTTTTGCCGAACCCCGTCGGTGCGGACATGATCCCGTCTTCATAGCTGAGCATCTGTTCAGCGACAATTTGCTGTTCAGGGCGAAGAGTCCCTTTAAATGCCATCGCAATTGGATGGCTCGACTTGCGTTTGTCTGAATAGTGGGCAGAAACGCCGGCTTCTTGAAGCAGCCGCTCAAGTTGAACCTTGCAGCCTCTGGGAATCGCGACGTAGCCATCTCTAAGTTCGCTGAGGTCTATGAACCGCGGTTTGCCGAATACCGATTGATGCATAGATTGTGCGCGGAAGAATTCTGGGTTGGCAAATGTTGCAAGCCTGCGGACTTCCATTTGAGCTGCGGGACTCAGAGATTTTTCGGGGATATAGAGCATATCGGTCTGCGTGACGGACAGCGATGACGGGAAGTCCCGCGGTGTGAGCGGAAGCCGCTTTCGCAGTCTCTGGGAATGTGGCACACCGGTGTTTGCCGCCGCAACAGCTGCTATTCCATGTGACCTATTTTCGATGCTCTCGATCAGATTTTGCACCGTCACGCGCGGGATTAACTGGATTTGCGAAAGGTAAAGCCATTGATCGGGAAAGGGCTCAAATTGCTCGTCAACAAATACGCTGTTCCCTTTTCGCTGCGCTTTTCCTTGAAAAGGCAGCGCTATGAGATTTCCAAAGCCGCCCTCAGGAATGGTGGACTGCGCGGGCAGCATTCGGTCAAATGCTTTGAAGGTGATTGTCTTGTTCAGTATCGCCGCTTCGGTGATAAGGCTGCTTCCAAAATCTCGTGCGGTCTTTGCGCTGACGAGCTCTAGGAAGAAAAACCAGACATGTGCGCCGTCGCCCGATCTCGATCGCTCAACTGCGACATCGATTCCGTGGCTTTTTGCGACATGTCGAATGGCTTTCGTCGCTTCTTTCCAATCGGCTCCGTCAAAATCGATGACCAGGACTTTCGTGTTACTGTCTTTATCGAGCACATATTGGCCTATAACGTCTCGAAGCCTATCGTCATTGCCTCTGAAATGGGCGATGATCGCGGCATCGCTCAACTCGGGGAAGACGCGGCTGCTGCATTCCGTGCATTTGACTCTCTGGTGGCTTGCTTTGGGGCAAATGCCTGACTTCCACTCATTTGCGCAGGCGGGCGTATAGCCAATTCCTCCGTCTTTTCTGCGGTACCCATGAGCGTAGACATCTTTGCGACCAGTAAAGAGATTGCGGAAGAGCTCGAGTTTGTCGCGCGCTGGGCTTGCGCTGGTGACGATATCTTCGATCTGCGCCCGTCTATCGAAAGAATCGCCAGCTTTCTCCCATTCTTCCAGCGTTGTATAACGGATGTCTGGACCGCTGCTGCAGATAACGATTTGCTTGCGCGGATCCGAAGCGTGGACGACCGTTTTATTGAATTTGAATAGGGCGCTCCCGAAAAGGGCGTATTGATGCGTGCCGTTGCTCATTTGAAAGCCATTCTTATCAGCGTTCATTGGGATGAGGGTACGTCATTTCAGCTTTATGAGATACGCGACTTCGATTTTGGTTCGGTAATAGTGGGGTACCGATCCGTGAGTGGCAATCAGCCGGTGCCAAAACGTGCGGCGGCTGTTGTTAAAGGTTTTTGACGGCTATGGGGCGGGTTGGCGGCGTGGGGAGGGGTTTTCGAATGACCCCGTGGTCAAATAACGTCAAATGTGAGTACTGCTGTTAATGTAGTCTCATAACATTTGGCAAGAATAGAATACCAATTCGACATTATTCTATATATCTAACCCACCAAACACGGCATTTTGAGCCTTGGCAAGGCGTGAAATTAATCGAAACGATCGATTCCGGCGAGATTTTGCTGCTACTAATTTGGTGGCAGTACTCATATTTGCCATTTTTGTCCAGTGGGTACCGCGAGGGGGTCTGTTCGACTGGCCCAACGGCCCGGTGATGAGCGCCGGTATGATCAGCCCGCTCGATCCGGATCTGGTACACATTACTGACGACCTCAACGAGGCCGTCGACATCGCCCTGAGCGGGCTGATGTAGAGTAGCTAAAATGGGACGGGGCTAAAAAGACTGGTCTGAAACGTTTGATACCAGTCTTTTTAGCCCCGTCCCAAACGAACTGCTTCTAAGTTGCGGTGGAATAGGGATTGATTGGCGGCTAATAAGCCAAAAACAGTCCCCATTTCACCATAACTGATGTGGGCGTCCCTAGCGAGTTGGCTGGTAGCGGGGGCAGTAGCTGATGGCGATGGCGTCGACGCCTACATGGGTGGCGATGGTGCAGCCGATGGGGCCGGTGCCGGCGTCTACGTAGTCCTGGCCTGCGAGTGCCTCGTCGACAAGCTCCTGCTCCTCGGCGGCACCGGTCGTGAGCACGCGCACGCTGGAGCCCGGATGCTCGGCCAAAAACGCGAGGCAGTCTGCCATGGTGTTGGCGACGATGCGCTTGGCGCCGCGGCCCTTCTTGATGGCCTTGATCTCGCCCGACTGCCACTCCGGCGAAACGGCCAGGCGAATATTGAGCATCTGCGTGAGCTGGCCGGCGAGCTTGGGCGCGCGGCCGTTCTTAACGAGGTTCTCGAGCGTGCGGGGAATCAGCAGCAGGTGCGCGTCGGGCAGGGTCGCGCGGATCTGTGCCTCGGTCTCGTCCAGGCTGCGGCCGTCCTCGCGCATGGCGAGCGCGTACTCCACCAGCAGGCCCTCGGCACCCGAGCCGGTGCGCGAATCGATGCAGCGCACGTCGAGCTCGTGGGTCTCGGCGACCAGGCATGCGTTGGAATAGCAGGCGGACCATTCGCTGCACAGCGAGATAAAGATCGCGCTGTCGTGGCCGTCAGCACGCACGCGGTCAAAGAGTGCCTTGAACTCGCCGGCACTCGGCTGCGAGGTGTGCGGCAGCTGCTCGGAGCCGGCCATGCGGGCGACGTACTCCTCGGCGGTGATCTGTACCTGGTCGAGCAGGTCCTCGCCCTCGATAATCACATGCAGTGGAATGACGTAAATGCCGAGCTCTTGGGCGCGGGCGGGGGAGATGTCCGACGTGGAGTCGGTTATGATGGCAAAAGACATAATTGCACCTTTCGTTGGGGCGCGACGGCGCCGCCTTCTGAGAGCAAAGTGCGACAAGTATAGTGGAGTCGTTCCACATTTCTAGGTTCAATTGTTGAATAGTCAACAGTTTGAAGTGTCGGTGTGGAAATCGTCAACTGGGGAAGAGGGATGCCGATGGAGGCGCTGGAGATATGCAAACGGCCGGTCGTGCTGTTTGATTTTGATGGCACGGTGGCCGATACGGGTCGGGCGGTGATGACCTCGACGCGCAAGACGCTGGCTGCACGCGGGTTTTCGGAGGCGCAGATGGGTGACCTGCGTCGCATGATCGGGCCGCCCCTGTGGAAGAGTTTTCACGACTTTTATGGCTTCTCCCGCGAGGAGTCGCTTGTGGTGGCCGACGAGTACCGCGCCTTTTTTGACGAGCTGGGACCGGAGGAGTATCCCGTGTTTGACGGGATCCCCGAGCTGCTGGATGGGTTGGTCGCCCAGGGCAAGCGCTTGGCCGTGGCGACGTCGCGCATGGAGGCAAAGTGCGTTGACATGGTGGGAGAGCTGGGACTTTCTCAGTTTGAGGCGGTGGTTGGCATGAATCCGCCGCAGGGGCGCGAGACCAAGGCCGATTCGGTCCGCGACGCGTTGGCGGCCTTGGGTGCGGCCGCGGGCGATGCCGTGATGATCGGCGATCGCTTTAACGACGTCGAGGGCGCGCACGCGATGAGCGTGCCGTGCATTGGTATCTATTCGGGCGCGGCGGCGCCGGGCGAGCACGAGGCGGCGGGTGCCGATGCAGTGGTGCACTCGGTGGCCGAGCTTGCTAAACTTTTCGCTATATAAGTATGTGATGTGAGGGACGGGCGTACCCGTCGCTCATTGGTAAGGAGGTCGTCCATGAATCAGGTGGAGCAGAGCGTTACCGAGTATGTCGACGAGGTCTGGGAAGATGTCGTCGCCGATATCGAGCAGCTGGTGAACTATCCGTCCGTGGCCGTTGCTGCCGATGCGGAGCCCGGTGCGCCGTTTGGCCGCCCGGTCCGTGACGCGCTCGATTGCGCGCTCGGCATTGCGCAAAAGCTCGGCTATCAGACGAGCGACGACGGGGGCTATGTGGGAATCGCCGATATCCCGGGTCGCGGCGACAAGCAGCTCGCGACTATCTGCCACGTGGACGTGGTTCCCGCCGGCCCTGGCTGGAACACCGATCCGTTCGCGATGGAGCGTCGCGAGGGCTGGTTGCTCGGTCGCGGCGTGATCGACGACAAGGGCCCGGCAGTGCTGTCGCTTTATGCCGGCGCGTACCTGCTCAAGCACGGCATTGTTCCGCGCTACACCTTCCGCGCGCTGCTGGGCTGCGATGAGGAAGTGGGCATGTCCGACGTTCACCATTATCTGGAGAACTACCCCAACCCTGACTTTCTGTTTACGCCTGATGCCGAGTTCCCGGTCTGCAATGCCGAGAAGGGCCAGTTTGGGGCGACGTTCGTGAGTCCCAAGATCGACGGCGGGCGCATCGTGTCGTGGAGCGGCGCCGAGGCGAGCAATGCCATTCCGTCGCAGTCCATCTGCGAGCTCGCGATTGCCGCCGATGAGCTGCCGGCGCCGGTCGAGAATGCTGACCGCCTGGAGATCACGGCTCTCGACAATGGTCATGTGCAGATTTTCGCCCACGGTATTGGCGGTCACGCCTCGATGCCCGAGGGGACGATCAATGCCGTCGGCCTGATCGTGTCGTATCTGCGCGAGGCCGAGGACGCGTTTGGTGCACGCGACGAGCGCCTGCTGACGCCTGCCGAGCACGAGTTCGTCAAGTTCCTGGCCTTTGTGCACGCGGATGCCTATGGCCGCGGCCTAGGTATCGATGCGACGAGTCCGGCGTTTGGCCCGCTTACCTGCAACGCTGGCGTCATCCGCGTGGCGGATGGCCATATTGAGCAGGTCATCGACGTGCGCTTCCCCGACAGCACAAGTGCCGATACCATCCGCGAGCAGCTCGACCCGCTCGTGGGCCGTTTCGGCGTGACGTGCCAGCTGGGTCGCGCGAAGGTGCCGTTCTCGGTCTCTGCCGATGATCCGGCCGTGAAGGCGCTTATCGATACCTATAACGAGTTCACCGGCAAGCATGCCGAGCCTTTTGCCATGGGCGGTGGCACCTACGCGCGCAACTTTGCGCGCGCCGTGTCGTTTGGCCCCGAAGAGACCGGCCTTGAGCTGCCCGCGTGGGGCGGCCAGATGCACGGTCCCAACGAGTGCGCCAACGAAGAGCAGCTCAAGCAAGCACTCAAGATCTATATTGTTGCGATCCTCCGTTTGAATGAATTAGAGCTTTAAGGTTTCGCGGTTTCCCAATCTAAGTTGCGGTGGAATAGTTCCTAGAATGGGCCATTTGATGGCCAAGCAGGAACTGTTTCACCGCAACTTTGTTTTTATTGGTGTAAAAGGTGCGCCATGTTCGGCGCTGGATTGTTATTCGTTTGTAAAGGCCGTGCTGCGCTTGCGGTAAGGGTCTATCAGATGCCCGTAAAAAACCGCAGTTGGCGCGGGCACTGCCCGATCGAGGCCGTATCTTTCCAAACAGCAAAGCGGGCAGGGTGCCCGCGAATCGCATGTATGAAAGGAAGATCATGCTCGATCAGGCTTATTCTCGTCGTCAGTTCCTCGGCCTCGCTGGTGGTCTTGCCAGCATCGTCGGTCTCGGTCTCGTTGGGTGCGGCGGCTCCGGCGCATCCGATGCCGCCGACAAGGGTAGCGCCGCTGCTGCCGAGTCCGTCTCCGGCGAGGTGACCTACGACGGTGCCTCTTCGTTCCAGGCTCTCGTCGAGGCCGCTGCCGAGAAGTTCATGGACGCCAACCCCGATGTCTCCGTCTCCGGCTCGGGTAACGGTTCGGGCAAGGGCCTGACCGCTGTCGCCGCCGGCACCGTCACCATCGGCAACTCCGACGTCTTCGCCGAGACCAAGCTTGAGGCCGATCAAGTCAAGAACCTCGTCGACCACGAGGTCGCCGTCGTGGGCATGGGCCCCGTCGTCTCCAAGAACGTCAAGGTCGACGACCTGTCCCTCGAGCAGCTCAAGGGTATCTTCTCCGGTCAGATTACCAACTGGAAGGAGGTCGGCGGCGACGACGCCACCATCGTCGTCCTCAACCGCAAGGCCGGCTCCGGTACCCGCGCCACCTTCGAGGCCGCCGTCTTTGGCGACGAGACCGTCGACTTTAAGGGCGACGCCGAGCTCGACAAGTCCGGCGACGTCCAGACTCAGATGGGCAGCACCGATAACGCCATCTCCTACCTCGACTTCTCGCACTTCGATGACTCCAAGTTCAACGCCATCAAGGTCGAGGGCGTGGAGCCCAAGAGCGCAAACGTCACCGACGACTCCTTCAAGATCTGGGCTACCGAGCACATGTACTGCTCCAAGGACGCCGACGAGGCCACCAAGGCCTTCCTAGAGTTCATGCTTTCCGACGACGTCCAGGGCAAGCTCGTCGAGGAGCAGGGCTTCATCCCCGTCTCTGCCATGAAGGTCGTCAAGGACGCCAGCGGCAAGGTCTCTGCTAAATAAGTAATCGCCCCGGAAAGGTTTGCAATGGCAAAACAGCTGCCAAAGCGCGACCTTGAGAACGTGGGCCTGGGCGTCACGGGCGCGTGCGTAGCGCTCGTGACGCTTGTCGTTGCCGCGCTCATCTTTATGGTCGCCCAAAAGGGCCTCTCGGCTTTTGTCAAGGACGGCGTCTCGGTCGTCGAGTTTTTCACCGGCACCAAGTGGGACCTGGCCAACACAGCCGAAAACGGCCTGCCCTATACCGGCGCCCTGCCCCTGATCGTCACCTCGTTTGCGGTCATGGTGCTCTCCACGCTTATCGCGCTGCCCATCGCCATCGGCTCTGCCATCTTTGCGGTCGAGATTAGCCCTAAGTTTGGCTCTAAGATCTTTCAGCCGCTCATTGAGCTTTTGACCGGCATCCCCTCGGTCGTCTTTGGCCTGATCGGTTTTCACGTGGTCGTCGGTCTTATGAAGAGCGTTTTCCACGTGAGCACGGGCCTGGGCATCTTGCCCGGCGCCATCGTGCTGGCCGTCATGATCCTGCCGACCATGACCACGCTTTCGGTCGATGGCCTGCGCGCCGTGCCCGACGGCTACCGCCAGGGCTCGCTCGCGCTGGGCTACACCCGCTGGCAGACCATCTGGCACGTGGTGCTCAAGTCCGCCATGCCGTCGCTCATGACCGCGGTTATCTTGGGCATGACCCGCGCCTTTGGCGAGACGCTCGCCGTGCGCATGGTCATCGGCGGCATCGAGGCCATGCCGACGTCGCTGCTGTCGCCGGCTTCGACCATCACCACCACGCTCACCACGTCCATGGCAGTCTATGCCGAGGGCTCGGCCCAAGACGATGTTCTGTGGGCGCTCGGCCTGCTGCTGATGGGCATGAGTCTCATCTTCATCCTGATCATCCACCTTATCGGCCGCAAGGGGGCGAAGGCTCGTGGCTAGCACGCGTATCCACATCGACGAGGCGAGGCTCGGGCGTGTCCAAAAGCAGGACCGCTTCGCCACGGGCGTGTTGACGGCGATCGTCGCCATCGTCATGCTCATCGTCGTCTCCATGGTGGCCTATATCCTGTTCGAGGGCATCTCGACGCTGTTCCAGCCGGGCTTTCTCACGGAGCCGTCGCGCGCCAACGGAACGCAGGGCGGCGTGCTCTACCAGCTGTTCGACTCGTTCTACCTGCTGCTGATCACTCTGGTCATCTCGGTGCCCATCAGTCTGGGCGGCGCGGTCTTTCTGGTTGAGTACGCGCCGAATGGGCCCATCCGCGACATCGCCTCCACCGCCATCGAGACGCTGTCCTCGCTGCCCTCCATCGTTGTCGGCATGTTCGGTTTCCTGGTGTTCTCGGTGCAGCTGGGCTGGAAGTATTCCATCATCTCCGGCGCCGTCGCACTCACCATGTTCAACATCCCCATCCTAGTGCGCGTGATTCAGCAAGCGCTCGAGGACGTGCCACAGGCCCAGCGCGATGCGTGCCTGGCCATGGGCCTCACTCGCTGGGAAGCCACGCTGCACATTCTGATTCCCGAGGCCATGCCCGCCATCGTGACCGGCATCGTGCTTTCGGCCGGCCGCGTCTTTGGCGAGGCCGCGGCGCTGCTCTTTACCTCGGGCATGAGCTCGCCGGTGCGTCTGAACTTCTTGAGCTTTAACCTGTCGAGCCCCACCTGCGCCTGGAACGTGTTCCGCCCCGGCGAGTCGCTCGCCGTGCATATCTACAAGATCTATGGCGAGGGCAGCCCCGAGGCCCAGCAGATCGTCTGGGGCACCGCTGCACTGCTGATGATTTGCGTGTTGCTGTTTAACGTAATCGCCCGTATCGTGGGCAAGCAACTGGCAAGGAAGATGACGGCCGAATGAGCGAGATGAATGTAACGCCCGCAACCGAAGCGGCATCGTCCGACACCCAGGACTTCCTGTCGAGCGTGGGGGAGAGCGAGAAGCGTGTTCGCGTGAGTGGCAAGGCCGTGAGCGACGAGGTCGTGCTCTCCACCAAGGACGTCAACGTGTACTATGGCGACCACCATGCCCTGCACGACACGTCGCTCGTCTTTCACAAGGGCGAGATCACGGCGCTCATCGGGCCTTCGGGCTGCGGTAAGTCGACCTTCTTGCGTAGCCTCAACCTTATGAATCGCGAGATTCGCGGCTGCCGCGTGGAGGGCGAGATCAACTATCGCGGGCGCAACGTGAACACCAAGACCGAGAACACCTACGAGTTGCGTCGCTCCATTGGCATGGTGTTCCAGCAGCCCAACCCGTTTCGCAAGTCCATTCGCGACAACATCACGTTTGCGCCTAGGCGCCACGGCATCACCGACCGCGACGAACTCGACCGCATGGTCGAGGAGAGCCTGCGCGGCGCGGCGCTGTGGGACGAGGTCAAGGACAAGCTCGACAAGAGCGCCTATGCGCTTTCGGGCGGTCAGCAGCAGCGCCTGTGCATCGCGCGCACGCTGGCGCTCAACCCCGACGTGATCTTGTTCGACGAGCCCTGCTCGGCGCTCGACCCCATCTCGACGCTGGCGATCGAGGACCTGATGTCATCGATCGTTGCCGACCGCGCCATCGTCATCGTGACGCACAACATGGAGCAGGCGTCGCGTGTGTCCAACCGCACGGCGTTCTTCTACATGGGCGATATGGTCGAGTACGACGAGACTGACGAGATTTTCCAACGGCCCAAGGATAAGCGGCTGAATGATTACCTCACCGGCATGTTCTCCTAGTCCGGGACATGCTTGAGGCCCGCGGCGGCCACGGTTGCCGCGGGACTGATTGGAGAGGCGGGTCATCTCTTTTGCGAGATGGCCCGCCTTTTGCTCTGCGACCGAAATGACCACCACAAAGGGGACAGGCACCTTCGTGGTGGTTTGGGGTGGGGCTCGCTGCTATCATGGACAACGTTGTATTTCTACGAAGGAGCAGGGCATATGGCGATTCTTTTGGGATGCGATTCCGTCAGCCTAGAGTTTCCCACCAAGCATATTTTCGATAGCGTGACGCTCGGCGTGGACGAGGGCGACCGTATTGGTATCGTCGGTAAAAACGGCGACGGCAAGTCGACGCTGCTGAGTGTGCTCGCCGGCACGCTGGAGCCCGACGATGGCCGCGTGACGCATCGCCGCGACACCACGATCGGATTGCTCGGCCAAAAGGACAACCTGGCCGATGCCGACACCGTGCATCATGCCGTCGTGGGCGATACGCCCGAGTATGAGTGGGCCTCGAGCCCACGTACGCGTCAGATCCTCGCTGGCCTTATTAGCGATGTGCCTTGGGAGGGCACGGTGGGCGAGCTTTCGGGCGGCCAGCGCCGTCGCGTGGACCTCGCGCGCCTGCTGATCGGCGACTATGACGTGCTTATGCTTGACGAGCCCACCAACCACCTGGACATGCGCACCATCAACTGGCTCGCGCGCCACTTAAAGGCCCGCTGGCAGCGCGGTCAGGGCGCGATGCTCGTGGTCACGCACGACCGCTGGTTCTTGGACGAGGTCTGCACCAGTATGTGGGAGGTCCATGACGGCCAGGTCGATCCCTTCGAGGGCGGCTATTCGGCATACATCCTGCAGCGCGTAGAGCGCGACCGCATGGCCGCGGTTACCGAGGAGCGCCGTCGCAACATGGCGCGCAAGGAGCTCGCGTGGCTAAGCCGCGGCGCCCAGGCGCGCTCCACCAAGCCCAAGTTTCGCGTGGATGCCGCTCGCGAGCTCATCGCCGACGTACCGCCCGTGCGCGACGAGCTGGAGCTCAAGCGCCTCGCCGTGAGCCGCCTGGGCAAGCAGGTCATCGACGTGGTCGACGTGGACGCCGGCTATGCGGATACCGATGGCGCGCCCAAGCAGGTACTTTCCGACGTGACCTGGCTCATCGGAGCGGGCGACCGCTATGGACTTTTGGGCGAGAACGGCGCTGGCAAGTCGACGCTGCTCGACGTGATTCAGGGCAAGATTGAGCCCACGCGCGGCCGCGTGAAGATTGGCCAGACGGTGCGCTTTGGCGTGCTGTCGCAGCAGCTCGAGGAGCTCGAGCCCTACATGGGCGACACGATCCGCGAGGTTCTCGGCAACTATAAGAAGTACTACGTCATCGACGGCAAGGAGACTTCGCCCGAGAAGCTCTGCGAACGCCTGGGCTTTACGACCCAGCAGCTCTGGAGCCGCATCGGCGATCTTTCGGGCGGCCAGCGCCGTCGCCTGTCGCTGTTGCTGACGATCCTGGACGAGCCCAACGTGCTTATCCTGGACGAGCCCGGTAACGACCTGGATACCGACATGCTCGCGATTGTCGAGGATTTGCTGGACGGTTGGCCCGGCACGCTGATCCTGGTGACGCACGACCGCTTCTTGATGGAGCGCGTGACCGACCAGCAGTGGGCGCTGCTCGACGGCCACCTGACGCATATGCCCGGTGGCGTGGACCAGTACCTGCGCCTGTGCAACGCTACCGCCGAGGGCGAGCCCGTGGGCGCGCCGAGCGCCAAGACCGGCACGTTCGACACCGGTGCCGCGGCAGCTGCGGCCGAAAAGCCCAAGTCGAGCGGTCAGCCCAACGGCCTGTCCAACGCCGAGCGCCAGAAGCTCCGCCGCGAGGTGAGTTCGCTCGAGCGCAAGATGGAGACGCAGCGCACCCGCGTTGAGGAGGCCGAGGCAGCAATGGCCCAAGTCGATCCCACCAACTACACGGCGCTCGGCGAGCAGCAGGCAAAGATCGACGAGGCTCACGCTGCCATGGACGAGCTGGAGATGGCGTGGCTCGAGGCGAGCGAAAAGCTCGAGGGCGAGGAGTAGGCGAGAATGATCAAAGCCGCGTTTTTCGATATCGACGGCACGCTGCTGAGCTTTAAGACCCACCGGATTCCGGCGTCGGCGCAGCAGGTGCTCGACAGCTTTCACGAGCAGGGGATTGCGTGCGTGATCGCCACGGGCCGTCCGACCTACCAGATGCCGGACTGGCTGTTCAATTTGGGTTGGGATGCGTACATTACGCTTTCGGGCCAGCACTGCTTTGATGCTGAGGGCGTCTACCGTAGCTGCCCGATTGACCCGGACGACGTTGCGGTGATTGTGGACCAGGTGGTGCAGGGGCGCTACGACTCGCTGTGTATGCAGGGTGAGAACTCGTTTGTGAACCGCCTGTCCGAGCGCGTGGTGACGGCCGGCAGCAATGCGGGAATCGTCTACCACGAGGAGCCGTTTGAGCACGCCTTTGACGCGCCAGTCTACCAGTTTTGCGCCTTTGTTGATCCGGCCGACGAATATATCGTGACCGACGCCGTGTCGCATTCGCTCACCACGCGCTGGTGCGACCTGTTCTGCGACATTATTCCCGCTAACGGCGGCAAGGACCTGGGCGTGGCGGCGACGCTCGAGCGGCTTGGTATCGACGCGAGCGAGGCGATTGCCTTTGGCGACGGCGAGAACGACCTGTCGATGTTTGCCGCCGTGGGCACGAGCGTGGCCATGGGCAACGCACAGGACGCGGTGAAAGCTGCGGCGACCTATGTGACGACTGCCGTGGACGACGACGGCATCTACAACGCTGCGAAGCACTTTGGATTGATGTAACTGCGGGCCGGCACCTGGCACCTGGGGACACTCCTTGCGGGGCGTCCCCATTTTGTTTTCGTCTCGCACGTTTTGTGAAACACGGCTAACTTTTAGGCAAAGTAGTAAGACATGGGCAACTTTTGCGGTAAAGTTAGCCGTGGAAAGTATCCAAAGGCTAACTAGCAATCATCGCGAAAGGCGGCCCATGGCCCTACGTGAATCCGGAGAAGACTATCTCGAATCTATTTATGTGCTCTCGGAGCGCCAAGGCATCGTTCGATCAATTGACGTTGCCGAATACCTGGGCGTAACCAAAGCAAGCGTCTCTAAAGCCATGGCGGCCTTGGAGAGCACCGGCTACGTGGAGATGGGCAAACGCGATGTGCATCTGACGGAACGCGGTCTTGAGGTTGCCCGTCAAATGTGGGAGCGCCATTGCTTTTTTGTGGGGCTGCTAGAGGATGCAGGTGTAGCGCCCGATGTTGCCTCGCAAGAGGGTTGCCACATGGAGCATTGCTTGAGTGAGGAGAGCTTTGAGAAGCTGAGGTCGATGCTGGGGCGGGAAGATGTGGCGGGCCCAGCAACGGAAGCCTAATTGATCCCCAGTAGCGCGGAGTTCGCGCAAAGCGCGAGCCAGCGACCGGGACCAGTAGCCCCACCAACTAAGTTCAATTCAGACAAGGAACCCCGCCAGCAAGCGATGCCCAAGAACCGCCAGCAACGTCACCGCAGGCCGGGGTCGGGCTTGGTTTTGAAAACATTCCGCAGACCAGAAGTGCCCC
>UQZM01000010.1 GCA_900545615.1 uncultured Collinsella sp.
CGATCACGCGCGGGCCGGCAAATGCCGTCAGGGCATCGGGCTCGGCCAGGATAATGTCGCCCTCCATGGCAAAGCTCGCGGTTACGCCTCCGGTCGTGGGGTCGGTGAGCACCGTGATATACAGGCCGCCCGCCTCGCTGTGGCGCCTAACCGCCGCAGAAATCTTGGCCATCTGCATAAGCGAGGTCACGCCCTCTTGCATGCGCGCACCGCCCGAAACGGTAAAGCCGACAACTGGCAATCCCAGCTCGGTCGCACGCTCAAATGCGCGACAGATCTTCTCGCCCACCACGGAGCCCATCGAGCCCATCATAAAGTTGGCGTCCATAAAGAAGAGCGCCGTATCGCAGCCGCAGATTTTGCCCCTGCCGCACACAACGGCATCGCGCTCGCCCGAACGCTCGCCCGCGCCTTTAAGCTTGTCGGCATAGCCGGGAAACGAAAGAAAGTCCTCCGACGCCAGATTGGCATCCCATTCCTCAAACGTGCCCTCGTCGACCGTCATGCGCATGCGCGCGCGACCGCTCACGCGAAAGTGTTTGCCGCAACGAGGGCAGACCTCCAGGTTGTCGTGCAGGCGTGCCTCATCGATCACACGGCGGCACTCCGGGCACTTGATAAACACGTGGCGCGCGGGAAACTCGGCGCATGACTCGGTTATCGGCCCCTCGAGGACATTGACCGTCTTCGCTTTTCTATTCATCAGCATAGAGATGCCCCATCAGATCGGTGTGATACATGCCCGACAAGAACTCGTCGTTTGCCAGCACGTCGAGCTGAAGCTCGCTGTTCTCGCTCACGCCCTCGATCACGAGCTCGCCCAGGGCCGAGCGCATCTTGCGAATGGCGCCGTCACGCGTGGGCGCACACACGATGAGCTTGCCGAGCATGGAATCGTAGTACGGCGGAACGTTCGCGCCGGTAAACATGGCGGAATCCCAGCGCACGCGCGGACCACCCGGCACACGCAACGCGGTGACCGTTCCGCATGACGGCAGAAAGTCCGGCGTCTCGGCATTTATGCGGCACTCCATGGCGTGGTTGCGGACCGACATGTCCTCCTGCTCAAAGGGCAGAGGCTGGCCGGCTGCCACGCGCAGCTGCCACTTGACCAGGTCGGTATCGGTCACAAACTCCGTAACCGGATGTTCCACCTGCAAGCGCGTGTTCATTTCCATAAAGTAGAAATTGCCATCGTCCGAATACAGGAACTCGATGGTACCGGCTCCTTCGTAGCCGACAGCACGAGCCAGGTCACGCGCCGCCTTGTGCATACGGGCACGAATATCGTCGTGTCCGTCGAGGCACGGCGCGGGGCTCTCCTCGATCAGCTTTTGGTTGCGACGTTGCACCGAGCACTCGCGCTCGCCGAGCGAAAACACATGGCCCTGCTTATCGGCCATAATCTGCACCTCAACGTGGTGCGCCGGCGCGACGAACTTCTCCATGTAGCACTCGCCGTCGCCAAAAACGGCCTCGCCTTCGGCACGTGCTTCAATAAAGGCCTTTGCCGCGTCTTCCACGCGGTCGACCTTGCGAATACCGCGACCGCCGCCACCTGCACGCGCCTTAATAAGCACGGGGCAGCCAATGCGCTCGGCCTCGGCCGTCGCCTCCTCGGGACTTTTGAGCAAATCGCAGCCCGGCACGATGGGCACGCCCGCCGCGGCAGCCGTTCGACGTGCGGCGTCCTTGTCGCCCATGCTGTCGATCACCTCGGCCGAAGGACCGACAAACGCCAGACCGTACTTGTCGCAGTCGCGCACGAAGCTTGCCTTCTCGGAAAAGAAACCGTAGCCAGGGTGGATCGCCTTTGCCCCCGACTTCACGGCACAGGTGAGCACGGCATCGTCGTTGAGGTAGCTCTCGGCAAGACGCGGGCCGCCGATGCAATATGCCTCATCGGCAAGCTGTACGTGCAGCGCGTCCGCATCGGCCGTGGAATAAACGGCGACGGTCTTGATGCCCATATCGCGGCACGCGCGGATAACACGGACCGCGACCTCGCCGCGGTTGGCGATGAGCACTTTGTCGAACATGAAGACTTCCTTAACTTTCGTGCATGAGTGCAAAAGACATATCTGCGCGGCAGCAAACCTCACCGTTGACGCTCGCAGTACCCGTCGCAAAGCGGAACGGCCCGCGCGCACGCGTGATGGAGCACACCAGATCCACCGTGTCGCCCGGGCGCACCGGACGCTTAAAGCGCACCTTGTCCAGACTCGTGTAGAACGGCGTCGCGCCGCGCGCCTCCTCATCGCCCATCAGCAGCACGCAGCAGTTCTGGGCGAGCATCTCGCACTGGATCACGCCGGGGACGACCGGGTTTCCCGGAAAATGTCCCTGCAAAAAGTACTCGTCGCCCGTAATCGTGATCTTGCCGTGGGCCTCGTCGCCCACTAGCTCGGCTTCGTCGAGCAAAAGCATCGGCTCTCGATGCGGCAACAGCTTCTTGAGCTCTTCTTTGTTCATGGATATCACCTATCCGATCCTCATGAGGCAGCTGCCAAACTCTACGAGGTCGCCGTCGGCCACGCAGATCTCGAGCACCTCGCCATCCGCCTCTGCCGTCACCTCGTTGAGAACCTTCATGGCCTCGATGATGCAGAGCGTCTCGCCGGCCTTGACCTTGGAGCCCACGTGCACAAACGGCTCGTCGCCCGGCGCCGGGGCAGCATAGAAAACGCCGACCATGGGAGCGGTCACCTCGGTGCCCTTGGGCTCCGGCGCGGCGGCAGGCGCCTGCGCGGCGGGCTCCGGTGCGGCAGGCGCGACTGTGGGAGCTGCAACCGGAGCAGCCATGGCGCTCGGCATGGGCATGGGTACGGCAACCGGCTGCGCGGCGCTCGCACGCTCAAGTTCGACCGCGGTGCCATCGGGCTCCTCAACACGCACGCGCGTGAGGCCGCGGTCCTCCATAACATCGGCTATCTCGGCAAGTCTTTTGGAATCCATGCTCTAGCTCCTTGTATATTTGCGCAGCGCGATGGCGGCGTTGTGCCCGCCAAAGCCCAGGTTGGTCGAAAGCGCCCAGGTAAGGTCGGCGCGAACCGCTCGATTGGGCGTGTAATCAAGATCGCAGGCGGGATCGGGCGTGTGGTAGTTAATGGTCGGGGGCACCACGCCCTGCTCGAGCGCCATGGCGCAGGCCATGACCTCGATGGCACCCGTAGCACCGATCATGTGGCCGGTCATCGACTTGGTCGACGAGACGTGCGCGGCGCGTGCCGCGTCCTCGCCGAGCGCACGCTTAATGCCCGCCGTCTCGGACGAATCGTTAAGTTTAGTCGAGGTTCCGTGAGCGTTGATGTAGAGGCCCTCGGAAGGCTTAACGTCGCCCTCGGCCACCGCCAGCGATATCGCACGGGCAATGCCGGCAGCCTCGGGATCGGGGCTCGTGATGTGATAGGCATCATCGGTGTTGCCGTAGCCCACGACCTCGGCATAAATGTGCGCCCCGCGAGCCAGCGCGTGTTCCATGCTCTCGAGTACCAGCACGCAGGCGCCCTCGCCCATCACAAAGCCGTCGCGGTCTGCATCGAACGGACGGCATGCCGTCGACGGGTCAGGATTAGTGGTGAGAGCACGGCAGGACGTAAAGCCCGCAACGGCATCGGGGATGATTGCGGCCTCGGCACCGCCGGCGAGAATCGCATCGGCATAGCCATGCTTGATGGCGCGGAACGCCTCGCCCACGGCATGGGCCGAGGTCGCGCAGGCGGTCACCACGGGCAGGGTCGGGCCCTTTGCCTTGTGGCGGATTGCGATATTGCCCGAAGCCATATTGGGGATCATCATCGCGATCATATAGGGCGATGCGCGGCGGGGCCCACGGTCGGCAATCGTGTGAACGTTGTCGACGAGTGTCTGCATGCCGCCCACGCCCGAACCCACGTAGACGCCCAGGCGCTCGCGATCGATGGCGCCCTCGACATCAAAGCCCGCATCGTGCATGGCCTCGTCCGACGCTGCCAGGGCAAACTGAACGCAGGGGTCCAGGTGCTTGGCGTCACGCTTGCCAAAGTACTCGTTGCCGTCAAAACCCTTGACCTCGGCCGCCACTTTAACGGCAAACGCGTCGGTATCGAAGTGCGTGATCGGTCCGATACCGCACGTGCCGGCGCACATAGCCGCCCAGGTGGCAAGCGCCGTGTTGCCGAGTGGCGATACGGCGCCGATGCCGGTAATTGCAACCCTCTGTTCCATCATGGTCTCCTCATCCAAGCCGTTGTTCGGCCCTGGTTTCTACATCGCCATTCCGCCGTCGACGCGCACGACCTCGCCCGTAATGTAAGCAGCCGCATCGCTCGCTAAAAAGCGCACCACACCGGCCACCTCCTCGGGCTGCGCCATACGCTTAAGGGGAATCTGCTCCTCGGTTGCCGCACGCACCTTATCCGAAAGCTTTGCCGTCATATCGGTCTCGACAAACCCGGGGGCGACCGCGTTCACTCGTACGCCGCGGGGCGCAAGCTCGCGCGCTACCGCCTTTGTCAGGCCGATGACGCCCGCCTTGGAGGCAGCGTAGTTGGCCTGCCCGGCATTGCCCATCAGGCCCACGACCGAGCTCATGTTGATGACGCAACCGCCGCGCTGGCGCATAAAGGTCTTGGTGAGCGCGCGCGTCGTATTGAACGTGCCCTTGAGATTGACATCGAGCACGCGGTCGAAGGCATCGTCACCCATACGCATGAGCAGGCCGTCGCGCGTGATGCCGGCGTTGTTGACGAGCGCCCAAATGGAGCCAAAGTCGTTGAGGACCGCTTCCACGCATGCGTTGACGGCGGCGGGGTCGGCCACGTCACATTGATATGCGCGCGCCGTGGCGCCAGCCGCCTCGCAGGCCTCGCACGTCTCGTGCGCCGCATCGACGCTGCCGGCATAAACGACGGCGATATCGTAGCCATCCTCCGCCAGGCCCACGGCACAAGCGCGACCGATGCCGCGCGAGCCGCCCGTGACCAGTGCCACGCGACGTGAGTCGTTGCGCTCGAGCGCGCCGTTGTTCAAGTTGCCCATGTCATTCCTTTCGGGTTACAGCCCTGTGGGCTATGCGAGCTCGTCGGCAATAGCTGCGACCTGCTCGGCCGTTTCGCACGAATACACACGAACGTCGCTCAGCGTACGCTTGACCAAGCCGGACAGCGTTTTGCCGGGACCGACCTCAATAAACGTGTCGATGCCTTGATTCTGCAGAGCATGCAGCGTGTCGACCCAGCGCACGGCATGACTCAACTGGTTGGCCAGCACCTCCGATGCCGCCTGTGGGTCGACCGGATAGGGCGCCGCCGTCATATTTGCCATAACAGGAATGAGCAACGGGGACGGCGCGTGACCGGCCTCGATATATGCAGCAAGGCCACAGGTCGCCTCGGTCATATAGGGGCTATGGAATGCACCCGACACCGCGACCTTCATGGCCCGGCCACCAGCCTCTTTTACCAGGACGTCGAGGGTTTGCAACGCATCGGGCGCTCCGGCCACAACCGTCTGCTGGGGGCTGTTGTAGTTGACCGGCCAGCAGTCCTCGCCGGCCTGTTTTGCCAAGCCCTCGACCTGCGCCGCATCGAGTTTGATGACGGCGCGCATTCCGCCGGGGTGACGCTCAGCCGCCGTGGCCATAAGCGCCGCGCGCTCGCACACAAGCTCAAAGCCCGCTCGCGTATCGAACGCCCCCGCAAAGGTGAGTGCAGCGACCTCGCCCAGCGAGAATCCCGCACAAGCGGCAGGCACCACGCCGCGCTCGCGCAGGGCGACGGCAACAGCCAAGTCGTGCACGAACACGCAAGGCTGCGTGTTCTCGGTCTGCGAGAGCACCTCTTTCGAGGCGCTCCGGCACTGCTCACTGGTTCCCGGACGCACCTCATCGGCAATGGCGAACACCTCGGCAGCCGCCGGTGATGCCTCGATGAGATCGACGCCCATCGCGGGATGCTGGGCACCCTGACCGGCAAACAGAAACGCTACGCTACCCATGCGGACGCACCCTTCAGGACATGCTCGGCGCCATCGACCAGATCGTCGACGATTTCGCGTGCGCTCTGGCGCTTGTTGACCATGCCAGCAATCTGTCCGCACAAATACGAGCCCTCTTCGTAATTACCGTCCTTTGCGGCTTTACGAAGCGCGCCCGTACCCATGGCCCCGAGCTCCTCGACACTTACGCCCGCCGCCTCGCTCTTGGCGTAGGCGTTGGTGAAGGGGCTCTTGAGGGCACGCACCGGGTGTCCCGTCGAGCGGCCGGTCGCACGCGTCGAGGTGTCGCCCGCCTTGAGCACCAGCTCTTTGTACTGTTCGGATACGGTGCACTCGTTTGCGACCAGAAAGCGTGTTCCCACCTGGACGCCGGCAGCGCCGAGCATAAAAGCGGCCGCCACTCCGCGGCCATCGGCGATGCCGCCAGCCGCAACCACGGGAATATCGACCGCATCGACAACCTGCGGGACAAGTGCCATCGTCGAGGTCTCGCCAATATGGCCGCCTGATTCGGTGCCCTCGGCAACCACGGCAGTGGCTCCGCGACGCGCCACGAGACGCGCCAGCGCCACCGAAGCCACGACGGGAATAACCTTGACGCCCGCCTCGTTCCACGCCTTCATGTACTTGGTGGGATTGCCGGCGCCGGTCACCACAACGGGCACCCGCTCATCAATCACCACTTGTGCGACCTCGTCGACAAACGGGCTCATGAGCATAACGTTGACGCCAAAGGGCTTATCCGTCTTGGCGCGCAGCTCGTGAATCTGATCGCGCAGCCAGTTTGCGTCGGCATTCATGGCCGCGATAATGCCTAAGCCGCCTGCCTCGGACACGGCAGATGCCAGCGAGGCGTCGGCAATCCAAGCCATGCCACCCTGGAACACGGGTTTTTCGATGCCGAGCAGATCGCAGAGAGGAGACTTGAGCATCACTACTTCTCCAATGCCGCCTCGACCGTATCGACGAACTCGCCGACCGTCTTGGGGTTCTCCTCGGTATCGAGCTCAATGCCAAACTCGTCCTCGACGGCAACGAGGATCTCGACGGTACCCAGGCTGTCGAGGCCAATCTCCTCGAGCGTGGACTCGGGCTTCATCTCGACATCGTCAAGGCCAGCGGTCTCGCGGATAACGTCGCAAACGCGCTCGAAGGTCTTCTGATCTGCCATGGTAGTTCTCCTTTGTTTGTGCCCCAGGGGCGTTTTCATTTCCTATGTGCAACTACTTCCAGCGAAGTAGATAGCCACCTACATCCAAGCCGGCGCCAAATCCAACGAGGGCGATGGTGTCGTCCTCGTTCAGTGCGTCGGTACGTGCCAGCCGGTCAAGCGCAAAGGGAATGCAGGCGCTCGAAATGTTGCCGGTCTCGCGTAGCGTTCGAACCACGCGCTCGTCTGGCACGCCGAGACGCTTGACCGCCTGACTCAGGATACGTTCGTTAGCCTGATGGAATACAAAATGATCGATGTCTTCGACCGAAATGCCCGCATCGCTCGCAAGCTTATGGACCGTGTCGCAGATGGCGTTGACGCCGAACTTGAACACGCGGCGACCATTCATGGACAGCACGCTCGCGCTATCTGCGGAGTCCTTAAACGGCGAGGTGCCGACCAGACCGGGAACGCGCAACGTTTCGACGTCAGGCGACGTCGAAAGCTCAACGGCAAGGGGGTTCTCTCCCCCAGCCTCTATGACCGCAGCACCAGCTCCATCGCCAAAGAGCACGCACGTGGCACGGTCGGTCCAATCGAGCGCGCGCGTCATCTGCTCGGCGGCAACGACCAGCGCGTGCTTGGCGCGACTGCGGGCGATATAGCCCTCGGCGACATCGAGCGCAAATACGAAGCCGGCACAAGCCGCCGAAACGTCGAAGGCAGGACATGTGGCACCCAGGCGCTCAGCAACGGCGCACGCTTCGGCGGGAACGAGGTGATCGCCCGTCGTCGTCGAACAGACGATAAGATCCAGCTGGCTCGCGTCGATTCCGGATACCTGGAGCGCCCGCTCGCTCGCCGCTACGGCAAGGTCGTCGAGTGACTCAGTGGTGCAGATGTGGCGGCTCTTGATACCGGTGCGGGTAAAAATCCACTCATCCGAGGTATCGAGGAACTCGGACAGCTCGTCATTGGAAACACTGCGCGTAGGAAGCGCCGAGCCTGTTCCAAGAATCGTGAAACCCATCACTAACCTCCTTTGAGTTGTTGACGTGTTTACATCGACCAAGAGAGGATAGCGCATTTCAGTCATTGTTGACGTGTTAACATTAAATTGTCCAAATGCGACAAAGGCTTCACATTGTGTCTGCCTCACGACACCATTGCGTTATTCACTTATTCATTAAGGAGGTGGCAGCCGCTATGGATGCCCAATTAACGATAGTCGACGTAACCGGATCGACCAACGATGACCTGCTCGAAGCAGGAAAACAAGGAGCGCCGCACGGCACAGGACTTGCCGCCCGGGCTCAGACAGCAGGACGCGGCCGGCGCGGCCACAAGTGGGATTCAACCGCCGGCAACCTATTGCTTTCGATTGTCCTGCGTCCATGCGTTAATCCTGCAAAGTACTCTGGTCTTGCCGCCGTCAGCGGCCTAGCGGTGCTCGAGGCGCTCGAAAAGCAGGGTCTTGCAAACGAGATCGGCCTCAAATGGCCCAACGACCTCGTCGCGCGAGGGCGCAAGCTCGGCGGCATTCTGGTCGAGGCGGCTCGTGACAGTGAGGGCAAGCCCTTCGCCGTCTGCGGCATTGGCGTCAACGTAAACTACACGCCCCAAGAGGTACCCGATGGCGGCCTGGCGGCAATTGGCCTCTCGGACCTCAACGAGAGCGTTCCCACCGTCAACATGCTCCTCGATGAGGTCTATCACGAAGTTATAGACGCTGTAGATGCGTGGGCAGAGCACCTCAACGCCATGGAAGAAGACGCCGGACCGCTCGCGCCCGTCCACGGCGAATACATCGGTCATCTCAATTGGATTGGGGATCACGTTATCGCCCGTTCCCCCGCTGGGGACGAGCTGGCGCGAGGCATCTTTAAAACCGTCGATGACTTTGGTCGCGCGTGCATCGAGACCGAAGACGACTTGCGATCCTTCCATTTTGAGGAGGCATCGCTGCGCCCCTTGAGCGAATAGGGAGCCGCAGCCACCCGCTCGGCAGCATTACCCAGCAGTCCAAACCCGTCATGCAAAACAAAAGAGCCCCGCTACCGTAATGGCAGCGGGGCTCTGTAAGCTATGAGCGGTATCGCTTAGAGCTTGATGTCGATGTCGACGCCAGCGGGGAGGTCGAGACGCATGAGCGAATCAACGGTGCCCGAGGTGGGGTCGAGGATGTCGATGAGGCGCTTGTGGGTGCGCATCTCGAACTGCTCACGGGAGTCCTTGTTCACGTGCGGCGAGCGGATAACCGTGTACAGGTTGCGCTCGGTGGGCAGGGGGACAGGACCGGAAACGCGAGCGCCGGTCTTCTGAGCGGTCTCGACGATGAGCTTCGCGGACTGATCGACGACCTCGTGATCATAGCCCTTGAGGCGAATGCGGATCTTCTGGGTAGCCAACTTAAACCTCCAAAGAGTGCGAGAGACGTTCTCGCGGATTACGTAACAGGGAGCTCGAACTTAGGCGTTCTTGCTCATGACCTCGTCCACGATGGACTTGGGCGCGGGCTCATAAGAGTCGAACTGCATCGTGTAGGATGCACGGCCCTGGGTCTGGGAGCGAAGGTCGGTAGCGTAACCGAACATCTCGCCCAGCGGCACCTTGGCACGGATGAGCTTGCTGTTCTTGCGATCCTCCATGCCCTCGATCTTGCCGCGGCGACCGGAGAGGTTGCCCATAACGTCGCCCATGTACTGCTCGGGAGTCTCGACCTCGACAGCCATGATCGGCTCGAGCAGCTGCGGGTCGGACTTCTTGAGGGCGTCCTTGATAGCCATGGAACCGGCGATCTTGAAGGCGGCCTCGGAGGAGTCGACCTCGTGGTAAGAGCCGTCGAACAGGGTGACCTTGACGTCGAGGACCGGGAAGCCGGCGATAACACCGGTGTTCAGGGCCTCCTGGATGCCCTTGTCGATGGACGGGATGTACTCCTTGGGCACGACGCCGCCGACGATAGCGTTGACGAACTCGTAGCCGAAGCCCTCCTCCATCTTCTCGAGCTTGATGACGGCGTGGCCGTACTGACCGCGACCGCCGGACTGACGGACGAACTTGCCCTCAGCCTTCTCGACGTCGTGACCAGCGGTCTCGCGGTAGGCAACCTGGGGCTTACCAACGTTAGCGTCAACCTTGAACTCGCGGAGCAGACGGTCGACGATGATCTCGAGGTGCAGCTCGCCCATGCCGGCGATGATGGTCTGGCCGGTCTCGTGGTTGGTGGACACCTGGAAGGTCGGGTCCTCCTCGGCGAGCTTGGTCAGAGCCAGGGACATCTTGTCCTGCTCGGCCTTAGTCTTGGGCTCGATGGCAACGTCGATAACGGGCTTAGCGAACTCGATCTTCTCGAGGACGATCTCCTTGCCCTCGGCGCACAGGGTGTCACCGGTGGTGGAGTTCTTGAAGCCGACGCAAGCGACGATGTCGCCGGCAGCGGCGTCGTCACGGTCGATACGCTCGGCGGCGTTCATCTCGAGGATGCGGCCGAGGCGCTCGCGCTGACCGTTGGAAGCGTTGACAACGTAGGAGCCGGACTCGGCGCGGCCGGAGTAAACGCGGACATAGGTAAGCTTACCGACGAACGGGTCGGTCATGATCTTGAAGACCAGGCCGGAGAAGGGCTCGTCGAAGGAAGGATGACGCTCGATCTCCTCGCCGGTGTCCGGATCGGTACCGGTGACGGCCTCGACGTCGAGCGGGCTGGGCAGGTAGTCGACGACAGCGTCGAGCAGCTCCTGAACGCCCTTGTTCTTGTAGGCGGAGCCCACGAAGACGAGGTTGAGCTCGTTGGCCAGAACGCCCTTGCGCAGAGCAGCCTTGAGCTCCTCGACGGTGAAGTCCTCCTCCATGAGGATCTTCTCCATGAGCTCGTCGTCAAAGCTGGCAGCAGCGTCGAGAAGCTCCTCGCGCTTGGTGGCAGCGATGTCGGCGAACTCAGCCGGGATCTCGTCCATCGGCTCGGGGTAGGTCATGCCCTTGTCGTCGGCCTTGAAGTCCCATGCGGTCATGGTGACGAGGTCGATGACGCCCCAGAAGTTGTCCTCGGCGCCCATCGGGACCTGAGCGGCCACGGCGTTAGCGTCGAGACGATCCTTCATGGTCTCGATAGCGTTGAAGAAGTCAGCGCCCACGCGGTCATACTTGTTGATGAAGGCGATACGGGGGACGTTGAAGGTAGAAGCCTGACGCCAAACGGTCTCAGACTGGGGCTGAACGCCGGCAACGGCGTCGAAGACGGCGACAGCGCCATCGAGGACGCGCAGGCAGCGCTCGACCTCGGCGGTGAAGTCAACGTGGCCCGGGGTGTCGATGATCTGGATGCGGTAGTCCTTACCGTCCTTGTTCCAGAAGCACGTGGTAGCAGCGGAGGTAATGGTTACGCCGCGCTCCTGCTCCTGAACCATCCAGTCCATGGTGGCAGCGCCCTCATGGACCTCACCGATCTTGTGGGTCTTACCGGTGTAGTAAAGAATACGCTCGGTCGTGGTGGTCTTACCGGCATCGATGTGGGCCATGATGCCGATGTTACGGGTATCGGAAAGCTTGTACTTAGGCTTAGCCATGTTAGTTCCTTACCTTAACTTACCAACGATAGTGAGAGAACGCGCGGTTGGCCTCGGCCATCTTGAAGACGTCCTCACGCTTCTTGACGGAAGCGCCAAGACCGTTGGAGGCGTCGAGGATCTCGTTAGCGAGACGCTCGGCCATGGTCTTCTCCTTGCGAGCGCGGGAGAAGTTGACGATCCAGCGGATACCCAGAGCGGTGGAACGACGGGAGTTGACCTCCATCGGGACCTGATAGGTAGCGCCACCGACACGCTTGGGCTTGACCTCGAGCGTGGGCTTGACGTTGTCCATAGCCTTCTTGAAGGTAGCGAGAGCGTCGCCACCCTCGGACTTCTCGGCAACGATCTCGAAAGCGGTGTAAACGATGCGCTCAGCGGTGGCCTTCTTGCCGTCAAGAAGGACCTTGTTGATGAGCTGAGTCACCAGGCGGTTGTTGTAAACGGCGTCAGGCTGAACCTCACGACGATTAGCTGCTGCACGACGCGGCATGTGAAATCTCCTTAAGTGTCTACCGTGCGGCGCTTAGGCGGCACACGGCGAAAGTATCAAAACGTTATCTGGCTTATTTGGCCTTGGGGCGCTTAGCACCGTACTTGGAACGGGCCTGCATACGGTTCTGGACCGGAGCAGCGTCGTAGGCGCCACGGATGACGTGATAACGGACACCAGGGAGGTCACGGACACGACCGCCGCGGACGAGCACGATGGAGTGCTCCTGCAGGTTGTGGCCCTCACCCGGGATGTAGGCGGTAACTTCGATGCCGTTGACGAGGCGAACACGGGCAACCTTACGAAGAGCCGAGTTCGGCTTCTTGGGGCTCGTGGTGAAGACGCGGGTGCACACGCCGCGCTTCTGGGAGTTGTGCTGCAGAGCAGCGTTCTTGGACTTCTTGGGCACGGAACGACGGCCCTGGCGAACCAGCTGGTTAATAGTAGGCAAAGCGTACTCCTTCTCGAATGATTCCAGCTTTCTGTAAAGTGCAACGGCTTGAATCGAGGGGTCAGCATCCCCCTACGAAACACGCAGTTCGATAGGATACGTGGCGTTAGCTGTGCCGTCAACAGACCACGCCGCCGGGCGTATCCCAAAATGAGCACATTTCCGCAAAGCCTACACAAAAGGGATCCCCTCCTGTGCGCGGGGGCGGATTCCCGGCCCGGGCGGCCCAGGTTTTAAGTTTGCTGCTCTACAGTCCTGCGCAAGACGGAAAGCACATTAAGTGCTTTCCTTTGCGTGCGGAACTCGCGGCAAACTTAAAACCTGGGCCGCCCGGGCTGGGAATCCGACGTGCTCGTTGGGGCAACGTTCCCTGCCAAAAAGGGACAGGTTAATTTTGGTCGGTTTTATCTGGGGAAATGTCGCACTCCAGCGGTAATCTGTTCTCATCTGTCGCATGGAAATCGGCGGCGTTTCCATTTAACGCAAAATGGGCCGCTTCCCCTAGTAGGAAACGGCCCCAAATCTTACGAATAGACGATGGTAAAGGGCTCTTTCGTTTCGGTCTCCCCTGTTGATGTATACCTCACAATTTCAAGGGTTACCGAGACAACTTGATCGACATCAATCAACTTCGTTGGCACCCAGATGTTCTCTCCGCTATTGCGCCCATAAGAAAAATATAAGTTGAACACCCCTGCGTCGTCATCTTCGATAATCTGCTCCGATCCATCCTTGTAGCTTACGGTCAGCTTATTATCAACTGCTTCATAGCCCAAATCATCGATGTGCGTCTGGATGGAAAACGGGCTAATCTCAAGAGGCGAGTCACCGGAGCGGAGTTCCTTTGTATCGACGTACGCTCCAATATTGAACTCGGTTGTCGACGCCTCAAACCGCCTCGCACTCTCACCTTCACCCTCGGTCCAGTGGATATTCCAGGTGACAGCATGTTGCAAATCTCGCTCGCGATCCATAGCGGCAAAGTACATCGTGCCATTAATGACAGTATCGCTTGATGTGTCCTTATCAATTGTGCTGCGCGTGTCAGGCCATTCCTCGCCGAACTTCATATCGGGCGTGCCGATGCCCTGCTCTTCTTCACCATAGAGAACAAGTTCGCCAATCTCTGCTGCTGGCTTGTAGTAGTTAACTCCATTTGGATTGGACAACGTAAACGTCACGGCTCCGCAGCCGTTTTGGTCGATTGCCATCTCATGGATATCAAGCGTATAGCCGTTGCCCTCGACGGACAGATTAACCTCCTGGACTGCGCCTTCCAGGCTTTGGGGCGCGATGCCATCGCCAAACTCTCTGGTGTAGGTATATTTAGTTCCCGATGAGCCGCCGTTGGTCCAGGTAATGGAATCCCCGTTGCCGTGGTTTCCCCAGGCAGAGGCAAAATAGCTGGAATTGACGACGGCGTAGGCGACCCCTCCGGTCGCCAGCACTCCGGCAAGGCATCCGATCACGGCAACATACAGAGGCTTCGCGTGACCCTTTCGGCGAAGCGGCTCACCAGCAGCGGCATAAAGAACACGGTCAGCAAGATCGCTATCGGCTTGGACGGACTCGAAGGCCTGCTTGATTTGATTGGATTTCACGGTCGCCCTCCTCTAGGATGAACTTGAGCTTCGATCTGCCGCGAGCCAAACGCGTTCGAACAGTCGCGGCTGGCACATGCAATAACTCGGCAATCTCTGAGGTCGAAAAGCCCAGATAGTAATAGAGCATGATGGGAACACGGAATCGTTCCGGAAGTCGCATAACGTCTGACAGGACCGCCTTGGTCTCCTCCTGCGCCGTCGAAAGCGAATCGGCCAGGTTCTCAATATCCTCCACACGCCTCCATGGCTTTCGAAAGAGAGATTTGCATTCATTGATCGTGACCCGAATAAGCCATCGACGAAGATGTTCCCAGCTTTCAAATTGGGCATCGCTTTTGAGTAACTTCAGAAAGACGTCTTGAGCGACATCGTCGGCATCGGCACGATCGCGCAGATACGTCAATGCGATTCGAAACACGACATCCCTGTGATCCTCGACCGCCTGTCTAAATGCTTGTTCTTCCATAATCACCTCCCGGTGATGCTGATGTTTCTTGCTGAGGCCCTCACCATAGATACGCTTTGACCGAACGAAATGTTTCAAATTCAAGCAGGAAAACCTACCAAAATAAACCTGTCCCTTATTGGCAAGGGATCAACGGAACGCAACAGGTTGAGCATACGCAAGCGAGCGGCCCCCAGAGCGTACAAGGTGGCATGAAAAAGGCAGGGCATTGACCTTTTGGTCATGCCCTGCCTTTTGAATGACAGATTGTAGCTCTGGGGGCCGCGCAGCGACGGAGGTCGCCGCCGTTCGTTAGAACGGCGGAACTAGTTACTCCTCGTCGTTGTCCTTGGCCTCTTCGGCGTCGTCGGTGTCAACGAGCTGGTTGAGCAGCTCGTCGAGGGAAGCCATGTCCTCGTTGATCGCGCCGTTGGCGGGAGCCTTCTTGTCGTCGATCGGGGCGCCCAGGAGCTCCTCGTCGGCGTCGGCGTGATGCGTCGGAGCGGAGGTACCCAGCAGGATATCGTCCGGACCGTCGGGGCTAAAGACCATCTGCAGCAGCTGCGAGAGGTCTTCCTCGTCGGCAACGTCATCGTTGTTCTCGAGGATGTAGAGCAGATCGTGGGCCTCGAGGCCGTCACGGAGCTCCTCGATCGCCTTGGCACCGATGCCATCGATGCGCAGCAGATCTTCCTCGGACTTGCCAACCAGGTCGCCGACCGTCTCGATGCCGATCTCGCTGAACTTGTTGGTCCAGCGCTGCGACACGCCCAGGTCGTCGAACAGGTACAGACGAGCCTTCTCGGCGGAGATGGTGTGGCCGTTGCGGGTGAACGAACCGTCAGCACCACCGAACTCGTCGTAGCCGGCCCAGTCGAGCTGCTGCGGGAGCTGCTCGTCCAGGTCCTTGAGCTCCACAGGAGCCCACTCGGGCAGCGACTTGGCGTTGGGCGAAGCCGGGCCGTCGATGTCCACGTAGCCGTCGGCCGTGCGATACGTCAGCTTGGCGTTGGCGTACGGCTTGAGGCCGGTACCGGCCGGGATCTTCTTACCGACGATGACGTTGGACTTAAGGTCGAGCAGGTGGTCGACCTTGCCCTCGATGGCAGCCTCGGTAAGGACGCCGGCGGTACGGATGAACGAAGCGCTCGACAGCCAGGAGTCGATGTTGGACGCGACCTTGAGCGTACCCAGGATGACGGGCTCGGCCACGGGGGCCTGACCGCCCAGACGGGCAACGCGCTCGACCTCGTCGGCGAACTCGTAGCGGTCGACGTACTGACCAAGCAGGTACTTGGAATCGCCGGGGTTGGTGATCTGAACGCGACGCAGCATCTGACGTGCGAGCACCTCGATGTGCTTGTCGTTCAGGTCGACGCCCTGGCTGGTGTAGACGTCCTTGACGCTCTCGACGAAGGTGTGCATCGTCGACTCAATGTCGGTCAGCTTACGCAGGTTGCGGAAGTTGACGAAGCCCTTGGTGATCTGGTCGCCGGCGCGAACCTCGCAGCCGTCCTCGATCTCGGGCATGAAGCGCACCGAAGCGGGGACGCGACGCTCGTCGAGGACACGGGTGTGATCCTCGGAGTCGGTGAGCGTCAGCACGTACTCGGACTTCTCGGGCTTAATCGAGAGGTGGCCGGAGTACGGAGCCAGCTCGGCCTCGCGACCCAGAATCTTCTCGTTGACGTTGCCGACGATATCGAACATACGGCTGACCGTAGGCAGACCCTGCGTAATATCGTCGACGCCAGCGACGCCGCCGGAGTGAATGGTACGCATCGTAAGCTGCGTACCGGGCTCGCCGATGGACTGGGCGGCAATAATGCCGACGGCAGTACCGATGGCGACCGGACGACGGGTGGAAAGATCCCAGCCGTAGCACTTCTGGCACACGCCGTACTTGGAGCGGCAGGTGAGCAGCGCGCGGAGCTTGACCTTCTTGAGGCCGGCATCGACCATCTTCTGGATGTCAGCGACCTTCTCGATGTAGCCGTCCTGCTCAAAGAGCACGGTGCCATCGGGAGCCACGACGTCCTCGATGAAGCAACGGCCGACAAGGTCGGTGTTGAGGTCGGTGGTGCCGGGGATGATGAGGTTGTAGGTAACGCCCTCGTGCGTACCGCAGTCCTCCTCGCGGACGATGACGTCCTGGGCCACGTCGACCAGACGACGGGTCAGATAACCAGAGTCCGAGGTGTGGGATGCGGTATCGACCAGGCCCTTACGGGCGCCGTAGGTCGAAATGAAGTACTCGAGCGGCAGCAGGCCCTCGCGGAAGTTCGCCTTAATGGGAAGGTCGATCGTCTCGCCGGACATGTCTGCCATCAGGCCACGCATGCCGCCGAGCTGACGCAGCTGGGTCTTAGAACCACGGGCGCCGGAGTCGGCCATCATGTAGAGCGGGTTCTCCTCGTCGAACATGTCGAGCATGAGCGCTGCGACCTTGTCGGTACAAGCGGTCCACTCGTTAACGACTTCGATGTGGCGCTCCGTCTCGTTGATGAAGCCCTCCTCGAAGTACTCGTTGATCTGGTCGACGTTGGCCTGGGCGCGGTCGAGCAGCTCCTGCTTCTCGGCAGGGATGAGAGCGTCCCACACCGAGATGGTGAGGCCGGCGCGGGTAGCGTAGTGGAAGCCGGAGTACTTGATGGCGTCGAGGATCGGGCCGACCTTGGCCTCGGGATAGCGATCGCAGCAGTCCGCAACCAGCTTGGCCACGTCGCCCTTGACCATCTTGTAGTTCATGAACTCGTAATCTTCGGGCAGGCACTGGCGGTTGAAGATGATGCGGCCGATAGAGGTCTCGAAGCGCGCGGTCTTGTTGCCGGTGACGTCGTAGTCGACAAACTCGTTCTTGCCGTTCTTGACGCGGAAGATACGGGTGCCGTCCTCGTTGATGACGTTGGCATCGGCAGCGGACACGCGGACCTGGATCTTGGCCTGCATGTCGACCTCGGAGCGGCAGTCATAGGCGTGCAGCGCGTCGTCGAAGCTCGAGAACACGTGGTTCTCGCCCGGCAGACCCTCGCGAACCTGGGTGAGGTAGTACACACCGATGATCATGTCCTGCGAAGGGATGTTGACCGGCTTGCCGGATGCCGGCGAGCGCAGGTTGTTCGCAGAGAGCATGAGCACGCGGGCCTCGGCCTGAGCCTGGCTGGACAGCGGCACGTGGACAGACATCTGGTCGCCGTCGAAGTCGGCGTTGAAGGGCGAGCAGACCAGCGGGTGCAGGTGGATAGCCTTGCCCTCGACCAGCACCGGCTCAAAGGCCTGGATGGACAGACGGTGCAGGGTCGGTGCACGGTTGAGCAGCACGACGCGGCCGTCGATGACCTCTTCGAGGATATCCCACACAAAGGTGGCACCGCGGTCGATAGCGCGCTTGGCGCCCTTGATGTTCTCGACCTTGCCAAGCTCGACCAGGCGCTTCATGACGAAGGGCTTGAAGAGCTCCAGCGCCATGGTCTTGGGCAGACCGCACTGGTGCAGCAGCAGCTTGGGGTCGGTAACGATTACCGAACGGCCGGAGTAGTCGACACGCTTGCCCAGCAGGTTCTGACGGAAACGACCCTGCTTGCCCTTGAGGGCCTCGGCGAGCGACTTGAGCGGGCGACCGCCACGGCCAGAGACCGGGCGACCACGACGGCCGTTGTCGAACAGGGCGTCCACGGACTCCTGGAGCATGCGCTTCTCGTTATTCACGATGATCGCAGGGGCGTCCAGGTCGAGCAGGCGCTTGAGTCGGTTGTTACGGTTGATCACGCGACGGTACAGGTCATTGAGGTCGGACGCGGCGAAGCGGCCGCCGTCGAGCTGGACCATCGGGCGCAGATCGGGCGGAATGACCGGGATGACGTCCAGGATCATGTTCGCGGGGCTGTTGCCGCCCTTCAAGAAGGCGTCAACGACCTCGAGGCGCTTGACGGCCTTCTCGCGCTTCTGCTTCTGGGAATCCTCGTCGGCGATGATGGCCTTGAGCTTCTCGGCCTCGGAGGGGAGGTCGATGGCAGCGAGCAGGTCGCGGACGGCCTCGGCACCCATGCCACCCTTGAAGTACATGGAGTAGTAACGGGTCATCTCGCGGAACAGCGGCTCATCGGAGATGAGGTCGCGCTCGGTGAGCTTCATGAAGGCGTTGAAGGCGTCCGTGCGGAGCTGCTTCTCGTCCTTGCACTCTTCCTCGATGTCGACGATGCCAGAGGCGATCTCCTCGGGGGTCAGCGGCTCCTCGTCGGAGAACTCGTCAAAGTTCTCGGGGTCGCCCTGCTCCTTGAGGGACTCGATCTGGCGGGCGCACTCGGCATCGATCTCTTCCAGATCGGCGGCGAGCTCCTCGCGCAGGTCGTCGGCGTCGGCCTCGCGAGCCTCGTAGTCAACCTCGGTGATGATGTAGCTGGCAAAGTACAGAACCTTCTCGAGGTCCTTGGACTTGATGTCGAGCATACGGCTCATCGGGAAGCTCGTGGGGCTCTTGAAGTACCAGATGTGGGACACGGGAGCGGCGAGCTCGATGTGACCCATGCGGTCGCGACGCACCTTGGCCGAGGTGACCTCGACGCCGCAGCGCTCGCAGACGATGCCCTTAAAGCGGATGCCCTTGTACTTGCCGCAAGAGCACTCCCAGTCCTTGGCGGGACCGAAGATCTTCTCGCAGAACAGGCCGTCCTTCTCGGGCTTGAGGGTACGGTAATTGATGGTCTCCGGCTTCTTGACCTCACCGTGCGACCAGGAACGGATCTGGTCGGCGGAGGCAAGGGAGATCTTTACCGAGTCAAAATCAGTAGCTTCGAAATCTGCCACAGTCAACTACTCCTTATCAGTGGTCGTGGCGGCGACAGCCTCGGGTGCCTCGGCGGTCTCGGCATCCTCGGCCTCGACGTCGGCGTCAACGCCGGCGAGCGCAGCCAGGTCGTCGAGAGCAGAGGTCTCCTCGGCGGTCACAGGGGCGGAGGCGTCCTCGTCGGCATCGTGCATGGGCTCGATGTCCAGTGCGAGCGAACGAATCTCCTTGACGAGAACCTTGAAGGACTCGGGGATACCCGGGACCGGAACGTTCTCGCCCTTGACGATGGACTCGTAGGTCTTGACGCGGCCCACGGTATCGTCGGACTTGACGGTCAGGATCTCCTGCAGGACGTTGGAAGCACCGTAAGCGTACAGTGCCCAAACTTCCATCTCGCCGAAGCGCTGGCCACCGAACTGAGCCTTGCCGCCCAGAGGCTGCTGGGTAACCAGGCTGTAAGGGCCGGTCGAACGGGCGTGGATCTTGTCGTCGACCATGTGGCCGAGCTTGAGGATGTAGGACGTACCCACGGTAATGGGCTCGCGGAACTCCTCGCCGGTGCGGCCGTCGAACAGACGGGTCTTGCCGCGCTCGTCAAGCTGGGTGACGAACTCGGGACGCATGTGATCGCCAAAGGCAGCGGTGGCCTTGTTGAGCATGTTCTTGTTGGCACGACGGATGACCTCGGCGATCTCGTCCTCCTTAGCGCCGTCGAAGACGGGCGTGGCGGTGAAGAACGGACCGGGGACGTACTTGTCGGAGTCGGCCTGCTCGGTATCCCAACCGCAGGCAGCAGCCCAGCCAAGGTGGCACTCGAGCAGCTGGCCGACGTTCATACGCGAAGGAACGCCCAGCGGGTTGAGGATAACGTCGATCGGGGTACCGTCAGCCATGTAGGGCATGTCCTCGACCGGCAGAACGTTACAAATAACACCCTTGTTGCCGTGGCGGCCGGCGATCTTATCGCCCTGCTGGATCTTACGACGCTGGGCGACGTAAACGCGCACCTGCTCGTTGACACCGGGGGCCAGGTCGTCGCCGTTCTCGCGGCTAAAGCGGACGACGTCGATGACGCGACCGTAAGCGCCGTGAGGCATCTTAAGGGAGGTGTCGCGGACATCGTGGGCCTTGGCACCGAAGATGGCGCGCAGCAGGCGCTCCTCGGCGGTCAGAGCGCTCTCGCCCTTAGGCGTGACCTTGCCGACCAGGATGTCGCCAGGGCCGACCTCAGCGCCGATGCGGATAATGCCGTCCTCGTCGAGGTTGGCAAGCATATCCTCGGAGAGGTTCGGGATCTCGCGGGTGATCTCCTCGGGGCCGAGCTTGGTGTCGCGGGCATCGATCTCGTGACGGGTGATGTTGATGGTCGTCAGCAGGTCCTCGGCCACCAGGCGCTCGGACACGACGATACCGTCCTCGTAGTTGAAGCCTTCCCACGGCATGTATGCCACGGTGAGGTTCTGGCCCAGTGCGAGCTCGCCATGATCGGTCGAAGGACCGTCAGCCAGGGGCTCGCCCTGCTCAACGGTGTCACCGACGCGCACGAGCGGACGGTGGTTGATGCAGGTGGACTGGTTGGAGCGCTGGTACTTGGCTAGGTGATACTCGTCCATGCCACCGGCATGCTTGACGATGATCTTGGCGGCGTCGGCAAAGATGACCTCGCCGGCGTTCTTGGCCAGGGTGACCTCGCCGGAGTCCAGGGCGGCGCGACGCTCCATGCCGGTACCGACATAGGGAGCGGCAGGGTGAACCAGCGGCACGGCCTGACGCTGCATGTTGGCGCCCATCAGCGTACGCTTGGCGTCGTCGTGCTCGAGGAACGGGATCAGCGTGGCTGCGACGGAGAGCATCTGACGCGGCGAGACGTCCATGTAGTCGACGTCCTCGACGGGCACGTCGGCGGGAGCGCCGAAGGAGCCGTCGAAGTCGCGGGTACGGGCGATCACGGTGTGCGGGCGGACAAGCTTGCCCTCGGCATCGGTCGTGATGAACTCGTTGGTCTTGGGATCGAGCGGCGTGTTGGCCGGCGCGATGACGTGCTTCTCTTCCTCGTCAGCGGTCATCCAGTCGATCTGGTCGGTGGCAACGCCGTTCTCGACGCGACGGAACGGAGCCTCGATGAAGCCGTACTCGTTGACGCGGGCGTAGAGGGCGAGCGAACCGATCAGGCCGATGTTGGGGCCTTCGGGGGTCTCGATCGGGCACATGCGGCTGTAGTGCGAGTTGTGGACGTCGCGGACGGCCGTCGGCACGTTGGTGCGGCGGCTGGAGCCGGACTTGTGGCCGGCAAGACCGCCAGGGCCGAGTGCGGACAGACGGCGCTTGTGGGTCAGACCGGTCAGGGGGTTCGCCTGGTCCATGAACTGCGAGAGCTGCGAGGAACCGAAGAACTCCTTGATGGAGGCCACGATCGGGCGGATGTTGATGAGCGACTGCGGGGTGATCTCGTCGATGTCCTGGGAGCTCATGCGCTCACGGACGACGCGCTCCATACGGCTCATGCCGATACGGAACTGGTTGGCGACGAGCTCGCCGACGGTACGGATGCGGCGGTTGCCAAAGTGGTCGATGTCGTCGACCTTGAAGCCCTGCTCGCCGGCAGCGAGGGACAGGAGGTAGCGCAGCGTCGCGACGATATCCTCGTCGGTGAGCACCGTGACCTCTTCCTCGGTGGTGAGGTTGAGCTTCTTGTTGACCTTGTAACGACCGACGCGGGCCAGGTCGTAGCGCTGCGGGTTGAAGAGCAGACCCTCGAGCAGGCTGCGGGAAGCGTCCACGGTGGGAGGCTCGCCCGGGCGCAGACGACGGTAGATCTCGATGAGGGCGTCCTCGCGGGTGAGGGCGGTGTCGCGCTCCAGGGTGCGCTTGATCACATCGGAGTTGCCGAGTAGCTCGATAATGTCGTCGTTGGTGACGGCGATGCCAAGGGCGCGCAGGAACATCGTGGCGCTCTGCTTGCGCTTACGGTCGATGGAGACCATGAGCTGGTCGCGCTTGTCGACCTCAAACTCAAGCCAGGCACCGCGGGACGGAATGATCTGGGCCTTGTAGATCTGCTTGCCCGAATCCATCTCGGAGCTGTAGTACACGCCCGGGGAGCGGACGAGCTGCGAGACGACGATACGCTCGGTACCGTTGATGATGAAGGTGCCCTGATCGGTCATCATGGGGAAGTCGCCCATAAAGACGAGCTGCTCCTTGATCTCGCCGGTCTCCTTGTTGGTGAGACGGACGTCGGTCAGAAGCGGAGCCTGATAGGTCATATCCTTCTCGCGGCACTCCTCGACGGTGTGCGCGGGGTCGCCGAACTGATGCTCGCCGAAGGTAACCTCGAGAACATGGTTCTGGCTCTGGATGGGGCTGGATTCCTTGAACGCCTCACGAAGGCCCTCGTCCTTAAAACGCTCAAAGGATTCCCTTTGAACAGAGATAAGGTTGGGGAGCTCCATGGCCTCCGGGATTTTCCCGAAGCTGACGCGCTTGCGCTCAGTGGCAGTGTATGCGTAGGTCACCAGGTTTTTCCTCCTTCACGGAAATGCTCGGTGGGTTGGCGAGGCATAGCTTCGCCAGTTATCGCAACCTAATAGTTTATCAGGTACCGACCGTTGGGCAAGAAAAGCCTTGACGCGATTGAGTTTTTGGAGTAGCAAAGTTTTTCGACAGAAAACACGCAGGTAGATAGTGGTATACCGAACATCTGTTCATATATTTTCTGTGAACAGAGAGCCGGCAATCGCAGCTCTTATAAAAAACGGGCGCGAACCGAGGTCCGCGCCCGTAAATGTCGATGTCCGAAGGCTTACTTGCGCATCAAGCCGCCGCGCTCGTCGATGGCGTCCCAGAAGGCGCTTGCAAAGCGAGGATCGCTTGCAGCCATGAGAGCGTTGGTGGCCATCCAGCCAGAGGGAGTGCCGGTGTCGTAGCCCGACAGCGGGTCGATGACGACCGCGTACATGGCCTCGCGATCGAGCGAACGGGCCATTGCGTCAGTGAGCTGGATCTCGCCGCCCTTGCCGGCCTGCTGATCTGCCAGCAGGTCCATGACCAGCGGGCTCAGCAGATAGCGGCCGACGATGTACAGGTTGGACGGAGCAGCCTCGGGAGCGGGCTTCTCGACCAGACCGCCGATGCGCCAGACAGCGCCCGGCTCGGCATCGGCAACGCCCTCGGCGCCCTCGAGCGAACCGACGCGCTCGCCGGCGATAACGCCGTAGCGGCTGACTTCCTCGGGCGAGCAAGCAGCGACGGCGATAACCGAAGCACCACCGTGCTCCTTGGAAACGGCGAGCATCTTGTCGCAGATGTCGCGGTTAGGCACAACGTAGTCGCCCAGAAGAACCAGGAAGTTCTCCCCTGCCACGGCGTCGGCAGCAGAGCGAATAGCATGGCCGAGGCCCTTGGGCTCGTACTGATAGCGGAAGTCGACCGGCATACCGCCAGCGTGGGCGACGGCATCGGCATAGGCGTTCTTGCCGCGCTCGCGCAGCAGGTTCTCGAGCGAGCGATCGGGCTGGAAGTAGTTCAGTAGCTCGGGCTTACCGGGAGAAGTAACGATGATGGCGTCGTCGATTTCCTCGGGGTCGAGCGCCTCCTCGACGACGTACTGAATGACGGGCTTGTCGAGCACCGGCAGCATCTCTTTGGGCGTGCACTTGGTGCCAGGCAGAAAACGCGTGCCAAGACCGGCGGCGGGGATGATTGCCTTCATGTTATTCAAAGATCCTTTCGCAGGCGCAAAAGCGCCCCATGCGTGCGGCACACAGCCGCAGACCAAATTGCGATACCTAAGCATCTTACCGCTGGAACTATATGTCGCTACAAGGCAGAGACAATTCTTCAGCAGGTCAACGCAAATTATTGCTCGAATGGTGCAATTTTATTGCCCAACGGCAGGGTGCCCGATACGACGCAAATCACAGAACATGGCAGTTTGAGCTACCGATGTCGAGGGACCGAAAAACAAAAAAGACGGGGCTCGCAATGCGAACCCCGTCTGCAAAGAAATCTGGCGAGAAAGCCTGATTACTTGAGGGTGACAGCAGCGCCAGCAGCCTCGAGCTTCTCCTTGGCAGCCTCGGCGTCCTCCTTCTTGGCACCCTCGAGAACAGCCTTGGGAGCGCCCTCGACGACCTCCTTGGCCTCCTTCAGGCCAAGGTTGGTGAGCTCACGGACGGCCTTGATGACCTGGATCTTGTTGTCGCCGAAGCCCTCGAGCACGACGTCAAACTCGGTCTTCTCCTCGGCCTCAGCAGCGCCAGCAGCGGGAGCGGCGACAACAGCGGCAGGAGCAGCGGCGGAAACGCCGAAGGTGTCCTCGATAGCCTTGACGAGCTCGGAAGCCTCGAGAAGGGTCATTTCCTTAAGAGCATCGATGATCTCATCGGTGGTAAGCTTAGCCATTTCTAAGTCCTTTCGGTTTCCGTGCGGATGCACGGAGATCAGTTAAAACACAGCGCGAATGCGCCAGGGGTGCGGCGTTGCCGCCGCGGGTGAAAACAGCAACTAGGCTGCCTTCTGCTCGGAGACCTGCTGGATCGAACGAGCGAGACCAGAGGAAACGCCGTTGACGCAGACAGCGATGTCGCGAGCGAAACCGGAGATGAGACCGGCGATCTGGCCGAGAAGCTGATCCTTGGTGGGCAGCTCGGCGATAGCCTTAACATCATCAGCGGAAACGGCCTTGCCGTCGGAGATACCGCCCTTGATCTCAAGGACGCCCTTGGACTTAGCGGAGAAGTCCTTAAGGGCCTTAGCGGCCTCGACCGGCTCGGACTCGTAGAACACATAAGCGACGGGACCGGCGAGAATCTCGTCGAGCTCGGGCTGCTCCTGGTTCTTGAGGGCGATCTTGACCAGGTTGTTCTTGTAGACCTTCATCTCGGCGCCGCACTCGCGAAGCTGATGACGCAGCTCCTGAGCCTGCTTAACCGTCAGACCGTTGTAGTTGACGACGAACAGACCGGCGTTCTCGGCGATACGGGACTCGATCTCTGCAACCTTGTCGATTTTGTACTGCTGGGGCATGAATTACACCTCCTCGAATTCTTTCCGGGCACGGTCCGCCACAAGGACGTGACGGGGGCATGTCCAAAAAGAAAGCCCCCGCGCTGCATGAGCGACGGGGGCGAGAAGACATATCTACTCGACCACCTCGGCTGGCGGGATATCCCATTAAGCTCGCGGGTAAGACCCGTTTGCGCCGGCTGTCTCTGGCAGCGGATTCGTGCGTGAACCGAAAGTATTATGGCGGGGACCCCGGCGTCGGTCAACGGGCGCGAGGATTCGTACACAAACCCTGCATACGCTCCGGTCCGAGGGGCCGGAGCTGCGGTAACTTTGCTGCGAATCCTCGTGTCCGTTGAGCGACGCGCCCCACTCATAATGCTTGGGTCGGTGGGCTGATGTGTTGCGTCCCGTTGGGCTATAAGGTTGAAATGAAGGTGGACAGGCGATTTAGGCCTTCGTCCAAATCTTGGTCGGAAACACAATAGCTTAGGCGGATGTGGCCTTCGGTTCCGAAACAGTCGCCCGGGACTAGGGCTACGTTGGCCTCTTTGATGGCTTTGATGCAGAAGCCCTCGCTGGTTAGGCCGAACTTTTTGATGCTCGGGAAAGTGTAGAAGGCTCCTGCGGGCTCTACTACGTCGAGGCCCATGGCGTCTAAGGCTGCGAGTACGCGTTCGCGGCGGGCCCGGTAGACTTCGAGCATGGGGGTTGGGTCGACGGTGAGGGCTCGGGCTGCGGCGTCCATCTCGAAGGAGACGGCGCTCGATACTAGGTATTGGTGGGCCTTTGCGATCTCGGCGATGACGGGGGCTGCCGCTGCGAGCCAACCCAAGCGCCAGCCGGTCATGGCCCAGGGTTTGGAGAAGCTCTCGATGACTACTGTCTGCTCGCGTAGCTCCGGGTGGCACTGGGCAAAGCGCTCGTAGCCATCCACATAGACCAGGCGGTTGTATACGTCGTCGCAGACCACGTAGATGCCCGCCTGCTCCGCCACGCGCGCCACGGCGTCGAGCGATGCCGCGTTGAGGATGCAACCCGTAGGATTGTTGGGCGAGCAGATGACGATGGCCTTGGTCGCCGGCGTCACGCAAGCACGAAGCGCATCCTCGTCAATCTGGAATTGCGCAGGCTCCGTATCCAAAAAGACCGCTTTGGCGTGATTGGCCACGACGATGCTCTCGTACAGGCCAAAGGCCGGCGTGGGGATGATGACCTCGTCGCCGGGGTTGAGCATAGCCATAAATGTTGCCGACAGGGCTTCGGTCGCGCCGTCGGTTAGGATGACCTCGTCGGCCGAAAACGTAAGGCCCGCGTCCCCCATGTAGGCAGATAACGCCTCACGCAGGGCGGGGCGCCCGTTGTTGGGCGGATAGTGCGTGTCACCGCGGTCCAGTGCGGCGGTCACCTCGGCGCTAATCACATCGGGCGTGGGAAAATCGGGCTCGCCAAGCGCAAGCGCAATGCACCCCGGGTGCTGGGCGGCGAGCGCGTTGATTCGGCGGATACCGGAGGGCTTGAGCGTGGCAAGCGAGGTATTCATGGGCAGTCGCATGGCGTTCCTTTCGTAAGGGTTGCACTAGGATAGCGCGGTGGGGCGCCGCCGGACGGTGTAACCTAAACGGAAACCAACCGGAAAGGAGGCAGCATGGAGCCGACCGCGCGCAGCGATGTACCAAAAACGCTGCAAACCATTGCGTATATCAGCATTCCCAATAGTGCCGATCTTGAGTTTTTGCTCTGGGACCTGCAGGATGCCATCGCCGCCTATGCACAGCTTTCCGGCACCGCACTCCCCCGCCCGGTCGACTTGAAGGCAAATGACGCCGGCAGCGTTGCCGATGGCATCGTGCTGGCCATTGAAGATGTGGCTGACGATGAGACGTTGACAGCCATCGAGCAGGCGCTTGAGCGCTTTGGCGGTACGGGAACGCGCGTCTATGCCGCGATTCGAGCCGCACAAGAGAGCACTGAGCAGGCGCGTGGGACCGCCGTTCGCCTGCACAAGGCATGTGAGCGCCATGACCAATTGTGGTGTGGCGGCGTTGCCATCTGCGCCGGCAGCGGCATCGCAGCGCTTCGTCGCTCCCCGCGCATGGGACTCTTGCGGCGACCGTTTTCGGAGGCCATGGACAAGCTCGTGGGCGCCGTTCGCATGGGGTGTTCCGTCGAACACGCGCAGAAGCTCGGTGGCGCCGCAACGGGTGGCGTCGACACCGACGGCATGGTGCGCGCCACGTCTGCGCTGCCCACACCGATCTGGCACGCCGTTATGAGGCATCTTGCCGAGCACTCAAACTGCTAAATCGAAAAAGCCTGCCAATCAACGGCTTCACTCCAGCGCTCGACAAGGCGTTCCAGACGCCACGCCGCATTGGCGGGACTTGTCGACGGCAGAACGATGGCCGGCAGCCCGGTGCGCTCTTGTAGATAGCGCTTGTAGAGCCGGCCAGCTGTACCACCGTTGCATATCACCTGCTCAATGGGAGCTGCGCCGGTAATGCGCTCGATATGTGCCGGCACAACGTTACGAATGCTCGCGTCGCTCGAGCCCTTAATTTCGCAGCTCTCGATCACATCCCACAGGGCCACGCCGCCGTTCAGCAGCATGGCCCGCTTGGCGGCAATAGAGGCATCGAGCGTCGCGGGCTCACCGTTTGCCAAAGGATCGCCCTCGTTGGACGGCACGGATACACCGAGGCACGCGGCCATCACGCGCCAAAAGCGGTTCTGCGGATTGCCATAGTAGAAGGCATTGGCGCGCGAAAGCACCGAGGGAAACGACCCCAGCACCAAAACGCGCGAGTGCTCGTCAAACACGGGTTCAAACCCATGCTCAATATGTTGATAGCCCTCGTCCGGCGCTGTCATGATCTAGGCTCTCAACAGATAGCGCACCTCGTAGGGTGCAAGCTCAAGGGTACCCGTCAGCTCGACATTGGGCGCATCGTCGGCAAGCAGGTCGACGAAGGACCCGTTGAGCTCGCCGGCGCCAAAGGTGTAAGGCTCGCCCACGGCGTTCACCGCCACGAGTACCGTCGCGTCGTCACAGGCGCGCTCGAACAGCAGCTGCTTGTTCTGGATCACCACGTTGCGATAGGCACCGTAGTTGAGAGCACGGGCCGCCGCGTCATCGGCCGAGCGAAGGTGCGCAAGCTGCGTGATGAACGCCGTCAGCTCGTTGGGCGCAGGCTCATTGAGCGCAGGTCGCAGCGCCCAGTCGCCATCGGGGCCACCCTTTTCGCCGGCAATTCCCCACTCGCTGCCATAGTAGACGCACGGGATGCCCGGCATGCCAAAGAGCATGCCGTAGGCGGGACGCAGACACGACTTGTCGGTAAGGATACTTGCCAGGCGCGGCACGTCGTGGTTGTCGACAAACGACAGCAGATGTTTGCCGCGGTAGATGCACCACGGATCGCCGCCAAACTGGCGGTGCAGCGAATGGGCGATCTCGAACATGTTGACCGAGTTAAGGCTGGAATACAGGCCCTTGTAGCACTCGTAGTTGGTGCAGGAGTCGAGCATCTCGTCGTTGACGATTTGGTTGTAGTCGCCGTGGAGCGTCTCGCCGATGAGCACAAAGCCGGGCTTGAGCTCACGGGTAAAGGAGTGTAGGCGGCGCATGAAGTCGCGGTCGAGCATATAGGCAACGTCCAGGCGCAGGCCGTCGACGCCAAAGACGTCGGCCCAACGGCGCACGGACTCGAGCAGGTAATCGACCACGGCGGGGTTTTGCAGGTTGAGCTTCACGAGCTCAAAATGGCCTTCCCAGCCCTCGTACCAAAAGCCGTCGCCGTAGCACGAGTCGCCATCAAAGCTAATGTGGAACCAGTCCTTGTAGGGCGAGTCCCACTTGCGCTCCCGCACATCCCGGAAGGCCCAAAAGCCACGACCGACGTGGTTGAAGACGGCATCGAGCACCACGCGGATGCCGCGGGCATGCAGCGTGTCGCATACGGCGGCAAAGTCGGCATCCCCGCCCAGGCGACGGTCGATATGGCGCAGGCTACGCGTGTCGTAGCCATGGCTGTCGGATTCGAGCGGCGGGTTGATGAGCACGGCGCCAACGCCGAGTTCCTGCAGGTAGTCGGCCCATTGGGCGATTTTCATAATGGGAGCATCGGGGTTGGGCGCGGCGCCGGCAGCTTGAGAGAGTTCGTCCTCGGCGACGGGTGCGGCGTTCTCGCGCGGAGCACCGCAAAAGCCCAGCGGATAGACCTGATAGAACGTCGTCTCGTATGCCCACATAGCAACCTCCCGGTAAGCTCAACACAACGACATCCATTGTATGCCCAGCTTGTATCCCCTCCCCCAAAATAAGTTGCGGTGCAATAGGGACTGTTTGCCGGGTTTATTGGGCCCAGCAGTCCGTATTTCACCGCAACTGATGAGGGGACGTGATTAGGCGACGGGCCTTGCGCGGCGTATGGCCGGGAACAGCACGGTGATGGCGAGGATGACGCCCACGACGGCAATCGCCCCGCCCGCGAAGCCGATCCAAGCGATACCGGGACCCGAAACCACGGCGCCGCCGATTGCGGTGCCCGTGCCAATACCGAGGTTAAACAGGCCCGAGAAGATCGACATGGCGACGGCCGACGAATCTGCCGACGTGCACTTGATGAGCTCGGCCTGAAACGCCACGTTAAAGGCCGTGGCGCAGCAACCCCACAGTGCGCAGACGGCAAGCACTGTCACGAGCGACGATGCGGCCGGCCCCATGAGCAGCAGGGCCACCGGCACGCCGGAGAGCGTGATAGCCAAGAACGGGAAGCGATGCCCATCGAACAGGCGGCCAAACAGCCAGCTTCCGAGCAAACCAGAGCAGCCAAACGCCGTCAGCGTCATGGTAATGGCGCCCGCATCGACGTGCGCGACCTGCGCCAGGAAGGGCTCGATATAGCTGTAGCTTGCGTAATAGCCGGTCGCCATGAAGACCGTGACTGCGTAGAGCGCGATGAGGAGCGGGTTCTTGAGCAGCTCGGGCAGCTGTTTGACGGTAAAGCGCTCACCCGCCGGCATGGCCGGGAACACCGCTGCCTGGTAGACGACCGCGATGGCTGAGAGGCCCCCGACCACGGCAAACGTCATGCGCCAGCCCACGGCCAAGCCAATGGCGCGACCGAGAGGCAGGCCAAAGATCTGCGCGATGGACGAGCCCGTAGCGATCATGCTGATGGCGAGCGCGCCGTGGCGAGTGTCGACCAGGCGCGAGGCCATAATCGAGGCGACTGACCAGAACACGGCATGTGCGCAAGCGACCACCAGGCGCGCGCAGACCAGGATGGGATAAGTCGGCGCCACAGCGGACAGAAACTGGCCCAGCGAGAACACGGCGAGCACGCCCAGCAGCATCCGCTTGAACTCGAAGCGCGAGGCAAACACCATGAGCGGCAACGACAGCAGCATGACGCCCCAGGCGTAGACCGAGATCATGATGCCCGCCTGGGCCTCGGTGAGCGAGAACGACGCGGCGATATCAGTCAAAAGGCCGATGGGCATAAACTCCGACGTGTTGAACACGAACGCACAGCAGGTGAGCCCGATGAGCGGGAGCCACTGCTTGAGCGTGATGCCGTCTTGCCTTGTCTGAGTCATATATAACGTCTCCAATCGTTTTGAGCGGAGGCGATTATATAGCAACGGCCCCGCATCCGTCAGTACAGATGCGGGGCCGAAAACAATTCGATACACAGAGGTTGCGCCGTCAATTCATAACTAAGCCAACCCCAGCAATATGCCCGCCGAATGCACGACAAACGCCACGATCCAGGCAACGGCGACCTGAAACGCGAATACGGCCACGGCATAGCGCGCGCCCAACTCGCTCTTGACGGCGCCGATTGCCGCCACACAAGGCGGGTACAGCAACGTAAAGACCAAGAACACGTAGGCGGTAAACGGCGAAAACATGGTCGACAGCGCCGCGGGCGACGTTGCGCCCAAAAGCACCGTGAGCGTCGAGATGACGCTCTCCTTGGCAATGAGCCCCGTGACGAGCGCCGTCGAGGCGCGCCAGTCGCCAAAGCCGAGCGGGGCCAACACCGGCGCGATGATGCTACCCAGACCGGCAAGCAGGCTTTGCGACTGGTCGGCGACCACGTTAAAGCGGATGTCGAACGTCTGAAGGAACCAGATGACCACCGTAGCGGCAAAGATAATGGTAAAGGCCTTGGTGATGAAGTCCTTGGCCTTATCCCATGCCAGCATCACCGTCGTCTTGACGCTCGGCAGGCGGTAATTGGGGAGCTCCATGATAAACGGCACCGGGTCGCCCTTAAATGCCGTGCGGTTGAGCACCAAAGCCGCGACGCAGCCGACCACGATACCGATCAGATAGAGCGAGACCATGGCGGGAACCGTCGCCTGCGGGAAAAACGCCCCGCACAGCAAGCCGTAAACCGGCAGCTTGGCTGAGCAGCTCATAAACGGCGTGAGCATGACCGTCATCTTGCGGTCGTGCTCGGATGGGAGCGTACGGGTCGACATGATAGCCGGCACGGTGCAGCCAAAACCGACGAGCATGGGCACAAAGCTGCGGCCCGACAGGCCAAAGCGACGCAGTACCTTATCCATGACAAAGGCCACGCGCGCCATGTATCCGGAGTCTTCCAGAATGGAGAGGAACAAAAAGAGCACGACGATAATCGGCAGGAAGGTCAGCACACTGCCCACGCCCGTAAGCACGCCGTCGACAGCCAGCGAGCGCACCACGTCGTTGGTACCGAACGCCTTGAGGCCCGCATCGGCCGAGGCGATGATGGCAGCGATACCGTCCTCCATAAGCCCCTGCAACGCCGCGCCGATCACGCCAAACGTCAGCCAAAAGACGAGGCCCATGATCACCAGAAACGCCGGAATGGCTGTGTAACGACCTGTCAGGATGCGGTCAATCTTGACGGAGCGCACGTGCTCGCGGCTCTCGTGCGGCTTGACGACGCAACGCCCGCACACGTCGCCGATAAAGCTAAAACGCATATCGGCCAGCGCAGATAGGCGGTCGGTGCCGGCCTCGCCCTCCATCTGGGTGATGATGTGCTCGATAGCGTCGAGCTCATTGCGATCCAGGTGAAGCGCCTCGGTTACCAGCTCATCGCCCTCGACCAGCTTGGTCGCCGCAAAGCGCACCGGGATGTGCGCCGTCACGGCATGGTCCTCGATCAGGTTAGCAATACCGTGGATGCAGCGATGCAGCGCACCGCCGTCCGGACCGTCGGGCGCGCAAAAGTCCAGGCGACCAGGGCGCTCGCGGAACCGCGCCACGTGCAGGGCGTGGTCCACCAGCTCGCCGATGCCCTCGTTGCGGGCAGCGCTAATGGGGACAACGGGCACGCCCAACAGGCTCTCGAGCAGGTTGACGTCCACGGCGCCGCCGTTGGCGGTCACCTCGTCCATCATGTTGAGCGCGATGACCATGGGGCGGTCGAGCTCCATAAGCTGTAGCGTCAGGTACAGGTTGCGTTCGATATTGGTGGCGTCGATGATGTCGATGATGGCGTCGGGGTTTTCGTCAAGGATGAATTGACGGCTCACGATCTCTTCGCCCGTGTACGGCGACAGCGAATAGATGCCAGGCAGGTCGGTAACGCTTGCCTCGGGGTGGTTGCGGATGGTGCCATCTTTGCGGTCGACCGTCACGCCGGGAAAGTTACCGACGTGCTGGTTGGAGCCCGTCAGCTGGTTGAATAACGTGGTCTTGCCGCAGTTTTGGTTGCCGGCGAGGGCAAAGTGCAGCGGCGCGCCCTCGGGCACGGCCGTCTTTGCCGCACGGGGCGAATACGTCCCCTCGCCCAGGGCCGGATGCTCCGTCGTGCCGATTGCGGCGTTAGCGCGCGGACCCGTATCGGTGTCGTGAATACCCACGAGCTCGATGCGAGCGGCATCGTCCTTGCGCAGTGTCAACTCGTAGCCACGCAGGCGGATCTCGAGCGGATCGCCCATGGGGGCGTACTTCATCATGGTGACTTCGGTGCCCGGCGTTAGACCCATGTCCAAAATATGCTGTCGGAGTGCCTGATCGTCCGATGCCACCGATGCGACAACGGCGTCCTTTCCAATCTCGAGTGTATCGAGCTTCACGTCCGTGTTCCTCCCCCGGCGCCCACAGGGCGTTGTATTTATGTTCACCATGGCTAACCGTTTGCCATGGCTAACCAATTTTAAGCTTACATGATAGCGTGAACACACAACGACGTTCAATCAGCAGATTGGCGCAATGGGGACAGGCAGGAGAGTTCAGGGCCATAGTTTCCCGATGAGGCCTCTCGGGGAAACTACATCCCAGAATTCTGGCTCGAAACGGGATATGGTTTCCCAAACAGGCCTCTTACGGAAAATGCATCCCGGAATCCCCACTCGAAACGGGACGCACTTTCCCAGTCGAGGCCCTATGGGAAACTGCGTCCCACCTTGAAAGGCAAAACTGGGACGCAGTTTCCGGGCGGGGCATCAAAAACGAAGTTGCGGTGGAATAGTTCCTGGATGGACTGGTTGATGCCCCAGATAGGAACTATTTCACCGCAAGTTATTGAAGGGCTGGGATGCCGAGACTCTTACAGATGGCGCTCCAGGAAGCGGAAGGCTAGGCGGATCCAGGGACGGACCGCCACCTGCTTGTCCTCGTTGTCGACCGCGGTGTTGGCGTTGCCGAGCGAAAGGCCGTGACCACCCTGGTCGAAGACGTGCATCTCGCATGCAACGCCCTCCTCGGCCATGCGCTGCGCAAACGGGTAGACCTGCGCGATCGGCGCCGTCTTGTCGTCGGACACGCCCCACACAAAGGTCGGTGGCATCTGACGCGAAACATGCGTGGTGGGGCAGATGTCGGCCAGATGCTCGTCAGTTGCCTCGCCGCCCGTCACCATCGACAGGTAGTCGTTGAGCAAATCGCGTCCCGTCTTGCCGCCCGTCTTGGGCACGCGCAAGTCAATGCGCGGATCGCGCGTCTGCATGTCGCGCACATAGGCAAAGTCGAGCAATGGATAGCCCAGCACCACGGCATCGGGACGAATGTCGTCCGGACGCGCCCCGGCAAGTGCCGCAAAGGGGCCGGTCTTCCACTGTGTTGCCAGCGAGGCGCAAATCATGCCGCCAGCAGAAAAGCCCACGACGCACACGCGCTTAGGATCGACATGCCACTCGTCGGCGTTGGCGCGCACCGTGGCGACCATCTTGGCAAGATCTGCCTGGGGGTGCGGAAAGCTCACGTCACCCGTAGAACTCGTGACATAGTTGAGCACAAAGGCCTGGTAGCCGCGATCCAAAAATGCAAACGCCACCGGGTCCTGCTCGTGCGGAGCGATATGCGTAAACCCGCCTCCGCCGCAGATGATCACCGCGGGGCGGCGGCCATTCGGTTTATCGGGCAGCGGCTCGGCACCCAAATACGTAAACGTCGCCGGATAATCCTCGGTCGGCTCCTCGCCCCACAGCGCATGGTTCTCGACAATCATATGTGCTCCCTTCGCGCAAATTATGCGCCCTTGTTTTTCGCCTTCAAGCGTACCCCACTTGAACCCGTGGCGCAGAAACACTCCGGCAATAAGTTTCCCTTCAACTGATATATCACATAATCCCAGTTCAGAGGTATCGTTGAGCAGCGTAGAATAGGGGCGTTGACCAAGCCGCGAAACACATGTGAAACGTTTCCGGCAAACCAAACGCGCGATATGCGCCTATTTAAGTTGGAGGCAACTATGGGTCTGCTCGATTCGCTTAAGTCCACCTTCACCTCGACCGGCGAGGCGTCCGTTCCGCCCGCAGCAAGCTTCGCTACCCGCGAAGGCGTCATCTATGCCCCCGTCAACGGCGTGCTCGTCAACCTGAACGAGGTTCCCGACGAGACGATCGCCTCGGGCATGCTTGGCCAGGGCTATGGCATCGAGCCCATTACCGGCACCATCTATGCGCCCGCCAACGGCCGCATCGGTGCCACCACTGTCACCAACCACTCCATCGGCATGATTACCGAGGACGGCCTGCGCGTGTTCATCCATGTTGGCCTGGGCACCGTGGAAATGAACGGCAAGGGTTTTGCCCGCTTTGTCGAGATGGGCGATGTGGTCAAGGCAGGCCAGCCGCTCATCAGCTTCGACCGCGAGGCCATTAAGGCCGCTGGTCACGAGGACATCGTGACCGTCATCGTCTCCGAGCTCGATCGTCTTAAGAGCATCGACCATGTCGGCGAGTCCGGAACGCTTATCGGCGGCAACCCGCTCGTCAAGCTTGGCGACCCGCTGCTGGTAGCCAAGACCAAGTAGCCAGACCCCGCGCCACACAGCCAAAAGGCACCTCGTCGAGCGCCCGCGACCATTTGGCCGCGGGCGCTTTTCGTTTGAAAAACCATCCCGCCAATGCCTTATCTGTATAGCCCAAATGAGCCGAGCTGCTAGAATATCGAACTGTATGGATAACTATCATTCAACCGTTATGGGAGGATACGTGAACCGCACCAAAATCGCGCAGCTCTATGCCGATGCCGAGTCGCTCGGCGGCCAGACCGTCACCGTCGCCGGCTGGGTCAAGTCCGTCCGCGACATGAAGAACTTTGGCTTTGTTACGCTCAACGACGGCAGCTGCTTCCGCGACCTGCAGGTCGTCATGAACCGCGAGGCACTCGACAACTACGACGAGATCGCCCATCAAAACGTCTCGGCCGCACTCATTTGCACCGGCACCGTCAAGCTGACCCCCGATGCGCCCCAGCCTTTCGAGCTTTCTGCCACTTCCATCGAGGTCGAGGGCACGAGCGCCCCGGATTACCCGCTGCAGAAGAAGCGCGCAACCGTCGAGTTCCTGCGCACCCAGCAGCACCTGCGCCCGCGCACCAACCTGTTCCGCGCCGTGTTCCGCATCCGCTCTGTCGCGGCTGCCGCCATCCACCGCTTCTTCCAGGAGCAGGGCTTTGTCTACGTCAACACCCCCATCATCACCACGAGTGACTGCGAAGGCGCCGGCGAGATGTTCCGCGTGACCACGCTCGACCCCAAAAATCCGCCCCTCACCGAGTCCGGCGAGGTCGACTGGAGCCAGGACTTCTTTGGCAAGCATGCAAGCCTCACCGTGTCCGGCCAGCTCAATGCCGAGAACTTTGCCATGGCCTTTGGCGACGTGTACACCTTTGGCCCCACCTTCCGCGCCGAAAACTCCAACACCACGCGCCACGCCGCCGAGTTTTGGATGATCGAGCCCGAGATGGCCTTCGCCGACCTCAACGACTACATGGACAACGCCGAGGCCATGCTCAAGTACGTCCTCAAGGACGTTATGGCAACCTGCCCCGACGAGCTCAATATGCTCAACAAGTTTGTGGACAAGGGTCTGCTCGAGCGCCTGGACCATGTCGCCAACTCCGACTTTGCCCGCGTTACCTACACCGAGGCCGTCGAGATCCTGGAGCAGGCAGTCGCCGCCGGTCACAAGTTTGACTATCCCGTCAGCTGGGGCATCGACCTGCAGACCGAGCACGAGCGTTTCCTGACCGAGGAGCACTTTAAGCGCCCGACCTTCGTAACCGACTACCCGGCCGAGATCAAGGCGTTCTACATGCGCATGAACGAGGACGGCAAGACCGTCGCCGCCGCCGACTGCCTGGTTCCCGGTATTGGCGAGATTATCGGCGGCTCCCAGCGCGAGGAGCGCCTGGATCTGCTCGAGGCCCGCATCAAGGACCTAGGCATGAATCCCGAGCAGTACAAGTACTACCTTGACCTGCGCCGCTACGGTTCCTGCAAGCACGCCGGCTACGGTCTGGGCTTCGAGCGCTTGGTCATGTATCTGACCGGCGTGGGCAACATCCGCGACGTCCTGCCGCACCCGCGCACCGTGGGCAACGCCGACTTCTAATCGTCGGACGCTAGCTCGCGTCGCCACACGCCAACGCTCATCGCACAAGCGTCTCTCGACATCGGTCGAGAGACGCTTTTTTCAACAGCATCCGTCAAGCTTTTGGCAAGGTTTTGGTCAGTTGAGCAGGGCTGTTGAAAACTCGACCCGCCGTTTGCCGACGACTACCGACCGCCCAGAGCGCCCTGCGCCCCTGGGAAAGCCCCACGTCCTAGGCTCCATACCGTCGCCACCCAAAACGGAAAGGACGTGGGCACGATGACCGAAGCCGCTGTTGAAACCTACGACACCACGACGAGGGGCGCCGCCTCGATGGCAGCCTATCGCGCCGTTCGCATCCTGCAACTATTAAGCGAAAACACCGGCGAGGACAAAGCCATGCTTTCCGATGAGTTGATTCGGCGCCTCGCCCATCCCGACGACCCCGCCCGCATGCCCATCTCGGCGGCGCGGCGCAGCATCTACACCGCCATCTCCGCGCTTCGCCATGCCGGATACGAAATTGAGTACAAACGCGGCGTGGGCTACAAACTTCTTACCCGCCCGCTCACCGATGAAGAGATCATCCGGCTCCACGGTATGGTCATGCGCAACCGCTCCACGCCTATCGCTATCCGCAAGAGCATGGCGCAGCACTTAGTTGCCATGGCGAGCGCCGACGTTCGCGGCTACCTCGATACACCCGAACCCGCTCCAAGCGCAGGCAGCAAGGCTACCAAGGCAACACGCACGCCCATCAAGCGCATCGACACGTGCGAGCTCGTCGAGCAGGCCATCGACCACGGAACCACGGTGAGTTTTGATATTTCGAGCGTCACGACACGTGGCGAAACCGAAGCAGCACGGATGACACTCCGTCCCTTTGCCATCAGGCAGCGCGATGGCATCTCGTATTTGCTGGGAACGGTCTATGACGCCCGAGGTGCCGATGACACGCTGCGCACCGTAGAGATTGGTCGCATGAGAAACGTCACCACACGTCTCCTCGACGGCAAGAAGCTCTTCGCCGCCCTCGACGAGGAGGACGACGCCTCCTCCGCCGCATAAGACCCTCCGCCGCCCATTCGACTACCCGTACCGCCCATCCGATTCTGTATTAAAAAACCCGCCAGGCTGTTGTAAAAATGGACATCAGCGCTACTATAGTTCCACTTGCACTTTGTCCCAGTGCAGTGTTTCCAGCCATTTTTATACTGGGGGTAATGATATGAAGGACATCACCATCAGCCGCAGGAGCCTTCTGGTCTCCGCCGGCCTGCTCGCGCTCGCCCCGCTCGCCGGATGCGGCGGCAACTCTGGCTCCGGCTCTGCTGCCGCCGGTTCCGACTACACCATCGGCGTTCTGCAGCTCACCGAGCACTCCGCACTCGATGCCGCCAACGACGGCTTTGTCAAGGCCATCAAGGAGAGCGGCCTTAAGGTCAAGATCGACCAGAAGAACGCCCAGAACGACCAGTCCACGTGTAAGTCCATTGCCGACAAGTTTGTGGGCGACAACGTCAACCTGATTTATGCCATCGCCACGCCCGCCGCGCAGGCTGCCGCCGGCGCCACGGCCGATATCCCCATCGTGGGCTGCGCCATCACCGACTACGCCGCCTCCGGCCTGGTCCAGGACAACGACAAGCCCGGCACCAACGTCACGGGCGCTTCCGACCTCACCCCGATCGCCGAGCAGCTCGAGATGATGCAGAAGGTCCTGCCCGACGTTAAAAAGGTCGGCCTGCTCTACTGCACCGCCGAGTCCAACTCCGACGTCCAGATCAAGGCCGCCAAGAAGGAGCTCGACAAGCTGGGCCTCGAGTACACTGACTTCACCGTCTCGAGCTCCAACGAGATTCAGTCCGTCGTCGAGTCTGCCGTGGGCAAGGTCGACGCGCTGTACTCCCCCACCGACAACACCATCGCCGCGGGTGCCTCGCAGGTCGGCCAGATCTGCAAGGAAAACAAGCTTCCCTTCGTGACTGGCGAGGAGGGTATGTGCATGGCCGGCGGCCTGTTTACCCTCTCCATCAACTATGAGGACCTGGGCTACGCCGCGGGCGAGATGGCCGTTAAGATCCTGAAGGGCGAGGCCAAGCCCGAGGATATGCCGATCAAGCACCTCTCGAGCAAGGACCTGGTCGTCGTCAAGAACGACGAAATGGCCGAGGCCCTGGGCATCGACCTTTCCGCCCTGGACGCGTAATGCCATACGCGGCATGCGTCTAGAGCCCGTGCTCGCGCTTTAGCCGCGTTATTCAATATCTGAGCCACAGGGGCGGGCGCTGTAGACCGGCGTCCGCCCTGCTTGTTTCAGGTAAAACAAAACGTCTGTCCGTAACTCTTCTATGCATTGTTACCGCTATTATGGTGAATCACGTGTCCACCCTATCCTAGGAGGTATGAAGCATGCTCATTGCATTGCAGGGCGCCGTTTCGCAAGGCGTCCTCTGGGGCATTATGGTGCTTGGCGTGTTTATCACGTTCCGCCTGCTCGACATTCCCGATATGACCTGCGACGGCAGCTTTGCCCTCGGCGGCTGCGTCTGCGCTGTGCTCATCGTCAATAACAACGTCGACCCGCTGTTCGCCGTGCTGGCCGGTATGTGCGCCGGCGCCATCGCGGGCGCCGTCACGGGCATTTTGACCACCGTCTTTGAGATTCCTGCGATCCTCGCCGGAATCCTCGCCCAGATCAGCCTGTGGTCCATCAACCTGCGCATCATGGGCAAGTCCAATACGCCCATTCTTGCCAAAGGCACCGTGTTCTCGGCCGTCAGCAATATGACCGGTCTGCCGCAGTCCACCGTTGCCATCATCTTGGGCATCCTGCTCGCCGTGGCTATCGTTGCCATCCTGTATTGGTTCTTTGGCACCGAGATCGGCTCGGCGCTGCGAGCCACCGGCAACAACGAGTACATGATCCGCGCTCTGGGCGTCAACACCAACTCCACCAAGATGATCGCCCTCGTGCTCTCCAACGCCCTCATCGGCCTTTCGGGCGCGCTTATCTGCCAGAGCCAGAAGTATGCCGACATTGGTATGGGCACCGGTGCCATCGTTATCGGTCTTGCCGCCATTGTTATCGGTGAGGTGCTCGGCCGTCTGCTGCCCGGCGGCCTCACGCAGTTTAGCGTCCGTCTTGCCTCCGCCGTCTTTGGCTCCGTGGTGTACTTCCTTATCCGCGCCATCGTGCTGCAGTTGGGCATGGACGCCAACGACATGAAGCTGCTCTCCGCCGTGATCGTCGCCGTGGCCCTGTGCGTGCCCGTGGTTTGGGAGCGCTATAAGCTCCGCAGCTCCTACACGAAGGGGGATGAGGCAGATGCTTAAGCTCTCGCACGTCAAGAAGACCTTTAACAAGGGCACCGTCACCGAGAAGCGCGCGCTCACCGGCGTCGACCTCACCCTGAATGACGGCGACTTTGTAACCGTGATCGGCGGCAATGGCGCCGGCAAGTCCACGCTGCTCAACATGATCGCCGGCGTGTACCCGCTCGATTCGGGCGTTATTGAGCTCGACGGCACCGACATCTCGCGCCTGAGCGAGTCGCAGCGCGCCAAGTACCTGGGCCGCGTGTTTCAGGACCCCATGCGCGGTACCGCTGCCGACATGCAAATCGCCGAGAACCTGGCCCTCGCCAAGCGTCGCGGCCAGCGTCGCGGCCTTTCGTGGGGCGTCACCAAGGCCGAGAAAGATGAGTACGTTGAGCTGCTCAAGCGCCTGGACCTTGGTCTGGACACGCGTCTCAACGCCAAGGTCGGCCTGCTCTCGGGCGGCCAGCGCCAGGCACTCACCCTGCTCATGGCCACGCTCACCAAGCCACGCCTGCTGCTGCTCGACGAGCACACCGCGGCCCTCGACCCCAAGACGGCCTCTAAGGTGCTCAATCTGACCGAGGAGATCGTCGACGAGAACCACCTCACCACGCTCATGGTCACGCATAACATGAACGACGCTATCCGTCTGGGCAACCGTCTGATCATGATGCACGAAGGCCACGTGATCTACGACGTGGCGGGCGATGAGAAGAAGTCGCTCACCGTAGCCGACCTGCTGCAGAAGTTCGAGGAGGTCTCGGGCGGCGAGCTCGCCAACGACCGCATGCTGCTGAGCTAAAACCTGCCAAAAAGGGACAGGTTTATTTTGGCAGGTTTTATCTGCGCAAACGTCAAAACCGCCGCTAAGGGACAGGCGCCCTTGCGGCGGTTTTCGCATATTATGTCGATAATCCGATATTCAACCAGACATTCTGGCTAAGGACTAAGGAAACTGCCATGAAAAGACTCCCCCGCCTTGCGTTAGCCGCCGCGTTGTTTGCCGGCGCGCTCGCAGGCATCCCAAGCCTCGCTTTCGCGGGGAACCTGCCCGCCGCCATTGACGGCTCCGTGGCCGTCATGCACACCAACGACATCCACGGCAGCTACAAGTACAGCTACAACGCAAGCAAGGGCACCGGCACTGTGGGCTTTGATGGGCTGGCGGTTCTCTATAGCGCCCAAAACAGCGCCCCGATCTTTTGCTCGATGCGGGCGACACCTTCCACGGGCAGTCCTTCGCCACCATGAGCGAGGGCAAGAGCATCGCCGAGCTCATGGACACCTTCTATGTAGACGGCTACGACGCGACCACGCCGGGCAACCACGACTGGAGCTACGGCGCAGACAAACTCCGCACCATGACCGGCTACAGCACCACCGGCACGCCCTTCGCCATGCTCTGCGCGAACGCGAAGTCCACGAGCGGCGTATGGAGCTCGAGCATCACGAAGACGCTCGATCGCACCTGGGAGGATACCGAGGATCACTCCACATTCGACTACAAAATCAAGGTCGGCTTCGTGGGTGCCATGGATGAGTCGCTAGGTTCCTCGCTGCGCGCGGACCTGGTCGCGGGCACCAGCTTCTCGAGTGCCGCGAACGCCATCAATACCGAGGCAGAGCAGCTGCGCAAGGAGGGCTGCGATGTTGTTGTGTGTATCGCGCACACGCTCGACGCCAAGACCTTTGCCACGCGACTCCGTGGCGTCGATGCCCTTATCGCAGGCCACGAGCACATCAACCTTAACGAGAAGGTGACGGGAGCCGACGGCAAGACGATCCACGTTGTCGAGGCAGGCAGCGCCTTTGCCGAGGTGGGGCTGCTTTCCATTCCGTACAAGTACAACACGAATGACACCGAGACGACCGACGATGACACGGTCACGGTCCCTGCAGACGGTAGCGACGAGAAGCTCTACACCGCCAAGAACGTCAACGACCTTTTGGCAGACCCCGACAAGGGCTCCGACTACCAAAGCCGCCTTGAAGCCGTCCGCAACAAGATCAAGCCGCTCGACGAGGACTTTGAAAACGAATCGAACAAGGTGCTCGGCACATCCACCACCAACTATTTCTACGGCGAGGACGCCGCAGGCACGCATGGTTGGGAAATGGTGCGCACCACCGATTTCCGCCCCGGCAAGGAGGGCTACACCACCAAGGCCCAGACCATCGGCCACGTGATTTGCGGCTCCTATCTTGCCCTGACGGGCGCGGACTTCGCTATCGAAAACGCTGGCGGCATCCGCGGCGGCATCGCGGCGGGCAACGTGACCGCCGGCAACGTCATCGCCATCTCGCCCTACGGCAACACCGTGGAGACCTGGACCATGACCGGCGCGGACTTCCTCGCAGCGCTCGAGCACTCGCTACAAATCAGCGACGATTGCAACGACAGCTACGAGCTTCAGCAGGCTTATGTGGCGGCCGGTCACACCGAGCAGGAGGCGCAAAACAAGTACAAGTGGCGCGATGACTCTGGCAGCGTTCTCTCCTTTGGCGGCATCAACGTGACGATTGATTGGACGCAGCCCGAAGGCAAGCGCATTGTGAGTGCCACACTCACCAAAGACGGCAGCACGTTCGATCCCACCAAGACCTATACCGTCGCCACCAACAACTACATCATTACCAACACGACCGACTTCCCCACCTTCGCAAACGCCACCAAGCACACCGAGTGGGGTACCTGCGAGTCAGCGCTAAGGGCGCTGATCGGGCAGAACGGCTGGGAGAGCAAGATGGCCGGGCTCGCCGGCACCATCGGCTTCGGCTCCGCAGCCGTGGACCCCACGCCCTCACCGGCCCCGACGCCTAAGCCCTCGTCTAAGACGGACACGGCGACCACGAAGGTCATCACCAAGAAGACGACCGGTAAGCTTGCCGCAACGGGAGACCGCACGCTGGCAGTAGTTGGCGCGTGCCTTATCGGCGGCATCATCGTCATCATGCTCGGCATTATCTGGAAGCGTCGACGCTAAGCTACACCGCCGGGCCTTACAGCCCCGCCGCGTAAACCTTATATCGAGCACAGAAGCCCGTCCGATGTGATCGGACGGGCTTCTTGGTGGGTATCATGGTTGGACGATCATTAGGAGGTTTTCCCTACATGGAATTGTTTGAGCCGATTCTTCATTTCTTTGAGCAACGGTGGGTCCACAACATCATCTGGGCCGTCATCTTGGCGATAGGCACCGCCGTCGCCGCCAAGGTCGTATCCAAGACCCTGAACCATCTGCTTAACCGAGACGATAACCCGCTTCCGGCATCGAGTATCTTCATCAACATCGCGCGCGCCGTCATCTGGATGATCGGCGGCAGCTTTATCCTCGACAACTGCTTTGGCATTAACGCAAACGCCCTCGTTGCCGCTCTTGGCGTCGGCGGCATCGCCATTTCGCTCGGCTTTCAGGACACGCTGTCAAACCTTATCGGCGGCATGCAGGTGACCTTTATGGGCATCATCAAGCCCGGCGACAATATCGAGGTCGGCGGCGTATCCGGCGTGGTCCAAGACATCACTTGGCGCCATACAACGATTGAGGATGCCTGTGGACAGACCATCATTGTGCCCAACTCCAACATTTCCAAGAACACACTCGTGCATTTGATGCCCTTTGGGCGCGTGGCCGTGCCCGTTGCCGTAAAGGACACGTCCAAGTGGGCTTCCCTTGACGTGCTGGCAGACGAGCTGACCAGCGCCACCAAGGCCGCCGTGCTTCCCATCTCGGGCTTTGACAAGGAGCCCTACGTACTCTTTAGCGAAATCGGCGACTTTGGCATCAAAGGAAAGATCATCTTTATCGTCAGCGACGACAGCACCACTTTCACCGCTGCCGACGCCTGCATCCGCGCCATCGCCCCCATCATCGCCTAAACCACCGCAAAGGGGTCAGGCATCTTTGTAGTGGTTTTCATTCGTGGTACCATGGTTCATATAGTTGTTTAAACGACTAAGGGAGCAACATTATGGAAGAGGCCTATCGTCAAGCACGCAAGCGCGGCGAGCAAGGACGTCGACGCGCCATTAGCCAAAGCGAGCATCCATACCTTACGGACCTCGATAGCTTGGTTGCTCAGCTCCCCTTAGGTCAGCGAGAGAATGTCGGCCTGCGGGATATTCCGCTCGAAATGGTCGTCGGCACGGTCACCAAGGGCCGTCAGTCCGCCTTTTCGTGTAACTTTATGCCCCTGCTTCCGTTTAGCACCGAGTTCGCCCGCAAGTGGTCCAACCTCTACGACATCCAGGTGACCGAGGGCTATCGCGACCCCGTCATCGTCACCGAGTTCATGCATCGGTTCTATGTCCAAGAAGGCAACAAACGCGTCAGTGTCCTCAAATTCCTAGACGCCCCGACGGTTTCGGCCAAGGTCACCCGTCTCTACCCCGGCACATGGGATTCCGTCGAAAGCCGCCTGTACGGCGAGTTCTGCGCGTTTTGGCGCGTCTGCCCCCTATACGAGATCGAGTTCTCGCGTGAGGGAAGCTACGAAACGCTCGCGAAGATGCTCGGTCAGAACCTTATCGAAAAATGGCCGCAGAAAAAGGTCGACTACCTACGCCACACCTTCCTGCTCTTTAAGCGCGCCTACCTTCGCGCAGGCGGCGACCACCTGGACATTACGCCTGCCGACGCCATGCTCGTCTACCTCAATGTGTACAACCAGGACCGCCTGCTGGATACGCCGACGGATATCGTCGTAAACCGCCTGTGCAAGATCTGGCGCGAGCTGGTCATTGCCGGCAAAAATGACGAGGACAAGGTCGATCTTGTCGAAGCACCGAGCGTCGACGAGGAGGAGACGCCCGCCAAGTCCACCTCTGGCGTGCTCAACTTCTTTATGGGCAAGACCGTCTACTCGACGTCCAACCCCCTGCGCATCGCCTTTATCCATGAGTTCCCCTGTGCGGCGTCGAGCTGGGACAGTCTGCACGACCAAGGACGTCAGTATCTCGATGAGCACTTTGACGGTATCGTGCGCACCGAGGCGTTCGAAGACTGTCACGATCCGGACGTGTTCTACGCCGCCGTGGAAACGGCTGTCAAACATGGAGACAACGTCATCTTCTCGACCTCGCACCGCCTGATGGAATACACGCTCAGAGCTGCCGTTGAGTATCCCCAGGTTCGGTTCCTTAACTGCTCTATCGGCCTTCCCCACCAAAGCGTCCGTTCGTACTTTGGCAAGATGTACGAGGCCAAGTTCCTCCTGGGCGCCCTTGCCGCCAGCATGGCGGACAACCATCGCATCGGCTACCACGCGTCGGTCTTCGCATCCGGCGCGCTCAGCGAGATCAATGCCTTTGCCATCGGTGCCTCGCTGCTCGACCCCCGCGCGCAAATTATCCTCACCTGGGGCGATGTGCCCGCCGGCGGTCTCGCCGAGGCCATGTGCCGCGAAGGCGTGAGCGTCATGACCGGCGCTGACATGTCAAAGTCGCTCGAAGACCCTACGGCCTACGGACTCCACCGCCTGGTCGATGGCAAGGTTACCGGCATCGCCATGCCGGTATGGAACTGGGGCCGTTACTACGAGCTCATCGTTCGCAGCCTTCTGCACGGCACGTGGGACGAGACCAGCGATGACAACCAAGTGCGCGCCGTCAACTACTGGTACGGCATGAGCTCCGGCGTTATCGACATCCGTTACGCTCCGGGCCTACCCTACCAGACGCGCAAACTCGTGCAGTTGCTCCGCAACGGCATTGTCGAGGGATCCATCAACCCCTTTGGCGGCGAGCTCCACAGTCAGAACGGCGTGGTACAGATCGAAGGCTTCCCTCCGCTGCCGAGCACGCAGATTGTCGAGATGAATTGGCTGGCGGATAACGTGGTAGGCACCATTCCGCAGCTCGACGATGAGCCGAAAGTCCCTGCCCTATGAAAATCCTTGCCATAGCCGATACCGAAGAACGATGCCTTTGGGAGTGCTTTCGCAAGGAACGCTTTGAGGGCGTCGACCTGATTTTGTCCGCCGGCGATCTGGACCCGGACTATCTTGAGTTTTTGGTTACGGTCATCAACAAACCGCTCATCTACGTGCGCGGCAATCACGATGACCGCTACGCACGTCATGCACCGGGTGGATGTATCTGCGTAGAGGACAGCGTGTACACGTACCGAGGGATTCGCATTGCGGGCCTTGGCGGGTCCATGCGTTATCGCGACGGCGCCAACATGTACACCGAACGCGAGATGTCCAAGCGCATGCGTAAGCTGTCGCGTAAGGTTAGGATGGTCGGCGGGTGCGACATTCTGCTTACCCATGCACCCGCCGCCGGTATGGGTGATCTGGACGATCTGCCGCATCGAGGATTCGAGTGTTTTAACACAGCACTCGAATCCTGGAATCCCGACTACATGGTGCACGGGCATGTGCACCAAAGCTACGGTTGCGATTTTCAGCGCGAGCGTCAGCATGTGTGTGGAACGACGATCATCAACGCCTGCGGCTATACGCAGTTTGAGCTCGACCAGACGCACTACCCCATCCGCGGCTGGCAAGCAGCTTGGCTCAACTCACAAACCATGCGCCGCGAGCTCAAACGCCACGAAGCCATCGAGTCTTCAACAGCCAGAACACCCTGGTAACCACCATAAAGGGGACACTGTCCCCTTTATGGTGCTTTTGACGCGATAGCAAGAAACCCGGTCCTGCACAAGGCAGAACCGGGTTTCTTTAGCAATGCTTGCTGTACTCAGGCAGTAACTAGCAGTTACTCAGTCAGGAAGTCACGCTGGACAGCGGGATCGACCTTGACGCCAGGGCCCATGGTGGAAGACACGGAGATGGACTTGACGTACTTGCCCTTAGCAGAAGAGGGCTTGACGCGCAGAATCTCGGTGTACAGGGCAGCGTAGTTCTCGACGAGCTGCTGCTCAGAGAAGGACTTCTTGCCCAGGGGCACGTGGCAGATGCCGTAGCGGTCGGCGCGGTACTCAACGCGGCCAGCCTTGAGCTCGGAGACCATCTTGGCGACGTCCATGGTCACGGTGCCGAGCTTGGGGTTCGGCATGAGGCCACGGGGACCAAGGATCTTACCGATGCGGCCAACCTTGGCCATCATGTTCGGCGTAGCGATAGCGGCGTCGAAGTTGATCTCGCCCTTCTGAATCTGGGCGACGAGCTCGTCGGAACCGATGATGTCGGCGCCGGCAGCCTCAGCCTCACGGGCCTTCTCGCCCTCGGCGAAGACGGCAACACGAACGGTCTTGCCGGTGCCGTGGGGCAGGGAGATGGAACCACGGATGTTCTGGTCAGCCTTACGAGTATCGATGCCCAGACGGAAGTGAGCCTCGACGGTCTCGTCGAACTTGGCGGTGTCGAGCTCCTTGATGAGCTTGGCAGCCTGAAGGGGGGTGTAGAGCGTGGCGCGGTCGATCTTCTCGGCAGCGGCGTTATAGCTCTTACCATGCTTAGCCATGTGCATTACCTCCTGTGGTTAAACGGGCGTGAGCCCTCCCACATCGTATCGTGTGCCCTATTGCACACATTTAACGGGCGCCCCGGTCGGAGCACCCGCCGTTACCATAAGAAATCGCTACTCAGCGATGGTGACGCCCATGGAACGGGCGGTACCGGCGATGATCTTCTTGGCGGCGTCAATGTCGTTGGCATTGAGGTCCGGCATCTTGATCTCGGCGATCTTGGTGAGCTGCTCCTGGGAGAGCTGACCAACCTTGTCGGCCTGGGGCTTAGCGGAACCAGACTTGAGGTTCAGCTCCTTCTTGATAAGGTGAGCCGCCGGCGGGGTCTTGGTGATGAAGGAGAAGGACTTGTCCTCGTAGACAGAGATCTCAACGGGGATGATGTCACCCTTCTTGTCCTGCGTCTCGGCGTTAAAGGCCTGGCAGAACTGCATGATGTTCACGCCAGCAGCGCCCAGGGCGGGGCCGACGGGAGGAGCGGGGTTTGCTGCACCAGCAGGAATCTGGAGCTTAATGACGTTGGCAACCTTCTTCTCAGCCATGGTCATTCCTTTCGAATCACGAGTGTGAAGTACTTGCTATATCGTAAGCACGCACGTGTTAGAAGCACTCCTGAGATGAGCAGTCACAGAAGAAGCACGCTCGCGCGAACGGACGAAAACTTAAGCGATGACAGCGACCTGGTTAAAGTCGAGCTCGACCGGCGTCTCGCGGCCAAAGATCATCAGCGTGACCTTGAGCTTGCCAGCCTCGGTGTTAACCTCGGAGACCTTGCCATCAAAGTCGGTAAGCGGGCCATCGGTGACGCGGACGGACGTACCGACCTCAATATCAACCGAGGTGCGCTTGGGCGAATCGCCCTTACCGGGACGACGAGTCATCTTGTTGTACTCGTCGCGGGAAAGCGGAGCGGGCTTGCCGTTGCCGCCTAGGAAACCGGTGACGCCAGGCGTGTTACGAACACACGTCCAAGCATCGTCATCCATCTCCATGCGGACCAGGACATAACCCGGGAAGATCTTGGAATCCTTGGTCTCACGCTTGCCACCCTCTTTAATCTCGGTGACGCGCTCCATAGGAATCTCGATATCAAAGATACGGTCCTGCATGCCCATAGTCTCGATGCGATGCTCGAGATCGGACTTAACGCGGTTCTCGTATCCAGAGTAAGTGTGAACGACGTACCAACGCTTAGACATGGTTTAGCCCCTCAATCCAGAGAACAGAGCAAGAGCCTCGCCAAAGCCAGCATCGAGCAGAGCGATGACGACGCCGACGACGATCAGAGAAGCGCAAACAACAACCGAGTAGTTCACGAGCTCCTTCTTATCGGGCCACGTGACACGCTTCATCTCGGACTTGACCGAAGCGAAATACTTCTTGGTGCGGGCGAAGAAACCAGGCTTCTCGTTCTTCTTGGACTTCGCAGCCTTCTCGTTCTTCTTGGCAACGGCCTTCTTGGCCTCAACCTTGGAGTTGGCGGCAGCTTTGTTGGCAGGTGCCGGCTGCTGAGCCTTCTTCTTGTTCTTCTTGTTGGCCATTTGGGTTACCTCCGCGCAATGCGCTTATACATGAGTAAACCGTAAGCCCCCAAGTGTGAGCTTACGGAATAATGACTGGCACGCCAGGAAGGACTCGAACCCTCAACACTCGGTTTTGGAGACCGATGCTCTACCAATTGAACTACTGGCGTATGTGACTAGAGACTAGCGAGTCTCTTTGTGCAGCGTGTGGTGACGGCACCAGGGGCAATACTTCTTGATCTCCATACGATCAGGCATGGTCGACTTGTTCTTGGTGGTCGTATAGTTGCGGCGCTTGCACTCAGTGCACGCAAGAGTAACTAGAGTACGCATGTATCCTGAACCTTTCATTTCCGCCCCGTACGGGCACGAGTTGTTACTTTATCAGCTCCACGTAAGTGCTGTCAATGAAAACCTCGAGTCAATTGGTTCTCGGTGGATCCATTCATATTTGGAACACATCAATGAAGCCATCGAGAGCTAATCGACGGTGCATCCAGGACCATTATCGATCCTCTCGACACCAGCAACGGCTCAATATCCATTGCAGAAAAGAACCCGGCACCCATATAAGTGCCGGGTTCTCTAAGTCAGCTATATCAAAGAGCTAATTTACTCAATGATCGTGGAGACGATGCCCGAACCGACGGTGTGGCCACCCTCGCGGATAGCGAAGCGCAGGCCCTCCTCCATGGCGATCGGGTGGATGAGGTCGCCCTCGATGGTGATGTGGTCACCAGGCATAGCCATCTCGGTGCCCTCGGGGAGCTTGACCGTACCGGTAACGTCGGTGGTACGGAAGTAGAACTGAGGACGATAACCATCGAAGAACGGGGTGTGACGGCCGCCCTCCTCCTTGGTCAGAACGTAGATCTCGCCGGTGAACTTGGTGTGCGGGGTAACCGAACCGGGCTTGCAGAGAACCTGGCCGCGCTCGATGTCCTCACGCTTGATGCCGCGGAGCAGCAGACCGACGTTGTC
>UQZM01000011.1 GCA_900545615.1 uncultured Collinsella sp.
AGCTGCGGAAACGCGGGGTCCGTTCAGGCTGTTGCGTTGAGATTGAAAATCAACCGACCCCCTTGAAGCGCAGGTGCATGTATGGTGCCCGAGGCGAGACTCGAAGGGCCTTCGCTTCGCGAAGCCCCGGGCTTCGGGCGCATGGCGCCCTCGCCACGCTCCGCTACAAACAGGCCACAGGCCTGTTTGCTTAACGATCCGCGCGCTCACGCGAGTTCGGCACGAAAAAGGGGGCCTTGACCCCCTTGAACGCTCTTTTGCATGTATGGTGCCCGAGGCGAGACTCGAACTCGCACGTTGTTGCCAACGGTGGATTTTGAGTCCACTGCGTCTGCCAATTCCGCCACTCGGGCACGTAATGCGTGAGTTAGTTTATCACAGCTTTCTTTTGATTAGTCCGAAAATGGAACTTCGAGCATTTCGATAAGCTCAACCTTGCGCAACATCTCCCGCTTACGACATCCACGTCCGTCAACCGAGGCCTCGCCCATCTGGTTGTCATAGGGATCCTCGCGCATACCATCGAAAGCAGGCACAAATTCAGCCTGGAATCGGTTGTTGGCCACCATACGCCACGGGTCGAGATTGCCAAAGTAGTGACGACGACGCCACTCCTCCCCCATCCTGCGTGCCGAGGAACCAAACGATACGTCGGCGTTAAGCCAACCGGTCTGTGGCGTATAGAACTCAGCCCAATCGTGCGGCCCCACCGAATCGGGCGCAACATACAGGCCGCTCTGCCAACGGGCAGGAACGCCCGCGATGCGGCACATGGTGATAAACGTGAGCGCCATAACGCCGCAATCGCCGCGAAGCGAATGCGCACAGTCGTCGGCAATAGATCCCAAAAGCAGGTACGGTGGCTGATAGCGATAGTCGATATGCTGCGTCAGGTAATCATAGATAGCACGAGCGCGATCGAGCGGATCCTCGAGCCCGTCAATAACACGCTCCGTCAACTGTCGCAGGTACGGCGTAAACGCAATGTGCGGACGGTCCTCGGAAGTGTCCTCGGGCAGCGGCGTGTCCATGCACGTATGCGATGGGAGCGCGCCACCATAGATATCGCAATAGGCGGCATCGATGTGATAGCGATAGGTCACCGAGAATGAATGTTCAGTCGAAGATGTCCAAGAGGCAGCGCGAGCCGAAACGTTTTCAGGGGCAACGGTACCCCCCGACGTCATATCGAGAACCTCGATATGAGACTGTTGACGACAGGCGGCGGCAACGGGTAGCCACGCGCGAACAGACTCTCCCTCCAGAGCCCCGGGAACAGACACGGATGCCTTAAGCGTGATGACGCGAGTCAACCCGTTTTGCGACTCCATCTCCCTGAGCATCTGGTTACGCAGCGCGATGCCGTCCGTAGAATCGGGACGCAGGCCCGGAACCTCCTTGGGGTACACGCGAAGTGAATCGAGGAAGTTGTCGAGAACGAACAGCTCGCCATCGATAAAGCGCCAGTCAATACGCTTACGATTAATCAGGTCATCAAACAGCTCTTCGGTAAACTCTGGCCACTCCTCGAGAATCATCGCAATAGCCTGATCGCGCGACACCGAAAAATGAAGCGGCGTCTCGAGCATGCGATACCGCTCGGCACGAACACAAGCAGCCAGCGAAGGCTCAGGATTCTGCTCCAAAAGGCGATCACAAGCCGCAACAGCCTGCGTCAAATAGCCGGCATCCTTAAGACGAAGAATCTCGGGCGGCAGACCAATATCGAGATGACGAAAGTCATCACAGCAAACATCAACAGAGCAACCAACAGGACCCTCGTCAATAACCTTCCCATCCGAAGGCAAAACATCAACAACAGCCATAACCACTCCCACGTCAAACGACAAGTTGAGTCCATTGTACCGGCATAAAAACAAAGCCCCAACCAAGGAGCCCCTAACACCGATAAACGGTAGTCTAAATTATATGAAATCAGCCCAGTAACCCTGTAGCGGGTTAACGAAGGAGGCCCCGTTCACCCGGAGCTTTTCCCATTGCGCGACTTCTGGCAAAGCCAGGTGAGCGCAAGGGAAAAGCGTAGGGTGAACGGGGCCTCCGACGGGAAAGTTAAACCGCTACTTACGCCTTGTTGACGGAGCCAAACTCCTCCATGAGCTCCTTGGTGCGGGCAACGATATTGTCGCGACCAGGCTTGAGGAGCTTGCGGGGGTCAAAGCCCTTGCCCTGCTGATCCTTGCCAGCCTCGATGTACTCGCGGACGCCCTTGGCGAAGACGAGCTGCAGGTCGGTGTTGACATTGATCTTGGAGATGCCCAGGGAGATGGCCTTCTTGATCTGATCCTCGGGGATGCCGGTGCCACCGTGCAGAACGAGGGGCAGGTCGCCGGTCTGAGCCTTGATCTCGCCCAGACGCTCGAAGGAAAGGCCAGCCCAGTCGGCGGGATACACGCCGTGGATGTTGCCGATGCCGCAGGCGAGGAAGTCGACGCCCAGGTCAGCAATCTGCTTGCACTCAGCGGGGTCAGCGAGCTCGCCGTTGGAGGTCACGCCGTCCTCGGTGCCGCCGATGCCGCCGACCTCGGCCTCAATGGACATGCCCTTGGAGTGGGCAAGCTCAACGAGCTCCTTGGTGCGGTCGAGGTTAAGCTGGAAGGTCTCCTCGTGAGAGCCGTCATACATGATGGACGTGAAGCCGGCCTCGATGCACTTGAAGCAGTCCTCGTAAGAACCGTGATCGAGGTGAAGGGCGACGGGAACGGTAACACCCGTGGCCTCGACGGCAGCCTTGACCATGTCGGCGCAGACCTTGAAACCGCCCATCCACTTAGCGGCACCAGCGGTGCACTGAAGGATCAGCGGAGACTTGGCCTCCTCGGCGGCCTGGAGAATAGCCAGGGTCCACTCGAGGTTGTTGGTGTTGAAGGCACCGAGAGCGTACTTGCCGGCCTCGGCCTTCTTGAGCATGTCTGCTGCGTTGACGAGCATAAAAGAAACCTCCTGTAAGGTTGCTCCGATAACGCCTGTGATTTTACCACGGCGCACCCGAGCATAAACGTTCGTTTGTTCACGAATATCGTCCAAACAGACTTTTTTGACCGTTTGCCCTACGAAATTGACCCGTTGGGGAAAAATAGCTTGACGTTTGGACGCTTCTCGTGCTTTAGAAGCTGACTATAAAGCTACACCTGCATGAAAGGGTTCTGCATGAGCTCGCGTGCCATGGTGGTCGAATCGCCATGCCCGGTTAGGCAAACGGTATCGGGCGGGAGAAGCCGGGCGAGCTTGGAGAGCGAGCGCAGAATCGCCGCCTCGTCGCCACCGGCAAGATCGGTGCGGCCGTGCCCACCCGGAAACAGGGTGTCGCCCACAAAGGCAATGTTCCCCTGCTCGGTGGCAGCAAACAAGACGATCCCGCCCGGCGTATGCCCTGGCGTCTCGATCACCTGCAGGCAGATATCGCCCACCTTGAGAGTATCGCCCTCGGCGAGCAGGCGCGTCGGCTCCCCGGGGTCGGGCGTCTCAATGCCCCACATAGCTCGCTGTTCCTTGATGTTCGTATGCGGCACCGCCGCATCCTTAGCACACAGCTCATACTGGCAGCCCTCGCCAACGGTGGTTCGCACGCCGGCAACACCACCAACATGATCGGCATGGCCATGAGTGCATACGGCGCCAAGCACGCGTACGCCGGGATGTTCGGCTCGAATATGCTCCACCAGGCGCTCGCCTTCCCACGCAGGGTCGATAATCACGCACTCATTGCCCGAAATAAGAGCATAGCTATTGGTCTGAATGGGACCGTTTACGAGCGTCTCGATCTCGACCGACCCCTTGGGAGTTACATCCAAGGACATAGCACTCATGTCCCTCTCCTCTCTATAGAACTCGAGGCATCAAACGATGCCTCGAGTGTAGCGAATATTGATAATGTGGCGCGTTCGTCGCGACTAAACGCGGCGCTTAAGCTGGGCTCCACCCTCGCCGGGCATCAGGCGGCGTGCGTCGTAGACCGAGTCAACGCTGCTGATAGAGGCCAGCAGCGGATCCAGACCACTCGCGTCCGAGATCTCGACCATAAAGCGCAGGGTTGCAATACCCTCGCGGTTGGTCGACGTGGCGGCCGAAAGGATATTGCCGCCCGCATCGCCAATGGCAATAGTGACATCCTTGAGCAGGCCCATGCGGTCCAGGCACTCGACCACGATCTCGACCTGGAAGAGGGTGTCGGCAGCGCCGTCCCACTCCACTTCGATCATGCGCTCGGGATGCTCCATAAGACCCTTGACGTTGGGGCAGTTGGCGCGATGCACCGAAACGCCACGACCGCGCGTGATGAAGCCGACGATATCGTCGCCCGTCACCGGATTGCAGCAATGTGCCAGACGGACCAGCAGGCCGCTGTTGCTCTCGCCCTTGACGATAATGCCGTTGCTGGCGCTCTTGCCGCGCTTTTGCGGCTTTCGGTTGGAGCCTCGGGCCGGCTGTTTCACGACCTCGGCGATAGCCTCGGCCTTGGTGAGCTGCTCCTCGGGCTTGGGGTCCAAAATCTGCTCGACCTTGTTACCCACGGCGCGCGGGGCAACCTTGCCGGCGCCCACGGCGGCAAACAGGTCCTCGAGCTGCTTGAAGTTCAACTGCTCCGCCACGGCGTTGAGCGCACGCGTGGATCGCGGCGTAGAGATGCCATACCCGCGCTTGCGCAGGTCCTTGGCCAGTATATCGCGGCCGGCAGCAGCGTCATCGTCTTTGGTCGCGGCAGCGAAGTAACGGCGAATCTTTGACTTGGCGGAAGGCGTCTTAACGATCTTGAGCCAATCACGAGACGGCTTGGAACTCTTGTTGGTCAGGATCTCGACGCGGTCGCCCGTCTTGATCTCGTGCGTGAGTGGGGCCACCGCACCGTTGATCTTGGCACCGACGCAGTGGTTGCCCACCTCGGTGTGAACGGCGTAGGCAAAGTCGAGCGGCGTGGAGCCGGCGCGAAGCGCCATGACCTCGCCCTTGGGCGTAAAGACAAAAATCTCCTGGTCAAACAAGTCGACCTTCAGCGAGTGCAGGTATTCCTTAGCGTCGGTAATCTCATCAGACGCTGCCCAATCCAGCGAATGTTTGAGCCAGTTAATCTGGTCGTCCAAACGCTGGGCATCATTGGTCTTAGACGCAGACGATCCGCCCGACTTCTTATAGAGCCAGTGGGCGGCAATGCCGTACTCGGCCTGCTCATGCATCTCATAGGTTCGAATCTGAATCTCGAGCGGGCGGGCCGTGGGGCCGATAACCGTCGTATGGAGCGACTGGTAGTTATTGACCTTGGGCATGGCGATATAGTCTTTAAAGCGACCGGGCATGGGGTGCCACAGCGTATGCACCGCGCCGAGCGTGGAGTAGCAATCGCGCACCGAATGCGTGATGACGCGCAGCGCCACCAAATCGTAGATCTCGGAGAACTCCTTGCCCTTGCGCTTCATCTTTTGGTAGATAGACCAATAGTGCTTGGAGCGACCATTGATCTGGAAGCCCTCCAGGCCAATGCGGTTGAGCTCGTCGGTGAGCGTCTTGATGGTCTCGGCCAGATAGCGCTCACGGACCTCGCGCGACTCCGCCACCATGCGCGCGATGCGCTGGTAGGCGTCGGGCTCAAGGTAGAAGAAGGACAGGTCCTCGAGCTCCCACTTAATAGAGCTCATGCCCAGACGGTCGGCCAGGGGCGCATACACGTCCATGGTCTCGCGGGCCTTAAACAGACGACGGTCCTCGCGAAGGGCCGCCAGCGTACGCATGTTATGCAGGCGGTCGGCAAGCTTAACGATAATAACGCGGATGTCCTTGGACATGGCGAGGAACATCTTGCGCAGCGTAAGCGCCTGCTTCTCGTCCATGCTATCGACTTCGATGTTGGTGAGCTTGGTCACGCCATCGACGAGCTCGGCCACCGTATCGCCAAACAGGCCGGAAACATCGGCAAGCGAGGTCTCGGTGTCCTCGACGGTATCGTGCAGCAGCGCGGCGCACACCACATCGCAGTCCATCTTGAGATCGGCCAAGATGATGGCCACCTCGACGGGATGGTTGATGTACATCTCACCCGAGCGGCGCTTTTGGTTGCAGTGCTTCTCGGCGGCAAAGCAATAGGCCTGCTCCACCTTAGAGAAGTCCTCCTCATTCATATATTTGAGGCACAGGCGCTCCAGCTTGTCGTAGCTGTCCGCCATAATCTCGGGCGGCAGTTCATCGGCATGCTTATAGTGCTCCATCTCCGAAAACGGCTGGAGGGTGGAATCATGGGCGGTACGGGCTGCGGCATCCATCGAGGTCCCCTTCCCCTAGGCCCGCGGTACGATCGGGCGGTTAACTTTGGCTAGCATATCAGAAGCACACGAATCGAGCGCCCAACTCCGGAAAGCCGAGAACTCCATGCGCGAGCGCAAGCCCTCCAAATAGCGAATTGACCTGCTCAATTGCACACGGCCGGGGTTTTCGGCCATCGCGATGCGACGGGTGTCGTCAAACCCCGAAACGCGACAGAAACCAAGCTCTTCGAAGATTCCCAGGCCGCTTTCCACCGAGCGCTCGTCGACCGGCGTGCGGGCATCGATGGCAAGACACATCTGCGCGATGTCGATATCGCTCGCGCTAAAGGAATCGTCCCCGGTTTTGCCGCGGTTGGAGCGCCACATGGTCTGCAGCGCGCGATAGAGCGTGACGAGCTCGTCGCGCTCGGGCGCATAGCAGTCGAGCAGGCGCTCGTTAATGCGGGCGTCGCGCGACGAATAGAGCAGATGGATCACGGCGGGCTGGCCATCGCGGCCGGCACGTCCGCTCATCTGGTTGAACTCAATGCCGCCAAACGGCATGTGGTACAGCACGACATGGCGGATATCGGGTAGGTTGACACCCTCGCCAAAGGCGGAGGTCGAAACAATGCAGCTGAGGCTTCCGTCTCGAAATGCTTCCTCCACGCGGCGGCGATCGGAACGCGCAAGCCCCGCGTTATAGAACGCGATATGGGTTGCGCAATCGGGCACACGCTTGCGCAACGTCTTGGCGAGCGCCACGGACTGGTCGCGCGAATTGACGTAGATGACGGTCTTTTCCCCCGTCGCCACAATCGACACCAAACGGTTCTCGCGGCTCGCAAGGTCACGGTCGTCCTCGAGCTGCAAGTTCTCGCGCACCGTCTCGTCGACCACCGTACGGGTAATCGGTAGCACGCGGGCGAGCTCGGCCACAACCGGAGCCGTTGCGGTGGCAGTCGCGGCCAGAACGACCGGGTCACCCAGGGCCTTGAGGATATCGGGCATGTCGAGATAGGCACTGCGGTCGCCGCCCTTGGCAAGACCGGCATGATGCGCCTCATCGATGACGACAAAACCGATGCGCCCCGAACGCGCAAAGCGGTCGCGGTGAATGGACAGGAACTCGGGCGTCGTGAGCACGATGCCGGTGCGGCCCGAAGCCAAGCCGGCAAACACGTCATCGCGCGCCGCCTCCACGGTCTCGCCGGTCAGCACGCCTACGCCAATGCCGAGCGCGGCCATCGTCGATGAGAGGTGATAGGCCTGGTCGGCAACGAGCGCGCGCAGCGGATAGACAAAGATACTTGCACGCCCGCGAAGGACCGCCTCGCGCGCGGCATGCACATGGAAGATAAGGGACTTTCCGCGCCCCGTTCCCATAACGGCCAGAACACTTTGATGATCGGCCAGGGCATCGAGCGCCTCGACCTGCGCGCGGTGCGGCTGGTTCGAGCCGATAAAGCTATGGATAAGCGAGCGCGTCAGCTCGGTATAGGAAAGCTGGGCGAGCGTTTGGCGCTTTCGGGACTCCAGACGAAGACCGGCGTCCGCAGGCTCCACGCCGCGGCGAAGCTCACATGCCGGGTCGTCGATATTGGGCGCCGTGGTATCGCGCACCAAGACATCTTTAATCATGAGCTTGGGCTTCACACGTCCCTGCCAATGCTCGGCCACGGCCTCGAACACCAAATCGACGGCGCTATCGCAATTGATGAGCTTATCGATCTGCGGCACGCGAAACATAATGGCCGGCACACTCGCGGCGCCATCGGTCGCCACGAAGCGCATGTGCTCGCCGGTTTTGCCCACCACGGCGCGATCGCACATTGTCACGCCCTCGGCCGCCAACAGCGGCACCTTGTTGCCCTGGCCAAACGGCTCAAGACGGGAGATCTGCTCGATGGTCTCAATATTCAGCTCGGAGAGGTCGACGGTGGCGGCAACCTCGTCGGTGTCCTCAAAGTCCTCGGCGGGAAGCTCGGACAGCACGGAGGAAAGACGTCGACGGAACTCGTCGAGCTTGGACGCCTCGATGGTCACGCCCACCGCACCCGCATGCCCGCCGCGACGAATCAGCAGGTCGGAGCAACGCTCGACGGCGTCGAACAGGTTGACCTTGCCCACCGAGCGACCCGAACCGCGAGCGATACCGTCTTCGATCGAGAAAAGCAGCGCCGGCACGTGATAACGGTTGGTCAGACGGCTCGCTACGATACCCTTGACGCCCTCGTGCCAGCCCTCGCCGCCCACGACGATCGCGCGACCGCCGTCATAAGTCTCCTCGACCTTCGCCATGGCATCGCGTGTGAGCTCCGCCTCGATCTCGCGGCGTTGGCGATTGATTTCCTCGAGCTCGGCGGCAAGCGCACTCGCTTCGATGGGGTCGCGGGCAAGCAGCAGGTCGAGCGCCAGCTTGGGATCAGCCATGCGGCCGGCAGCATTCAGACGAGGAATGAGCGAAAACGACAGGCCATCGGCCGTAATGCTGGAGAGGTCCGCCTTGGCGAGCGCTGCCAGCGCGATGTAGCCGGGACGAGCTGTCACGCGCATCTGCTGGATGCCCTCGGCGACCAGCGCGCGGTTCTCGGGCGTCAACGGCATCATGTCGGACACGGTACCCAGCGCCGCGACCTCAATCAACGAACGCCAATACGACGATTTGCCCAAACGCTCGCCCAGGACTTGCACCAGCTTGAGTGCCACGCCAGCACCGGCAAGCTCGCGCGAGGGACCCTCGTTCTCAAGCTTAGGGTCGGTTAGGGGCACGCCCTGCGGCACCTGATCGGAGGGCTCGTGATGGTCCGTGACCACCAGATCGATTCCCAGGCTCTCCAGATAGGAGACCTCCTCCTTCGCCGCGATACCGTTATCAACGGTCACGATCAGATTGGGTTGGGCGAGCTCGTTGACGCGGTCGAGCGCCGCGCGCGAAAGGCCATATCCCTCGTCAAAGCGGTGCGGGATGAATGGTGTGACATTGGCGCCAAACGTGCGCAGTGCCTCGGTCAACAGGCAGGTCGACGTAATACCGTCAACGTCAAAATCGCCAAAGACCGCAATGTGCTCGTGGTTGCGGATGGCACGCTCGACGCGGTCGGCAACGACCGACATGCCCGGGATAATGAGTGGGTCGGCCCAGTCGCGATCGAGCGAAGGTGTCAAAAACAGCTGGCCTTCCTCGATGGATGTAATGCCGTGTGCAACCATAATGCGCGCCACCAGCCCGGGTATGCCCAGGCCAGCCGAAAGCTCCTTTTCGAGCTCGGGGTTTTGCCGAGCGACCGCCCAGCGATGCGTCGTCTTAAGCGATGACATAGGCGCCCACCCCCGATAGGGGCAGGTCGCCGCGATACCTCTCACGGTTCATAGCGATGAGTCCTCTGTGTATGCCCGCTTCGGCAGGCAGATCTGTTGAACGGATTTATTATACCGTGCGGCGCGGACGCAAATCGCCGCAGCACGCCGCGGTTTCGGTAAACGATGCCGGTAATAGCCTCGAAATAATCGAGCGTTTCTGACGCACGGACACATGTGAGCGTCTAGCATATCCATACAAACGAGTTCGCGGATAAAGGGAGTCACGGGACATATGAAGCAATGGACTGGACTGGGAAAGTTCCTCGCGGGGCATATGCAGGTCATCGTTCCGATTTGCGTGGCGCTCGGCGTGCTCTTTCCCCAGCAGATTGGCGTGCTCAAGCCCATTGTTCCCGCCCTCTTCGCCTTTATGACGTTTCAGGGTGCGCTCAGCAACACCTTCCACCAGGTAGCCGAGGTGTTCCGCCGTCCCCTGCACCTGATTTTGGCACTGCTCGTCTCGGCGGCGCTTATTCCCATCGTGGCCTATGCCATGGGATCGTTATTCTTTGGCTCCAATCCCAACCTTGTCTGCGGCATCGTGCTCGAGTACAGCGTACCCGTGGCGGTCACTGCCTTTATGTGGATTAGCATGTTCGGCGGCAACGGCCCGCTCGCGCTCACCATCATCCTGACGTCCTCGGTTATCTCCCCTGTGACGATTCCGCTCACGCTCAAGCTCCTGCTGGGCGCCACCGTCTCGATCGATGTGCCGAGCATGATGCAAGACATGGCCTTTATGATCGCCATCCCCGCCGTGCTCGGCATCGTGATCAACGAGCTCACGCGCGGATGGGGGCACGAAAAACTCTCCCCCGTGCTCTCGCCCGCCTGCAATTTCATGATGATGGGCGTTATCGCCTCCAACTCCACCGCCATGAGCGAGTACGTGCTGCACATGAACGCGGTGCGCTTGGAAGTCGCCCTCTTTATTTTGGTCTTCGCCATCAGTGGCTTTGTCGTCGGTTTTCTGGTCGCCCATACGCTGCATCTGCCATATAGCGAGACGACCACCATGTGCTTTACCTGCGGCATGCGTAACATCTCTTCGGGCGCCGTCATCGCCACGCAGCACTTTCCGGGCGAAGTCGTGTTTCCCGTCATGTGCGGAACGCTGTTTCAGCAGGTACTCGCCTCGCTTATCGGGCATCTCTTTGAGCGTCTGACCGGCGAGGAGCGCGCCGCCCAGCGCAAGCGCGTCGAGGCCGGCCGCGATGCAATGGCGCGCTAGACTGTCCGCAGTGTGCGGGCGCTCACTTTACGATGTGAGCGCCTCCAGATGTGCACGCAGGCGCTCAGCATCGATATCGAGCGTTGTCTCAGCATTGACCTGGGCCAAACGATAGCCGACAAAGTAGGGCGAAACCACCCAACGTGGCAGCGCCTTGGCAATGGTCCGACCGCCCAGGTGATAGAAGAACAGGTTGTACGACTCTGCGCGACCACCGTGGTGCTCGTTCAGGATATAGCGCAGAGCTACCTGGATCGCATCGGCGAAGAGATCCGCCTCGGCTTGGTCTCTCGTGTCATCGCTGGCAGCGATTCCCTGCGGGGCTGAAACGTTGATCTCAAAGAACCCCATGATCGGTTCGGTTGAGATGTCGACCGAGATTCTCCCCTGTTGCCAGACACTGATGCCTTCAAAGTTGGCTGAGGCCAGCGCCGCATAGCCGTCCTCCTGTTCCAAGCCCACAATCTGCATGTGTGGATGGACGAGGCTGCCGCCCGAAAGCGGGCCTTTGTTCTTGTACATGAGCACACTGCAGTACTGTTGGGAATCGATCATCTGCTGCCAACAGCCCAGGGCAAACCGCATCACATGATGCAGCTCATCCGGTTCATAGGTCACCAGGTCGGCGTCGTGATTGGCAGACTCGATCAATACGGTCTGACGTGTGGCCCGCAATGTCTTGAACTTATTCTCGAGCCAGATGCAGTCACCATCGCGCTGGATGATGTTGGCAAGCCCCTCCGTGTCGCAAAAGGGGCACGCGGTGCCAGGGCGACGATTATCGTCGGGCTTACCGCTCGCCTGCTGGACATCGAATACCAGCGCCACGGGCTACACCTCCAGCGGCACAATCTTGGTGCCATGGAGCTCGGAGACGCCCAGTGCCGCCGCCACGGTATCGCGGTTGACCGTGGAAATGCCGCCGCCGGGAAGGATGGTCAAGCGGTCGCCCGCATACTCGATCAAGCGGGCCAGGTTTTCGAAGTTGTCCTCGATCGGCGCACCGGCAGCGCCACCATGCGTCAGGATGCGTGTGATGCCGCAGTCGGCGAGTATGTCAATCGCGTCGAGCTGAGCCTCGGGCGAGAGCTGATCAAACGCCATGTGGAAGGTGATGTCGATGGGTTCACGCTTGCATTCCTCGGTCGCGCAGCCCGCGGCCATCACGAGGGCGCCCAACGTAAGCTCGTCGAGTGCCCATCCGCCAGCGCAGGGCTTGCAGCAGCCAAAGGCCAAGCCGTCAACGCCGGCGCTCACGGCAAGGCCCAGGTCCATCTCCATCATACGCAACTCGTCCTGGTTGTAGTGAAAGTCGCCGCCACGCGGGCGAATCATGCACATCACCCGTGCATCGTGCTCGTGGGCATAGTTGGTCGTAGCGCTGATAACGCCGGCCGAAGGCGTGGTGCCACCAACGGCAAGGTTATCGCACAGCTCGATGCGCTTTGCACCGGCATCGATAGCTGCCGGCACCCGCTCAAAGTTCTCGGCACAAAACTCATACAGCATAGATAGACCCCCAAAGACAGCAGATGTTTTCCGACGGGCATTGTCACACATCCCCATGAAGTTGCGGTGGAATAGGGACTCTTTTGGCCTCTGGAGCCCGTATTCAGTCCCTATTTCACCGCAACTAAAAAGGGGCGCTGACTGAGATAGTCAGCGCCCCTTTTGTTAGGTGGGTTAGCCTCCGAGGTAGGCTTTGCGGACGTTGTCGTCGTGCAGGAGCTCTTGGCCGGTACCGGTCATGGTGATCTTGCCGGTCTCGAGCACGTAACCGCGTGTGGCAATGGAAAGCGCCATCTGCGCGTTTTGCTCGACCAGAAGCACCGTGGTGCCGGCCTTGTGCAGGTCCTCGACAATCTGGAAGATCTGTTCGATCAGAATCGGCGCCAGACCCATGGAAGGTTCGTCGAGCATAAGCAGTTTGGGGTTACTCATAAGGGCGCGCCCCATAACGAGCATCTGCTGCTCGCCGCCTGAAAGGGTACCGGCGACCTGGCGACGACGTTCCTTCAGGCGCGGGAACTGCTCGTAGACGCGCTCCAGGCCCGGAGCCACCGTGGACTTGGGCTGCGTATAGGCACCCATCTCCAGGTTCTCCTCAACCGTCATCTGCAAAAAGGCGCGACGACCCTCGGGAACTTGAGCCAGGCCCTTACCAACCAGCTTATCAGCGGGCGTATGGGTAATGTCCTCGCCCATAAACTTGATGGAGCCGGTCTTGGAGCGCAGCAGGCCCGAGACGGTCTTGAGCGTCGTGGACTTACCGGCGCCGTTGGCACCGATCAAGGCCACGATCTCACCCTCGTTGACGTTAAAGGAGATGTCCTTGATGGCGTGGATGGCGCCGTACCAGACGTTGATGTTGTAGACGGAAAGCATCGGCTCTGCCATTTAGTTCTCCCCCTTATCCTGCTTACCCAGATACGCCTCGATAACGGCATCGTTGTTCTGGATTTCCTCGGCGGTACCCTTGGCGATGACCTTACCAAAGTTGAGCACGCAGATGCCCTCGCAGATGTTCATAACGAGCGACATATCATGCTCGATAAGCATGATGGCAATGCCAAAGGTGTCGCGAATCTTGACGATGTTCTCCATGAGCTCCGCGGTCTCGGACGGGTTCATGCCGGCGGCAGGCTCGTCAAGCAGCAGTAGCTTGGGGTTGGTGGCAAGCGCGCGGACGATCTCCAGGCGACGCTGGGCACCATAAGGCAGCGATCCGGCCTGCTCGTTTGCCAGGTGCTCCATATCAAAGATGGACAGCAGTTCCATGGCGCGCTCGTGGGCGGCCTTCTCGTGTTTCCAATACGTCGGCAGGCGCAACACGCCCTCAAAGCCGGAGTAGCGCTCCTGGTTGTGCAGGCCGACCTTAACGTTGTCCTCCACCGTCATGGTGTTGAACAGACGGATGTTCTGGAACGTACGGGCAATACCCATGCGGTTGACCTGGTAGACCGACTTGCCCGAAGTGTCCTCACCGTCGAGCAGGATGGTGCCGTGCGTAGGCTGGTACACCTTGGTGAGCAGGTTGAAGACCGTGGTCTTGCCGGCACCGTTGGGGCCGATGAGACCGGCAATCTCGGTCTTGCCGATGGTTAGGCTAAAGTCGTCGACCGCCTTAAGGCCGCCGAATTCAATGCCCAGGTGAATGCACTCGAGCGCCGGGCGCTGGCCCAGGTCGCGGTCGGGAACGATGGCGCCAGAAGGATACGGGACCATCTTGCCCTTGTTGAACTCAAACTTACTGGGCATCGGCTGCCACCTCCTTCTTGGAAGCAAAGCGGTCCTTAATGCGTGCGAAGAACGCCTTGAGCTGTGGGTTGTTAGTAAAGACCATGACCAGAATCAACACGATGGCGTAGATGAGCATGCGGTAGTCCGAGAACTGACGGAGCAGCTCGGGGAGCACCGTGAGCAGCGCCGCGGCGATAACGGAGCCGCGCATATTGCCCAGGCCGCCCAGGACCACGAACACCAGAATGAGGATGGACGTATTGAAGTCGAACTTAGTGGCGGAAAGCTGCGAGAAGTTACCGCCGAACAGGGCTCCGGCAGCGCCGGCGAGGGCAGCGGAAACCACAAAGGCGATCATGCGGTACTGGGTGACGGAGATGCCCACAGACTCGGCAGCGATCTTGTTGTCGCGCACGGCAATAATGGCACGACCGGTACGGCTGCGAACCAGGTTGAGCACGATCACGAGTGCGACCATGACCAGGATGGCACCGGCGAGGAAGGTCGAGTACGTCGACACGCCCGAGGCGCCCTGGGCGCCCTTGATGATGGCGGTACCGTCCTCGAGCAGATGCAGGTCGTCGATCGTAGAGTTGCCCGTGATGTTAAAGATCACGTGCAGGCCGCGGGAGTCGACACCCACAATGAGGCAGGTGACGATCTCTTTGATGATCTCGCCAAAGGCCAGCGTCACGATAGCCAGGTAATCGCCGCTCAGGCGCAGGACCGGGATACCGATCAAGAAGCCCAAGATGGCAGCGGCGATAGCGCCGACCACAATGCTGATGATAAGGCGCACCGGATCGGAGGGAACGGCGCTCTCGAGGGCGACCGCGGTGACGATGCCCGTGTAGGCACCGACACTCATAAAGCCCGCATGGCCCAGCGACAAGTCGCCCGCGATGCCGACGACGAGGTTAAGGGAGATGGCCATGACGATATAGGCCGTGATGGGAACCAGCTGACCGGCGATCATGCGCGGAATCATATGGCTGGACTGCATAAAGAACACGATGGCGAACGCCACAAGGCACATAGCGTACGTAACAAAGTCGTGACGCGTCTGCTTGTCTTTAAGAAACTTCATAACGCTCACCTACACCTTCTCGGGGACGTACTTGCCCAAGAGGCCGGCAGGCTTGACGAGCAGGACGATGATCAGAACACCAAAGACGATGGAGTTGGCAAGGCTCGTGGAAATGTAAGCCTGTGCCATCGCCTCGATGATGCCGATGAGAATGCCACCGACAAAGGCACCGGGGATGGAGCCGATACCGCCGAAGACGGCGGCGTCGAAGGCCTTGATGCCAGGCATGGCGCCCGTGGTGGGTTGCAGGACCGGCGAGTAGGAGCACAGGAGCACACCGGCGATGGCGGCAAGGGCGGAGCCGATGGCAAACGTCATCGAGATGGTACGGTTGACGTTGATGCCCATGAGCTGAGCGGCGGCTTTGTCCTCGGACACGGCGCGCATGGCTTTGCCCATCTTGGTCTTACCTGTAAAGAACATCAGGCCGGCCATGATAACCAGGCAGGCGACGATGGTGACGAGCGAGACGGCGCTTACATTGAACTTGGCCAAGAACTCCGGCACCTGGAAGGTGACGAGCGAAGTGAAGTTCTTGGGCGTGGCGCCCCACAGAAGCTGCGCGGCGTTCTGCAGGAAGTAAGACACGCCGATGGCCGTGATCAGAACGGCCAGCGGGCCCGCCTGACGCAGCGGCTTGTATGCCAGACCCTCGATGAGAACACCGAGAACGGTACAGACCACACAAGAGAGAATTACAGATGCCCAGCCCGGGAGGCCGAGATACGACGTGGCGCAGAACGAGACATAGGCACCGACCATGATAACGTCGCCGTGAGCGAAGTTCAGCATCTTGGCGATGCCATAGACCATGGTGTAGCCCAACGCGATGATGGCGTAGACGCTGCCCATGGACAGGCCGTTGACCAGGTATTGGATAAAGACCGTCATGTTCCACATCCCCCTTTCGAATAGGTTTCCAGTTAATGTATGAAACAGGGACGTTACACTGTCCCTAGATACCAAGCAAGCAGGGAAGGCCAAAACCTCCCCTGCTTGGGATCAAAACCGCTCTATGTAAGGCGGCTTATTAGGCCTGTACGTACTTGCCGTCGGTGATGACGTACGCCGTGGGCTCCTTCTGGACCTGGCCCTTATCGTTCCAGGTGAGCTTGCCGGTCAGACCGTCAACGGTAATCTTGAGCATAGCCTTAGGCAGCTTCTCGGCGACCTCGGTCGGGTCGGCGTCGACACCAAGACCGGCCTCCTCGAGGGCCTCGGCCACCGCGTGCACGCCGTCGTAAGCGTCGGCGGCAAACTGGTCCGGAGTCTCGCCATACTTATCCTTGTAAGCGTTGACGAAGTCGGCGTTCTTCTCGTCGTCGGCGGAGAACGGGGTCATGAGCAGCAGACCCTCGGCAAGAGAGGTGTCGAAGCCCTCAACGCCCAGGATGCCGTCCATGCCGTCGCAGCCCATCATCTTGACGTCGTAGCCCATGTCCTTGGCGTTCTTGAGCAGGACGGACGCCGGCGTGTAGTAGATCGGCGCAAAGATCATGGTAGCGCCGGCCTGCTTGGCCTTGGTGAGCTGGTTGGTAAAGCTCGTGGCGGAGTCGTCCTTAAAGGTCTCCTCGTCAACAATCTCGAGCTTGGATTTAGCGGCCTGAACCTTAAAGGAATCTGCGATGCCCGAAGAATAGGCGTCGCCGGAGTTATAGAACAGCACGAACTTCTCGTCCGCATACTTCTGCGCCAGGAACTTGGCAGCGTTGACGCCCTGGTTGGGATCGGTAAAGCAAACCTGGAAGACGCAATCCTTGCCCTTGGTGACGTCCTCGGAGGACGCGGACGGAGTGATCATGAACGTCTCGGGGTCGTTACCGCACTCGGCGGCAACGGCAACCGACGCACCCGTGGTGGTCGGGCCGACGAGGGCCTGCATGCCCCAGTCGAGCAGGGTGTTAAAGGCGTTGACGGCCTTCTCGCCGTCGGCCTGGTCATCCTCGGCCTTGCTGGCAAGCGGCAGCTCCTTGGTCGAGAAATCCTTGCAGCCAAGCTCGACACCCTGGGTAACGGACTTGCCGTAGGACGCGTTGGCGCCGGTCAGCGGGCCGATGGTGCCGATCTTAAACGAAGCGTCGCCCGAAGCGGAACCGCTGTCGCCGCCGTTGGAGGAGCAGCCAGCTAGAATAGACATCGCCCCCAGACCTGCTGCGCTCGCGATAACGCTCCTGCGATTCATAACAGGGTTCAATGACTTACCGGTGAGGCTCGACATGCGGCTCTCCTCTCAAATCTCGTCGGGTTTCGGTTACCCGACAGGCCATCCTTCGCCGTGTTCGGCGTTCGCAAAATACTAGACGCTTTAGTTAAGGAAAGTGGCGATTATTTCAACTTTTCTTTAGATTTGTTCATTTATCCATAATTCTGCGTATTTCTATTACTTTATGCAGTAATGCAACTTTATTGTGTGAAAGTAATGTTTCCGTTCTGTTACAGGCGTCCCTGCCCTGAATAAAACGGCCTCACCGGTCGCGCTTTATGCGCACTTAGGCGGCGATGTGCTTGCCGTCCTGAATCACATAGGCTGTGGCGGGCTTTTCGACCTGGCCCTCGTCATTCCACGTCAGCTCGCCTGTCAGGCCCTCGATCTTGATCTTGCGCATGGCCTTGGCAAGGTCGCCGGCAATGTCGGCACCGTCGGCCGAAATGTCAATCCCCGCCCTATCGATAGCCTCGGCGATGGCGTGGACGCAATCGTAAGCGTCGGCGGCAAACTGGTTGGGCGTCTCGTCGTAGGCATCCTTATAGGCCTTGACGAAGTCGACATTCTTCTCATCGTCAGCCGAAAACGGGGTCATGAGCAGTACGCCCTCGGCAAGAGAGGTATCGAAACCTTCCACAGAGAGCAGGCCGTCCATGCCGTCGGTACCCATGAGGGTCATGTCGTAGCCCATGTCCTTGGCGTTCTTGAGCAAAACGGACGCCGGCGTGTAGTAGATCGGCGCAAAGATGAGCGTGGCGCCGGCCTCCTTGGCCTTGGTGAGCTGGTTGGTAAAGCTCGTGGAAGAGTCGTCCTTAAAGGTCTCGGTATCGACGATGTCGAGCTTGGACGCCTTGGCCTGCTCGGCAAAAGCGTCGGCAACGCCCGAGCTATACGTATCGCCGGAGTTGTAGAACAGGGCGATCTTGGCATCCGCGTACTTCTCGGCCAAGAACTTCGCGGCGCTGGCGCCCATGGTGGGATCGGTGAAGCAAACCTGGAAAACCGTGGTCTTATCCTTGGTAACGTCGAGCGACGAGGCCGAAGGCGTGACCATGAGCATATCGTCGGCGATCTCGCCCGAGACAGCGACGGCGGCACCGGTGGTGACGGGGCCGACGAGCGCCTGCATGCCCCAGTCGCACAAGGTATTGAAGGCGTTGATGGCCTTCTCGCCGTCAGCGACGTCATCCTCAGACTTAAGCGAGAGTTTGAGGTCCTTGGTCGAAAAATCCTTGGCGGCGAGCTTGGCACCCTTCTCGGCCGAAACGCCATAGGTTGCCGCGGCGCCGGTCAGAGGGCCGATGACACCGATCTTGAAGGTCTTGCCGTCATCGGCGGAGCCGCCGTCCGAGCCACCCGACGAGCAACCAGCGAGTGCCGCGGTGCTACCGAGCGCCGCGGCGCCAGCCAAGAAACTCCTGCGGTTAAGTACGTTGTTGATGCTAAACATGGTGTCCCCCTTTTCGCTGGCCGCGGTGCGACCGTCTTGCGGTACAGGGCAAACCTTATGGTGCAAACGTTGACAGTTTGTTACGGAAGTTCGTTTGTAGCGAGCGTGTTTCCAATGTTTCCGCAGCGTTTCGGGGGTGCCGTTTTGTGCGACTCCTGTTGCCTGGCGAGCACGCGCCCTCGGTTCACGCTAGAATGCACTCAACCTTTAAGCGGTTAATCCATCCATGAGATGCACGAAGGAGCTATCTATGAGCGAACCCCTGCGCACCGTGAACGTCGGCCTCATCGGTCTGGGAACCGTCGGCGGCGGCGTGGCCCGTCTGATCAAGAGCCACCACGATGAGTACCTGGCCGCCTACGGCATCGACCTTAAGCTGACCCGCGCCTGCGCGCTTGCCTGGGAGCAGGCCGAAGCCGCCGGTATTGAGCGCGAGGCCTTTACGAGCGACTGGCACGACGTCGTCACCGACCCCGCCGTCGACATCGTTGTCGAGCTCATCGGCGGTGAGCACCCCGCGACCGAAATCTTCACCACCGCCTTCGAGAACGGCAAGCACGTCGTCTCTGCCAACAAGGCCCTGCTGGGCCGTCACGTCGAGACGCTTGCCGAGAAGGCACGCGCGTGCGGCGTGCAGATTAAGTGCGAGGCCAGCTGCGGCGGTGGCATCCCCATCGTGAGCACGCTCGAGCATGACCTGGTGGGCAACAAGATCCTGACCATCGCCGGCATTCTCAACGGTACCACCAACTATATCCTGTCGCGCATGGACGCCGAGGGCGCCGATTACGCCGATGTGCTTGCCGACGCACAGGCCAAGGGCTATGCCGAGGCCGATCCGTCCGCCGACGTCGACGGCTTCGACGCCGCCAGCAAGACGGCCATCCTCGCCTCCATCGGTTTTGGCACCCGCGTTACCACCGACGATGTGTACCAGCAGGGTATCCGTACCATCGGCGCCGAGGACATTGCCCAGGCCCGCGAGCTCGGCTACACCATTAAGCTGCTCGGCATCGCCCGCAACACCGACGCCGGCGTCGACGTCCGCGTGCATCCCACGCTGATCCCCGCCGACCACATGCTTGCCAAGGTCAACGGCGCCATGAACGCTGTCTACGTGGTAGGCGACGCCGTGGGTGAGACCATGTTCTACGGTGCCGGCGCAGGCTCCTTCCCCACCGCGAGCGCCGTCGTGGGCGACATCCTGTCGCTCTCCGAGCAGATCAGCCGCGGCGTGGCTCCGCTGCCCGAGATTGAGCCCTACGGTCACAACCTCGCCTTTAAGCCCATGGACGAGCTCCAGACCAAGTACTATGTGCGCCTGAAGGTCGCCGACCGCGTGGGCGCCCTGTCCGAGACGGTCGACATCTTTGCCAAGCACAACATCTCGATCTCGCTCATCAACCAGGTCGAGGACGGCAAATCGGGCGCCAGCGATACCTGCTCGGTCATCTTCCTGACGCACCGTGCGCTCGAGAAGGACGTCCAGGCTGCCGCCGCCGAGCTTGCCAGCGTCGACTGCGTGGCCGAAGTCGCCAACGTCCTGCGCATCGAGGACGTTGAGGCTTGGACCGAAGGCGTCATGGCCAACTAACCCAACGCTCGCCTAGCAATACGCGCCTTGAGGGCTCCCGTCCGATGTGGGACGGGAGCCCTTTTGTCTCCTGCCCCAAGCACAACGGCAGAGCACATTTGCGCGAGCCGCTCATCGGTAACGCGGGCTACCGTTCACCGATATGCAAACACGGCCGATTCCGGTTACGGCTACGCTGTGCTGCGAATGTCCGCCCGCGATGAGAGGAAATACCATGTTGCTCGAGGGCAAGAAAGCAATCATCACCGGAGGCACGCGCGGTATCGGCTATGCCATCGCCTGCCGTTTTATCGAGGAGGGCGCCGCCGTCACTGTCTTTGGCTCGCGTCAGGAGACCGCCGATGCGGCCGTTGAGAAGCTGGCAGCCGCCTATCCCGACGCCAAGGTCTGGGGTCGCTCCTGCGATCTCACCTCGCTCGAGGCCGTGACTGAGGCCTTTACGCAGACTGCAGCCGACATGGGCGGCTTGGACACGGTCGTCAACAATGCCGGTATCTCCCAGCGTTCACCCCTCTTGGACTACACGGCCGAGGAGTTCGCAAAGGTCATGGACCTTAACGTCGTCGCCGTCTTTAATGGCCACCAGGCTGCCGCCAAGATCATGACCGAGGCCGGCCACGGCGGCACCATCACTACCACAAGCTCGATGGTCGCCAAGTACGGCCAGCCCTCCGGCGTCGGTTACCCCACGTCCAAATTTGCCGTCAACGGCATGGTCCAGTCGCTCTCGCGCGAGCTTGCTCCCATGGGCATCCGCGTCAACGCCGTTGCCCCCGGCGTGACTAAGACCGACATGGTCGCCAACCTGCCCGAAGAGGTCATCAAGCCCATCATCGCCACCATTCCGCTGGGTCGCATGGGCGAGCCCGAGGATGTCGCCAACGCCTTTGTTTTCCTGGCGAGCGACATGTCCTCCTACGTCACGGGCGCGGTGCTCCCCGTCGACGGAGCAGCCCGCTCCTAAAGGTCACAGGCTTTTGCCCCAGCCTTCTACAGAGCCCTACGCAAAAAGCGCGCTGTCTGCATCGATTGCAGGCAGCGCGCCTTCCTTTATTTAGACGGAACCCGTATCCCGGTATTCCTTGCTACTTGCCGTCGTCGTCCTCGGCTTCTTCTCTTGCGTAGAGCTCTAGCATGCGGCGGCGGTATTCGTGTACGGCGAGCTTGGCGCGCTCAAGGCGGCGGCGCTCGCGCGGGGTGAGCTTGGACGGGTCGATCTCGTCGCCATAGGTCTTCTCGGCCAGCAAATGGGCGGCGTCAACAATACGAGCATCGATGTGGCCGCTCGCCGCCTCGGCGGAAAGACGCTCGGCAATCGTATCGAGCGTAGGCAGGCCCTCGAATACGCGACCATGGCCATGCGAAGTCAGCAGCTCATGCTCGCGCGCGAGCAAGCTCGCTAGGTCGTGGTGGGCGCGCAGGATGTCAAGCGCATCGGATGGATGCTCGGCAACCTCTGCCACGGCAGCGACCGGTGCGGCGTCGACCACGCGGTAGAAGAGCTGCGCGAGCAATGGCATCAAGAACACCGTGATGGCACCGGCGGCAACCATGACCGACGCAATATCTTGCGATAGCGCACCCGCGTTGACGGCAACGCTCGTCACGGCAACGATGATCGGAAGCGCCGTGGTGCAGTACAGGGCCACGGTAATGCGACCATACGCCGACACATCGCGCGTCGCAGGACAAATGCTCATAGAAATAAGGATGGGCACCGCGCGAATGATCAGCAACGCCACGATAAAGCCCGCGAGCAAGCCCGGACGCGACGCCACGGCCGTCAGGTCGATCTTTGCGCCCGATACGGTAAAGAACACCGGAATCAAAAAGCCGTAGGCCAGGCCGTCGAGCTTGGTCTCGAGCGTATGATTGCCCTCGGGGATGATATAGCGCAGGACAAAGCCGGCGGCAAAAGAACCCAACACGATATCGAGATCAAAGACGGCCGAGAACGCCACGAGCGTGACCAGGATGAGCACCGTCAGGCGCACGAACGTCTGCGACGTGGTATCGGCGCGTTCCTCGACAAACGCAAAGAAGCGGCTGCCGACGCGCTTGGAGCGGCTTGGGACCACAGCCAGCAACACGCAGACCACCGCAAACAAGCCAAGGATTACGAGCGTTTGGATACCGGTGCGGGCAGACAGCAACACCGACATAGCAAGCACGGGCCCAAGTTCGCCCCAGGTGCCATACGCGAGGATCGAGTCGCCCACGCGCGTTCCGGTGAGCGAGCGCTCACGCATGATGGGCACGAGCGTGCCGAGCGCCGTCGAAGTGAGGGCAAGCGTCACGGCGATACCGTCGAAATGGCTGACCGAGAACCACGGAGTAAAGCGCACGGCAAGCCAGGCGATACCAAACGTGACGACCCACGTCGCCAAGCCGTAGCGCCCCTCGACGCCCGTGATGCTCTTGGGGTCGATCTCAAAGCCGGCGAGCAGGAACAAAAAGGCCAGACCGAGCTCGGACACAAGCGAGACCTCGGCATCTACATGGATAATGTCGAGCATATGGGGTCCCAGCACCGCGCCGAACACGAGCAAAAAGACCGTCTCGGGAACGGGTTTTCCGGGAATCGCCGAGGCGATAAAAGGACTCGCAAAGGCCACGAGTGCGATGATGGCGAGCGAAACGAATGCCATGTGATGCCTTTCTCTTGTTTGCGCTTCACTGTAGCACCCTCGCCGTCCTCAACGCGCCGCGAGCTGTCGTATCATAGTGAGGTTTACAAACATGTGGCTCAAGGCGACCGCGAGGCTTGTCCCGTAAACCGACCGCTGCCGCATACCGTACCGTACGCCCAACCGATCAGGAAGGCAGGAACCAATGGTCTCTCGTATCTACGTGGAGAAGAAACCCGGGTTCGACGTCGAGGCTCAGCAGCTCAAGGGCGAGCTGACCGAGATTCTCGGCATCAAGGGCATCGAGGCCCTGAGGATCATCAACCGCTACGACGTCGAGGGCATCGACGAGGAGCTTTTCCGCTCCTGTGTGCCGACCGTCTTTAGCGAGCCCCAGGTCGATGTGACCTACGACGAGCTCCCCGCAAGCGATGGCGCCGTCTTTGCCGTCGAATTCCTGCCTGGCCAGTTTGACCAGCGCGCCGACTCCGCCAGCGAGTGTGTGCAGCTCATCAGCCAGGGCGAGCGCCCCGCCGTGCGCTCCGCCAAGGTCTATATGATCTCGGGCGCTCTGGACGAGGCCTCCATCGATGCCATCAAGCACTACGTGGTGAACCCCGTCGAGGCGCGCATCGCCTCGCTCGACCTGCCCGAGACGCTGTACATGGAGACCCCCGAGCCCCAGCCTGTCGAGGTGCTCGACGGCTTCCGTGAGCTCGACGAGGCCGGCCTTGCCGCCTTTATCGCCGATCGCGGCCTTGCCATGGACGAGGCGGACATCGCCTTCTGCCAGCAGTACTTCCGCGATGAGGACCGCGACCCCACCATCACCGAGATCCGCGTGATCGACACCTACTGGTCTGACCACTGCCGCCACACCACCTTCGGCACCGTCCTGGACGACGTGACGATCGACGACGCCGTGGTGCAGCAAGCCTTCGACCGCTACATGGAGATGCGCCACGAGCTCGGTCGCGACGCCAAGCCCGTCTGTCTCATGGACATGGGCACCATCGGCGCCAAGTACCTTAAGAAGACCGGCGTCATGACCGATGTCGACGAGTCCGAGGAGATCAACGCCTGCACCGTCAAGGTGAAGGTCGATGTCGATGGCGAGGACCAGGACTGGCTGTTCCTGTTTAAGAACGAGACCCACAATCACCCGACCGAGATCGAGCCCTTCGGCGGTGCCGCCACCTGCGTGGGCGGCGCCATCCGCGACCCGCTCTCGGGCCGCAGCTATGTGTATCAGGCCATGCGCGTCACCGGCGCCGGCGACCCCACCGTCCCGGTTTCCGAGACGCTCGAGGGCAAGCTGCCGCAGCGCAAGCTCGTAACCACCGCTGCCGCCGGCTACTCCAGCTACGGCAACCAGATCGGCCTTGCCACCGGCCAGGTCAACGAGCTCTATCACCCCGGCTACGTGGCCAAGCGCATGGAGGTCGGCGCTGTCGTGGGCGCTACCCCGGCAAACCACGTGCGCCGCGAGTGCCCCGCCCCCACCGACAAGATCATCCTGCTGGGCGGCCGCACCGGCCGTGACGGCATCGGCGGTGCCACCGGCTCCTCCAAGACCCAGAACACCGAGTCCATCGAGACCTCGGGCGCCGAGGTCCAAAAGGGCAACGCCCCGGTTGAGCGCAAGCTGCAGCGTCTGTTCCGCCGCGGCGACGCCTGCCGCCTGATCAAGCGCTGCAACGACTTTGGCGCCGGCGGCGTCTCGGTCGCCGTAGGCGAGCTTGCCGATGGCCTGTACGTGGACCTGGACACCGTGACCAAGAAGTACGACGGCCTGGACGGCACCGAGCTCGCCATCTCCGAGTCCCAGGAGCGTATGGCCTGCGCCGTCGCCGACGGTGACGTCGAGGAGTTCATGGGCTACGCCGCCGAGGAGAACCTCGAGGCGACCGTTATCGCCGAGGTTACCGCCGAGCCGCGCATGCGCATGGCCTGGAACGGCGTCGCCATCGTCGACCTGTCCCGCGAGTTCCTCAACTCTAACGGCGCGCCCAAGCACCAGGTCGCCCACGTGTGCGCCCGCAGCGTGTGGCAGCCCAGCTGGGCCGGCACCACGCTTGCCGAGCGCATGACCTCGCTTGTCACCGACCTCAACGTTGCCTCCAACAAGGGCCTTTCCGAGCGCTTCGACTCCACCATCGGTGCCGCAACCGTGCTTATGCCCTTTGGCGGCAAGACGCAGCTCACCCCCAGCTCGGCCATGGTCGCCAAGTTCCCCGTGGACGGCGAGACCACCACGGCGAGTGCCATGGCATGGGGCTTCAACCCCTATCTGATGGAGGCCGACCAGTTTGCGGGCGCCTACCTGTCCGTGGTCGAGTCCATCGCCAAGCTCGTGGCTGCCGGCTTTGAGCACAAGCGCGCCTATCTCTCCTTCCAGGAGTACTTCGAGCGTCTGCGCACCGAGGCCGAGCGCTGGGGCAAGCCCACGGCAGCCGTCCTGGGCGCCCTCATGGCCCAAGTCGACCTGGGTGCCGGCGCCATCGGCGGCAAGGACTCCATGAGCGGTTCGTTTGAGGACGAAACCGGCGAGCTCAACGTTCCGCCGACCCTGATCAGCTTCGCCGTCGCCGTGGGCAAGGCCGCCCGCGCCGTCTCGCCCGAGTTCAAGGGCCTCACGCACCGCGTCGTCCGCATCGCCCCCGCCACCTATGGCGAGGACTACCGTCCCGAAGCCCAGCAGTTGCTCGCCGCGTTTGACGCCGTCGAGGCGCTCACTGCTACCGGCAACGCCCTGGCCATATCCACGCCCGGCTACGGCTGCGGCGCCGAGAGCCTCTTTAAGATGTGCGTCGGTAACCAGATCGGTATCGAGCTTGCCGAGGATGTAGACGTGGAGAGCCTCTTCACCCCGCTCTACGGCAGTTTTATCGTCGAGCTCGCCGAGGACGCCGAGCTGCCCGAGGTCGCCGACGGCGTTGTCGTCGAGCCCCTGGGCACCACCGTCGAGGGCTATGTCATCGACACCGGCTCCGAGGTCATCGAGCTCGCCGAGCTCCAGGAGGCCTGGGAGAGCGGCATCGAGGGCGTCTTCGCCTACCGCAGCGCCGGCGAGACCCCCGAGGTCGAGACCATCGACTTCCGCGCCAAGGATATCCACGTGTACGGCGGCGCCAAGATCGCCCGCCCGCGCGTGATCATCCCCGTGTTCCCCGGCAACAACTGCGAGTACGACAGCGCCCGCGCCTTCCGTGCCGCCGGTGCCGAGGCCGACACCTTCGTGATCAACAACCTCACGCCCGAGGCCGTCGCCGAGAGCACCCACGAGCTTGCCCGCCGCATCCGTGCAAGCCAGATCGTTATGATCCCCGGCGGCTTCTCGGGCGGCGACGAGCCCGACGGCTCTGCCAAGTTCATCACGGCGTTCTTCCGCGCTCCCGAGGTCACCGAGGCAGTCCGCGACCTGCTCAAGGCCCGCGATGGCCTGATGCTGGGCATCTGCAACGGCTTCCAGGCCCTGATCAAGCTCGGCCTGGTGCCCTACGGCGACATCGTCGACGCCACGCCCGATGCGCCCACGTTGACGTTCAACACCATCGGTCGCCACCAGAGCCGTCTGGTGCGCACCCGCATCTCGTCCAACTTGTCCCCGTGGCTGTCGCAGTGCAGCCTGGACGACCCCTACACCGTCGCCATCAGCCACGGCGAGGGCCGCTTTGTCGCCAATGACGAAGTGCTCGCCCAGCTGATCGCCAACGGCCAGGTCGCCACGCAGTACGTGGGCGAGAACGGCAAGCCCAGCATGGACCTTTCCGTCAACCCCAACGGCTCCGCACTCGCCATCGAGGGCATCACGAGCCCCGACGGCCGCGTCCTGGGCAAGATGGGCCATGCCGAGCGTCGCGGCGACAACCTGTACCGCAACGTGCCCGAGCATGTCCCCGGCGATAAGTTCATGCCGATCTTTGAGAGCGGCGTGGCCTACTTCGCTTAAACCTTTCCCATCGGGTACAATCCCTTCGGGTAACAACACCCGCCACCGGCACATCCGGTGGCGGGTTCTTTTTTTGTTTCGCGCATGTAGGAAGGACATCATGGAAAGCCGCAAGCCGTATCTCGCCACCCTGCCCGGACTCATCCTGGGCTGCCTCGTCTGCTGTGCACTCTGGGGATCGGCCTTTCCCTGTATCAAGATCGGTTACGCACTCTTTGGTATCCCAGCGCACGATAGCGCCTCGCAGCTGCTCTTTGCGGGCTTGCGCTTCACGCTTGCCGGCGCCCTGGTTATCGTTGGGATGAGTGCGGCCCAACGCCGCCCCCTCATTCCGCAGGCTCGCGACATCAAGCCCATCTTTGTCTTGTCGCTCTTCCAGACTATCGGGCAGTACTTCTTTTTCTATCTGGGCCTCTCGCGCGCCAGCGCCATGTCGAGCTCCATCATCGAGGCCAGCGCCAACTTCCTCGCAATCCTCTTTGCCGCCCTGGCGTTTCGCACCGAGAAGCTCAATACGGCCAAGGTGCTTGGCTGTGCGCTGGGCTTTGCCGGCGTCGCTCTCGTCAACCTTTCGGGCGCGGATGGCACCTTTGGCTTCAGGCTCGACGGCGAGGGCTTTATCCTAGCCTCCACCGTCGCGGGTGCCCTTTCGACCTGCCTGATTGGCATCTTCTCGCGCGAGCACGACGGCGTCTTGCTTGCCGGGTGGCAGTTCTTGGTCGGCGGCCTTGTCCTCACCGCCATCGGCTTTTTGATGGGTGGCGCGCTCTCCCCCACGGCGATTGCCCCCGCCATCGCGCTCATCATCTACATGGCGCTTATCTCCGCGGTCGCCTACTCGCTGTGGTCGCGCCTGCTTGCCGTCAACCCCGTCAGCCGCGTCTCGGTCTTTGGGTTTATGAACCCCGTCTTTGGTGTGCTGCTGAGCGCGCTGCTGCTCGGCGAAGGCGCGGGCACGAGCCCCGTTACCGTCATCGTTGCCCTGCTGTTGGTCTGCGGCGGCATCATCATCGTCAACAAACCCAAAAAAGCCTAGCGAACTCACCTTTTTAGGGAGGGCATTCGCATACTTTAGCTTAATGGAGCACACTGGTTCTCGTTGATTTCGTACCGAGTCGCGGCGGCAGACGCCCGTCTTGCCGCACCGCGCCTGGGCATTATGGCCGGTGGCCCCCACAAACGCAAAAGGGGCGCACGACCATCGCAACGGTCGTGTGCCCCTTTTCCTAGCGTATCTGAACGCCAGCTTTCTTTTTCTCGGCCTTGACGCGGTAAAGCTCCGCATCGGCAGCGCGAAGTAAGTCTTGCCAGGTATCAACACTATCGCCGACCCGCGCGTAACCGATGGACATCCGCAATGCATACGGCACCTCGGCATGCGCGAGCTCGTCGTTGATTGTCGCGCACAGATGCATGATATCCCGTTCCGCCACTGCCTTTTGGAGCACCACGAACTCATCGCCACCGTAGCGTGCGATAAAGCCACCAGACGCCGAGCAGACCTCTTTGAGCGCAGCGGATATAACCTGAAGAGCATGGTCGCCCTCCACATGTCCATAGCGATCGTTAATCTGCTTAAAGCCGTCGGCGTCCATCATGAGCAGATACACATCTTCGGCCTGATCCACATTTGAGAAGAGCGACAGGATATAGGTCTCAAAACGGTTGCGATTGTTGAGGCCAGTCAACGGGTCGGTCGAGATGAGCTGCTCCTGGCAGATAATGTAGAGCAGCAACATGCTAATCATTATGCCGACACAAAGGCCAGGCACCGAGTATACGATCTGAAAGGTACCGCCCACCAGGGCCGGAATGGCGAAAAATGCCAAGGTTCGATAGATAGCCTTCGTCTGCAGGCTCTCGACCCTGCGAGATTGCACAAACGCATGCAGGGACGTATGTATAACGTAACAGTAGCTGACAATGGGCTGGATCATATAGGCAAAGCCGCGACGATACACGCCCTGCGAATCGATATAGAACAAGGCGTGCGTCCAGTAACTGGTAAAAGCCAGCACGACCACCAGAGCCGTAGGCAACGTTACAAGCACCACCCTATAGCGCGAGGTCACAAGGCGAGAGCCCTGCATCGTCTCGGAATAGATAAACCAAATGAGACACGCGATGGCAAAGAGCGAAAACGAAACCGCGTTGGAAATCCAGTTGGCAGCAATACCCAACGTGCCGTCCGCACCATCCGAAAGCGTCCAGATCATATCGAATAATATGTACGCGGCAGAGGTGTAGCCAAGCATGCTAAACAATAGCTGCAGGGTGCTCGAGAACAAGGAGCGACGACTTCGCGCGGCAAGCCCGATAAGAACAATCATGCATAGCAGGAATATCTCAATCTTGAGTGCCTTAACCACTAGACGCCATCCCTTCAATATCCGAATGGTCAGAATCGCCCAATTCGAATCAGGGCAATAAACACCCCTTTACTCCGCAGGGGTAAAGGGAATCATAGCAAAGCGCCCGAACATCACTGCAAAACAGTTTCTGTTCGGGCGCTCGGACGGCGCGAATTGCACGCCGGAATCAATTATCGGTAACGGCCGTTACTCGCCATCGATGTCGGTCGCGACGGCCTCCTCGATGGCCTCGACACCGGCAGGCGACAGGTCCTCCTTGCCCTGGCAGAACTTCTTGTCGACCCAGCCGGTCAGAATCGGAGCCATGATTGCCGTGATGATAACGGCAGTGGCGATCTGGGCGTACGCGGTGGGCGCAAGCTCGGCGTAGCGCGGCGCGACCTCGGCGAGAGCAACCGGCGTGGTCATAGCCGTGCCGGCGATGGTGGAACAAGCCACGGCAGCCTTGCCGTTACCACCGCACAGGCGCTCGAACGCAAAGGTGATGGGACCGACGACAAACAGCGTGACAAGGCCCAGCAAGATGCCGGAAATACCGCCGGTGATAAAGCTCGACAGGCTCATGGACGCGCCAAGCTGAAATCCGATGACGGCAATCGCAGGGTTGGAACCGGGAACCAGCAGGTTCTTGATAAACGGGAACAGGTTGCCCAGAACCATGCCGATAACGAGCGGCAAAATGGAGCCGATGATAGTACCGACAGGGATGTTGGCAAGACCCGAAACACCAAGGATGATCATCGTGACGGCGGGGCCGGCCGTAAAGAACAGGATACCGACGGCGCCCTGCTCGGACTCATCGCCGAACTCGCCCATGATGCCCGTATAGAGCGCCATGTTGCAAAACGTAATGCCGCCGATGATAGACACGGAGCTCAGACCCAGGAAGTTGTCGTTAAAGAAATATGCCACGCCTAGGCCGAGAGCCGCTGCGACGACCAGCTTGGGAATCAGCACGACGATACCGGTCTTGATGGCGCCCGGCGTGGACTTAAAGCTGATGCCGGCGCCCACGAACAGCAGGATCGCGGCGACGATGGTATTGGAGCCACCGCGGCAGGCAGCCGTAAAGAAGCCGCCGATCTCAAAAACCTGCGGGCAGAAGGTGTTGAGCAAAAGACCGACGATCATCGGATAGATCATGATGTCGCCCGGGATGCGCGGAACCTTGAATTTCTTTTGCTCGTTGGCGGTTGCTTCCTGTGCCATGAAACCCCCATTTCCGCTGACGGGGTACAAAAGCCCACGTCACGCTTTGCTACAGTAAAGTTTGACCATGGTACCAGAAGAAATAGACCAGCTCGGTGAAAAATTCTACAAGTTGGGATGGAACGAGATTCGGCGCCCGCGACGCCAGCCCTATATAAGGCTCAAGACAATATAGAGTACGATGCCCGAGACGCAGCACCACAGCATCGATTTTGTCTTGATTGCCACCGCCACGACACCGGCAGCCGCAATCCAGGGAATCAAGCCCTGCCACAAGCCGGCGTCGAAAGCGCCAGGGCTTATCAAATCGTTAGCGACCAGTGCCGCAAAGGCAGCGGGCGGAATATAACCCAAGGCCTCGGTAACGCGGGGCGACAGCGTTCTCCCGCGCAAGGCAAACACTGGGGCAATGCGGAAAAATGCGATGGCCGCCCACGACGACAGCCACAGGACCAAAAACTCATTAACGGGCATCGCGAGCATCCCTTCCTTCGGCGAGAGCATCGCACACAAGCGCCGCGGCAACGCCGACGAGCACGCTTGCAGGCACGGCGATATTCGTCCACCCCAAGAACTTGCATACGGCGACGGACACCGCGCCCGAAACCGCCGCGACAACGTTGCCGCGCGACAGCCGCTGCGAAAAGAGCAGGCAGATAAAGAGCGAGGTGCAGACAAAAGCTGCAATGGCGGTGGGAACATCGACAACGGCGCCGACGATGGCGCCCATCGTACACGAAACGCCCCATGTTGCGATGAGGATCACGTTGAGCACAAAGGACTCGCGCGGGCCCCAATCCTCCCCTTCAACCAACTTGGCAAGCGAGATGCCATATGCCTCCTCGGTAAGTGTCGCGGCAACAGCCAGCGTCTGACGCTTCGAGGCACCCGTCAGATGCGGCGCGATCGATGCCGAGTAAAGCGCAAAACGCGAGGAGATGGCGGCAACGCTCGCGATAATCGAAGGCGCCGGTACACCCGCCAGCCAAAGATTGCAGATCATAAACTGGCCGCTGCCCGTCACAAACGTGCTGCTCAGGGCAAAGACCATCCAGGGCTCCATTCCCGTCTGCCCCATGATCATTCCGCACGGCGCGCCTATTGCAACATAGGTAAGCATCACTGGCCAGACGGTTCTAACGATTTTGAGCACCATACGCTTCTCATCCTGACAAGGTCTCCGAACCGCATGTAGCGACACGGCAGAATCATCATCCGACAGCAACCGAGTTCACCTACAATTGCCACCGGATCGAAAGACACAACTTTTTAGGAAGTCATTATGACAGCTATCGATCGAGACCGGGCGCGCGCGGCCTTCAAAAGCTACACCGATGCCTACGACGCCACCAACCCACGCATCGCGCTCAAAATCGAGCATACGTACCACGTGGCCGAGGCATGCGATGCCGTAGCGCGCGAGCAGGGCTGGTCGTCAGAAGATATTGACCTGGCATGGCTTTGCGGCCTGCTACACGATATGGGCCGCTTCGAGCAGCTGCGACGCTGGGACACCTTTAAGGACGCCGAGAGCATGAGCCATGCGGCGCTGGGCATCGAGGTCCTCTTTGGCGAGAATCCCGCCGATGCACCCGCCGTAACGAGCATCCGCGACTTTATCGATGACCCGGCAGAAGATGAGCTCATCCGAGCGAGCATTGCCTATCACAGCGATTTCCGTCTACCCGCGCAGCTCGACGTGCGCACGCGAAGCTTCTGCGATATCGTGCGCGATGGTGACAAGATCGACATTATGCGCACCATCGCCGACAGCACCGTCGACACTATCCTCAAGGTGGACGAGAAGACGTTTCTCGGCAGCCGTTTCTCGTCGCCGACACTTGCCGCCTTTGACGAGCACCGCTGCGTCGCACGCGATGAGCGCGATGAGCCCGCCGACTTCTTGGTGGGGCTTATCTGCTTTATGTTTGAGCTCGTCTATCCGGCAAGCCGTGCGCTGGCGCGCGAACAGGGTGATATCCACCGCCTGCTCGACGCGCCCTTTGGCATTACACAGCCCTTTACCGACCCCGCCACGCAGGCAACCTGGAGCCGCCTAAAGGACGAGATGCGCGACTGGCTGGCGCGCGCCTAGCGCTCAAGCTGGGCCAGCAGCTCCTCGACGACCTCGACGGCGTCCCCAACAACCTTGTACTGGGCAGCGCCGAAAATGGGGGCATCCGGGTCCTCATTGATGGCGATAATGCACTCCGCCCCACCGATGCCGGCAAGATGCTGGATGGCGCCCGAAACACCGATACTCACGAGAAGCTTGGGCGAAACCGATACGCCGGTCTGGCCAATCTGATGGCGATACTCCAACCAGCCGGCCTCCACGACAGGTCGCGTGCAACCAAGCTCGGCTCCCAGAGCCTCGGCGAGCCTTCGCATCAGCGGCAGGTTTTTCTTGGAACCAATGCCGCGACCCACCACGACCAGGCGCTCGGCATCGGCGATCGAAGCCTGCCGCCCCCACTCCTCGGCGGGAATCGAGATCTCGACACGGGCCTTAGCATCATCCGCAAGCGATATCTGGGTGATCGTGCCAGAGCGGTTGTAGTCAAAGTCGGGCGCCTTAAAGATGCCGGGACGAACCGTTGCCATCTGGGGACGATGATTGGGGCAGACGATGGTGGCCATTAGGTTGCCGCCAAACGCCGGACGCGTCTGTTGCAGCAGTCCCGTCTCCGTATCCATCGAAAGTACGGTGCAGTCAGCCGTAAGGCCCGTCTGCAAGCGCACGGCAACGCCGGGTGCCAGTTCGCGGCCAAAGGCGGTCGCACCGTATAGGATGGCCTCGGGTTTGCATTCGGCTACCAAATCGCAGATCAAGCGGGCGTAGACCTCCGCATCGTTTTGGCGCAGGCGCTCGTCGCGACAGGCCAGGACTTCGTCGGCGCCCGCGCAAACCAGATGCTCCAGGTCGCCGAGAGAACCCTCGGGACCCATACCGACCAGTGCCACCAGACGGCAGCCGCGCGCATCGGCAAGCTCGCGGCCCTTGCCCATAAGCTCATAGGCAACGGGAGTCACCGTATCGTGCTCGTCGGTCTGCACGAATACCCAAATGTCTCGATACGCATCGAGGTCAACCGCACCAGCGGCCTCGTCACGCTCGATCGAGATAGCGTTGACAGGGCAGGCGTCGACGCACCCACCGCATAGGATGCAGCCGTCGGTTACGCGGGCGCATCGGCTGGGTCGCTCGCCTTCCACTACGATGCCGCCCGAGGCACAGGCGCGAACGCAGCGACCGCAGCCGATACAGGCTTCGCTATCGATAATCAGTCCGCTCATCTATGCCATCCCCTCGATAATCTTGGCAAGTTTTGCCGCCTGCTCGGACGCCGTTCCGTCAACGTCCTCGCACGTTTGGTCACGGTCGGGCACAAACGAGCGCACGACCTGTGTCGGCGACCCGGCAAGACCGCAACGCGCGGGGTCGGCGTTCACGTCGGCGGCACTGACCACGCGCACGTCCGCCTCCTCCGCCGCGCGAATACCGGCAATACTCGGCATACGCAACTGGCCAATCTCCTTGGCAGTCGTCATCACGCACGGCATCTCAAGACACACCGTCTCCTCGCCGGCATCGCAGCCGTGAACAAGCGCCAGTGAACCACAGGTCGTAAAGCCCGCGCTTTGCACGCAGCTCACGTCGGTCACACAGGGAATCTCAAAAGCACCGGCAAGCTCGGGGCCAATCTGGGCCGTATCGCCATCCACCGCCATCTTGCCGCAGATGAGCAGGTCGAAGTCCTCGTCGAGCGCCTCGATGCCGCACTTGAGGGCATAGGTGGTTGCCAGGGTATCGGCACCTGCAAAGGCGCGATCGGTCAGCAGCAGCGCGTCGTCGGCACCTCGAGCGATGCAGTCGCGCAGCAGCGACTCGGTCGCGGGGATGCCCATCGACACCACCGTCACGCGCACGTCCATGCCAAAGCCGATAAAGTCGTCCTTCAGCGCCAGCGCGCATTCCAGAGCGCTCGCATCGAACGGGTTAATGACCGCCTGCTTGCCATCACGCACGATGGTATTGGTCTTGGGGTCCATCTTGACCTCGGTGCTGCCCGGCACGGCCTTAACGCACACCACCATATGGAAATCACTCATATTCACGCGCCCCCTTTCTGGACGAGTTCATCCAAGAGCTTCTCCGCAAACAGGTTGCCGCGACCCAGCTGGCCGGCAGGATCGAGCTGGAGCTTGAGCTGCGCCGACTCGACCATGGCCTCGTGGCCGTACATCGTCTCCAAGAAGCCAGCCTTGATCTTGCCGACGCCGTGTTCGGCGGAGACGGCGCCGCCCATAGCCGTTACCTCCGCAGCCCACTGGGCAAACAGCTCGCCACCGCGACGGTAGTCTTGCGCATCGCGCGGCAGGATGTTCACATGCAGATGGTTGTTACCGATGTGCCCCCAGGCAGCAGATTCAAGCCCGCTTTCGGCCAGTGTGCGGCGATAGAGGGCCACGACATCGGCAAGGCGTGCATTGGGCACCGACATGTCCGAGCCCAGCTTGGTGATGGTGGGGTCGGTGCGGCGACGCTCGTCGATAAGCATGTTGACGCTCTCGGGCACCGCGTGGCGGAAGAATCGCTGGCACTCGCGATCGACCTCGGTGCGCGCGACCCATGTCGCATCGTCGCGGCCGCCCGCAAGCTCCAGCACCCATCCCAGGTGGTACAGTTCCTCGGTCGCCTGGGCCTCGTCATCGCAGTCGAGCTCCACGTAGACACAGACCTTGGCGTCTTTGTCGAGCGCCGGCAGCGAGGCAAACGCCGTCGACTGCTCGCGCTGGCGACGTAGAATATCCAGGGCGCCAGCGTCGAAGTACTCGATGGCAGCCGCATGGGACAGGACGGGACGCACGGAATCGGTAAAGGACACGGCCTTGTCTTCGCTATCGAAAAAGCAGCTCACACCCCAAACGACCGCAGGCGCCGCCTGCAGGGCGATCTCGAGCTCGGTAATGACGCCGAGTGTGCCGCACGCACCGATAAAGAGGTCGATGGCGTCCATTTCGTCCGCAACGAAATAGCCTGAGGCATTTTTTGTCTTGGGCATGGTATAGCCGGGAAGATCGAGCTCGAGCGTACGGCCCGCTGCCGTCACGAGCGACAGGTGGCGGCCCTGGGCAAAAGCCTCGCCGCGCTGAAGCTCAAGCAAATCGCCATCAGGCAGCGCGACGTGGAGTCCCGTGATATGTGGGCGCAAGGAGCCGTAGGCGTAGCTGCGGGCACCAGAGGCGTTACATGCCGCCATGCCGCCCAGACAGGCAGACGTCTCGGTGGGATCGGTGGGAAAGAACTGCTCGGGGGCCTCTTGGAACTCCTCGTAGGCCTCAAGCGATGCCTGGTCCCAACCAGCAGTCGGCAGCACCTTCTTGCCCAGCTGCTTGCGCAGCTCAGAAAGCACAACACCCGGCTCCACGCGCAGTAGAAAGCGACCTTGTTCATCGCGGCGAAGGCCCAAGTAGCGATTCATACGGGAAGTATTGAGGATATGCCCGCCGTGGGGCACGGCACCGGCGGCAAGGCCGGTTCGGGCGCCCTGAACCGTTACCGGGACACGCTCGGCATGGAGCTTTTCCAAAATGGCACGGACCTCGTCTTCCGTTGTCGGAAACGAGATGCTCGAGGCCTCGCCCGACGTGCGAGACTCATCGCGGCCATACTCTTCGAACTCGTCGGTGAAGGGTTTGATGGTTGCAGACACGCGAACTCCCCCTTTAGCTAACTACAGTGTTTGCAGGGAGATGTTACCGTATCGTTTCGTCGACGTGTTCGAGACCGTCTCCATAATTGGCGATTTTTACGTTCGTGCAATTCGGCGAGCGGCAAGGTTTCCTCGGCAGACGATGCTTTTGACACATATGGCCCCGCCGTCGCCGATCGCTCGATTGTCGCCCGAAAAAAGTTGAAGTAATTTTTGCCGCCTTTTACCTGCTGAGACGCCAATCCGTCAAGCATTTGGTCAGAAATTGGTCAAGTTGCGACTGATACGGTCGGCATCGACAGCCAAAACCGATAGAAGTTTTGGCCCAAGAAGCAGGGAGGTTCCCATGGCATATTACTGGCCCCAGTACGGCATCGCCATCGAAGTCGACGACGATCCCCATCTCCTGCCTTTCGACGAAGAGGCATTCCCCGATACGACGGTCTACCACGTTACCACCGATGTGATCTGCGACCCCGAGTCGTTCTCGGCGCTCGCCCACCACATCGCGCATATCCACGACATCGAGCTCCCTCCCGACTTCGACGAGCTTGCTTACTCGCGCCGCCTGATGCTTCACATGCTCTTTGGAGCGGACCCGTCCACCTTTGCGCGCATCTATACCGCCAAGGATGCCGCATGAGCGCGAAGAGGCCACCCCACTTTGTAGGCCTGGGTCGTCGCAAAAAGCTCATCGTTGCCTGTTTGGCCATCGTCTGCGCCCTTGTCGCCGTAGGACTATACGCTTGGCAGTCGCAGCCCGTACCCGAGGCGGGCGCTTCGGTTACGACGGCCGAGGGCAAAACGCGTCAGGAAATCCAAGATGAGCTCGACGCTATCGTCCGCGACAACATGATGACGATTTCGGTCGCGCCGGTCGCTCAGCTGCAGGAGGACGGCAAGCTGCGCGTCAACGTGCAAAACGTCCAAGACAATAAATTTCCCCAGCGATTCCGCGTCATCCAAAACGACGAGACCATGTACGAATCCGGTGTGGTCGAGACCGGCAAGACAATCGAGACGTGCCCCGCCGGCGACATCAAAGAAGGCGAGGCGTACATCGAGATCCAGGCACTCGATGCCAAGACCCTCGACAGCCACGGCAATCCGACACGTGTCAAGGTGCGGGTTGAGCAAGCCGAGAACTAGCTTTTCCGGCCGACGCGGCACCGCACGCAATTCACCAGCATTCGTCCAATCATCGCGGGGACGGCCCGCGGCGAATAGAAAGGAACGACCATGGACATCACCAGAAACATGAACGGAGCCAGAGCGCTCGTCGTGGGCGCAGGGCTCGCGCTCGCGCTCGCAATGGGCGCTGCCCCGACGCCAGCTATGGCGGCCGGGCGCGTTGGAACCACGAAAGTAATGGTCAGGACCGAGATCGACAACGTTGAGTTCAAAGTTCCGACGGTTATTCCCTTCGTCGCCAAGGCCGACGGCACGCTTCAGGGCCCCTCAGAAGACGCGACCACCATCGACAATCATTCGGCCTACGGCATCCATGTCACCAACATGAAGATCGACGCCATGAACACCTGGACCATTGCTGCCGACGCCAAGGCCGGAACCGCGCAGAACTCCATCGACTTTAAGGTCGGCCCCGACGGCGCACTCCAGAACGCCAGCGCCGCAATGCAGGGGACGGGCCTCGATCTTTCCAAGAATGCAGCCTTCGACATGGGCTACCAGGGCATTGCCGGCGGCACAGACAAAATTAAGCTCAAGACAAGCGGAAACGTCGCCCGCGTCACGCGCGACATCTTCCACGTAACCGGCGAAGGCGATCAGGTTGCAACGATCACCTGGACGGTCGAGCCCGGTGTGCACACGGCATAAGGCCGTCGCCCTGGCCGCCGCCGTCAGCATCCTAGCGTTTGGGCCAGCCATGGCCTTTGCCCAGCAAGAACAGGCGCAGGCCGCCACACAAGTGACGGTCGACCTCTCGGAGCTCGACCGCGGCGACCGCGAAGAACCGTTGGCGCAGACAGGCGATGGACGTTGGCTCTTGGCAGCAGGCGCCACAGCAGCAGGCGCGGGAACCGCCGGCCTCGGTCTGCACATCAAACGCAGCCAGAAACAAAACACGGACAGGCCGCACTAAATTAGCTAAGGAGACCCCATGGCATCGAAGAACCTTTTGCCCGTCGTCGCACTTTGCGGCGCGCTCGCAACCGGAACGCCTGTCGCCGCTTGGGCGACTCCCGTCATGGCAGACTCCTTACCAGCAGCCCTAAGTTCCGCCCCAAATCCGTCGAGTACCATTGCGTGCGAGCGTTTTTCGATCGCACAGGCCGCGGTCTCAACCTCGGGATGCCTTCGTCGTGATACGGACGGCTCGATAGTCGTGGATATCAAGCGTTCGAACAAGGCAAACGGCTCCCAGGCGGGGTGCACCGTCTGCACGTGGCGCTCGGTTGTGCTCGATGCGGATGGCGATCCATGCAATTTAGAGCTGCGCATCGACATCGCTTCGGTCGATGACTCGGCGAACGGAGCGAAGGTCGCCTTCGACGGTACGTTTTTTGAGAAAGGAGGCGGTATATGTCTGGGCTGCGCCGCCGCGAATGCAGATGATGCGCAGCCCACCCTCTCATTCACGGCATCGTTGCGGCTGACCAAAGCCGGTACCGATGCCATCGCGGCGGGAGAAGCGTCCCTGCTGTTCTACGCCGTCAGCACCAAAGACACAGACGCTCATTTCGAGAAGCCAGCCGGATCACTCAGCCTTACACGAGGGATAGAGGCAGGCCCTATTGAAATCGATGCCCACGCGCAAAGCAGGCAACGCATTCTTGCCGACCCGGCGCTTCTCGAAATGGAGTGGAACGGATCAGGAGCCATCGGAATTCTCCCCTCCGCGCTTGACGCCAAGACGCTCCCCTCAAACGACGAACCCATCAATGCAACCATACAAGAAGAGAGCGCGGACAAAGAAGCAGGTGCGGGCGACACGCCGTCGCCGACAAACAGCGTCCCAGCTTCTTTCGAAGCATCGAATGAGCCCGCTGCCGTTCCAAACGACCCCGAGCTCGCGGACAGCCTGGGGCTTGCTGATCCTCAAGAAATTGATGAGGGTAACTGCTGCGTGCTTGCCGCGCTCGACCACACAGAGGTCATCGACGCTGCGAACATCGAAGTTGCCGCCGCCAATCAGCCCGTCCGCAAGTCGGCCATCATCGCATTTCCCGAATCCATCGAAGTCGTCTTTTTGCCATCGGGCGAGGTCGTGGCCCCAACACTGCTCACCTTGTTGGGCGCCAAGAATACTCGAAACGAAATTAAAAAGGTCACGGTTGTCGACCCTGTAACCACCGCTAAACTGCGTCTATACGCCGTTGCCCCAGACGGAGGCAAGACCTTGGAATTCGATGGCGACACACTCCTAGCCTGGCGACGTCTGGACATTATGCAAGACGTCTCGTATCAGATCGAACTCGTAGGGTTTGATCGTGCCCGCGATGCCAATATCATCGCCGCGGCTATTGAATCCCCACAGCGGCTTATGACGTTGCGCTTTGACTACTATCCCTATGTCCCGACAACCACCTGAGGCTTAAATGCTGCGCACCATTCCTAATACCACTTATATAACGTATTAGATGAGTCGCGATGTGCCTCGCATTTCGTTCTGCTACGATTGCCACGTTGGCATCAATACAGGAGGGCTCATGCCGGGCTTGGGAACAATCATCAACGTTGTGCTTTTAGTTGCGGGCGGTCTTTTGGGATTAGCGGGCGGCCGCTTCATTACACCGCGCATTCAAGACACGCTCATGAAAGCATCGGGGCTGTGCGTCCTGTTTATCGGCCTTGGCGGCACCATGCAAAAGATGCTCCTTATCGATGGGAAGGCGCTGGCGACCACTGGTACCACCATGCTCATTGTCTCGTTCGCCCTCGGCTCGCTCATCGGCGAGGCCATCAACTTGGAGGCCGCCATTGAGAACCTTGGCGAATGGCTCAAGCGCAAAACCGGCAGCGAGGGCGATAACGAGTTCACCAACGCTTTTGTCTCGACTTCACTCACCGTGTGTATCGGCGCCATGGCCATTGTGGGATCGATCCAGGACGGCCTGCTCGGCGACTGGTCCACGCTTGCCCTCAAGGGCGCGCTGGACTGCATCATCGTCTGCACCATGACGGCGTCGCTTGGCCGCGGCTGCATTTTCTCCGCCCTGCCCGTCGCTGTGTTCCAGGGGACAATCACGCTGTTTGCCGGCGCACTCTCCCCCATCATGACTACGGCAGCCCTCGACAGCCTTTCGCTTGTGGGCTCCATGCTCATCTTCTGTGTTGGCGTTAACCTTATTCGACCTCAGACCTTCCGCACGGCCAACATGCTCCCCTCCGTCGTCGTGGCGGTCATCTACGCCCTCTTGTTCTAAATCTATCTACACAGCGGTATCTCGAACATCTGTTTGATGCTGTGCTATGATATGAGGTCACCGAAGCTGCGTTAGGAGAGGAGAAGCGGTGGCCGACCAGGACATCAAGATGCTCATCGAGCGCATTATGGCCGAGGCCCGGACCCATCAGTCCGCTCGCTTCTCACATGAGGTCTACGCAGACGAGCCGATTCTCAAGACCGGCCGACAGATGCAGAACTTCCTCCCCGACCAGTACCGCAAGATGCGTGAGATATCGCGTTGGCAAGAAGACCCCAAGGGCGGCGCGGGCCGTTGGCTTTCGGAAGCCGAGCTTTTCTACCGCCAAGGCCTGCTGATGGCCGACTTTGAGGACGACTGCCCCTACAACGGCACCTTTAAGTCGTACTTTCCCACCTACAACGCCATGAGCGACCGGCAGTTGCGCGGCTACTTTACCTGGCGTGCCCAAGTGCGCCGCGGAACCGTCGAGGAAACGTCTACGTCCTTCGCCTTTCTGTATCTCTATGAGCTGATTTGCGGCATTGGCGTAGATGACCCGCTCGATGGTTTTAACAAGATCAAGGCCTTTTGGGATGCCTACCGCGCCTTCGAGCCCGACATCGACCGGTTTGCACGCGTGTGGTTGCAGGACTACGCCGTGTTCCACGGGCTTGACCCCAAGCTGCTTCGTGATTCTAAAACCGTCATGTTCGATAACGCCCTTATCGAGCTGCGGCGCGCGGCACGAGACCTTGTACCAGCACCGGCGCCGTCCGGCCAGACCCCCAAGCGTCGCAAAACCTCCGAGCCCACGCTCCCCCTTCCGCCCGATGAGGTGCGCGAGGAGCGACTCATGGCCGCCATCAACGCCCTCTCCACGTACAACCTAAGTAACTCGCGGCTCGACCGCAGCCACCACCGCGATCTGCGCCACGTGGCATGCGCCGTGTATGTCCGCATGGCGCGCTACTATGACACGCACCGAAAGACCGGCATCGTGGCGAGTTTATTTGGGGAGGAGACGGCCATGCCCTACACCATGTTTGCCTCGGCCGTATTCTTTGCGCCCGAGCGCCACGAGGACTGCGAATACCGCCTGGATCCTATCCATATCTACCGTTGCCAAAACGGCTTTTGGGAATGCATGCGTATCCATGGCAGTAGGCAAAAGAGCAGCAAGCTCGGTGAAATGATGCGCGCCTGCGACCAACGCCTGCGCCTGGCGCTGGACCCCGCCCATCCCCTTAAGGAAGAAAAGGTCCCCAAATATCTGGCCAAGATTATCGATGACGAGATTGTGGCATGGCTTTCATGGGACGCCGCACACCAGCCCGTCAAGATCGATATCGATCTGAGTCAGCTGGGGCACATTCGAAGCGCCGCCGCGCAAACGCGTGAAGCGCTTTTGATCGATGAAGAGCGCGAGGACGGCGCACCTGTGGAAGCCGAGGCGGCGGACTCAGGGCAACCGGAAGCCGAGCCCGTAGCCGACGCGATTGTCGAGGCGGTCGCGGCACCCATTCGGCAGGACGAGACCGACGAGCCGACCATATCCACCGAACAGTTTGGTGTCGTGGCACCGCTTCTCGCGCCGACGCCCGCGTTCGCAGCTGCTGCGCCCGCTGACGCCGCGACCGAACTCGCGCCCGCCGCAACCGCGTATCTTCGCGCACTGCTCGAGCAAAACGCAGCGCAAGCGACATCGGCAGTGGCGCACTCGGGCCAGAGCGAGGACATGCTCGTCGATACCATCAACGAGGCGCTCTTCGACCTGGTGGGCGACACCGTAATTGAATTTAGCGCGGCAGGGCCGCAGATTATCGAGGATTACGAAGCAGACGTGAGAGGATACCTAGACCATGAGTGATACCACATCCGCAGCGCCCCGCGTACCCAAACGCGTCGCTGCCGTTATCCTAAACTCGCTCAAGGGCGGCGTGGTCCCGCGCATCGGCCTTCCCTATATCACCGTGGGACGCGAGGTCGAGATTCGCGCCCTGCTCACCGATCTGAGTCTCATCGCCGACGGTGGCGCGAGCTTCCGCTTTCTGGTCGGTCGTTACGGCGCCGGCAAGAGCTTTTTGCTCCAGACCATCCGCACGCACGCCATGGGTGAGGGATTCGTCGTCGCCGATGCCGACCTATCCCCTGAGCGCCGCCTGCAGGGCGGCCAGGGACAGGGCCTTGCCACCTACCGTGAGCTCATCCGCAATATATCGACCAAGACGCGCCCCGAAGGCGGCGCGCTCAACCTTATCCTGGATCGCTGGGTCGCCTCGTGCGCGGACGCCGATGAGTCGGCTATCAATGCCCAACTCGCTCCGCTCGAGGAAATGGTCCACGGCTTCGACTTTGCCCGCATGCTCCGTCGCTATCGCGCGGCCGTTTCCGAGGGCGACGAGGAGACCATGAGCCGCGTGACCAAGTGGATCCGAGGCGAGTACCGAACCAAGAGCGAGGCGCGCGCCGAGCTGGGCTCCTCGACCATCATCAGCGATGACGACTGGTACGACTACGTCAAACTCATCGCACGCTTTTTGGTCTGCAGCGGCTACAAGGGCATGCTGGTGCTCATCGACGAACTCGTAAACCTGTACAAGATTCCCAACGCGATCACGCGCCAATACAACTACGAGAAGATCCTGACTATGTACAACGACACGCTCCAGGGCAAGGCGCAGTACCTGGGCATGATCATGGGCGGCACGCCAACCTCCATCGAAGACCGCCGCCGCGGCGTGTTCTCCTACGAGGCTCTGCGCAGCCGACTCGCTCAGGGTCGCTTTGCGCGAGATGATCTCAAAGACATGCTCGCGCCCATCATCCGCCTGCAGCCGCTCACCTACGAGGAGCTGCTGGTGCTCATCGAAAAGCTCATGCAGATCCATGCCGGCTACTTTGGCTGGACGCCCACGCTTACCGAGAACGACTTGGTGAACTTTCTCAAGATTGAGTTTGGCCGCGTGGGAGCCGATACGCACCTGACGCCCCGTGAGGTCATTCGTGACTTTATCGAGCTGCTCGATATCCTGTGTCAGAACCCCGATGCAAATGTGGCCGAGTTGCTGCAAAGCGTCGGCGGCGACGCGCTGGCGCCGGCAGCCGCAACAGGCGACGCCGGCACCGCAGGCGGCGACCGCAACTTCGCCGAATTCACCATCTAACCTGCCAAAAAGGGACAGGTTTATTTTGGCAGGTTTTATCTGGGCAAACGTCGAGGCAGTAATGCAGCAAGCCACTGCCCACCGCATTGAGAGATTCGTTTTTGAAAGGAGGCCCCGTGAACGCCTTTGACCGCTACGCCCCGTTTATCCAAGACTTCATCTACTCCCACGATTGGGAGAGTCTACGCTCCATCCAGGTTGCAGCAGCTGATGCCATCTTTAACACTCAGGACAATGTGCTCCTGACGGCATCCACGGCTTCCGGCAAAACCGAGGCAGCCTTCTTTCCCATCCTGACCGAGTTTTGGGAGAACCCGCCCGCGAGCGTTGGCGCCCTCTACATCGGCCCCCTCAAGGCACTCATCAATGATCAGTTCGTCCGCCTCAACGACCTGTGCGAAGAGGCCGATATCCCCGTCTGGCACTGGCATGGCGATGTTTCGCAGTCGCACAAGGCTAAGCTCATCAAAAAACCGAGCGGTATCTTGCAGATTACGCCTGAGTCGCTCGAGGCGCTCCTGATCCATAAGCACATGGCAATCCCTCGTATGTTCTGCGACCTGCGCTATGTGGTTATCGACGAGGTTCATTCGCTCATGCGCGGCGACCGCGGCGGTCAGACGCTCTGCCTTATCGAGCGCCTCTCGCGCATGGCGGGCGTGCAGCCCCGCCGCATCGGCCTTTCTGCCACCATCGGCGACCCCGAGCGCACGGGCGCCTTTCTCTCACAGGGAACAGGACGCGATTGCATCATCCCCCGCTTTGAGGAACCGCGCCGCGTGTGGCGCATCTCCATGGAGCACTTCTACAACTCGGGTCCCCAGGCACAGCAGTGGGGATTCGAGAGCACGGGTCCACAAGAAGCCGAGATGCTTGCTTGCGAGCGTATTGAGCCGGCGGCGCCCGCGGCGCTGCCGGCTGGCGCCCAAGACGTGCGCCACAGCGGACAGCTTACACAGGAGGAACGCCGTCAACGTCGTGAGCGGGCACGGGGCAAGGCCGCTCCCAAAGACCGTCGCACTTCCTCGGCCCCCGAGGGCGAAGTCGACATCCCACGAGCGACCGAGCAGGCGCTTCTCAACCCCACCGACACGGCGCCCGACAACGCCGACCCCGGTATGGGCTATATCTTTGAGCATACGCGCGGCCGCAAGTGCCTGGTCTTTGCCAACTCGCGTGAGGAGGCAGAGGCCGTGTGTTCCATGCTGCGCAGCTACTGCGAAAGTCGACACGAGCCCGACCGCTTTCTAATCCATCACGGCAACCTTTCGGCATCGCTGCGCGAGACGGCCGAGGAGCTCATGCGCGACGAGGAGCAGGCGCAGACAACCGTCACCACCTCTACGCTGGAGCTCGGTATCGATATCGGCCGCCTGGAGCGCGCGTTCCAGATCGATGCGCCGTTTACCGTCAGCTCCTTTTTGCAGCGAATGGGCCGCACGGGACGCCGCGACCTTCCGCCCGAGATGTGGTTTGTCATGCGCGAGGAAGAGCCCGAACCGCGCACGATGATGCCCGAAACCATTCCATGGAAGCTCCTGCAGGGTATCGCGCTCGTACAACTCTATCGCGAGGAAAAGTGGGTCGAGCCGCCCGAGCTCGATCGACTCCCCTACAGCCTGCTCTATCACCAGACTATGTCGACCCTCGCCAGCACCGGCGAGCTCACGCCGGCCGAACTTGCCCAGCGCGTGCTCACGCTCAGCTATTTCCATCGCATCTCGGCCGATGACTATCGCGTATTGCTTCGTCACCTCATTAAGATCGACCATATCCAGGTCACCGAGGGCGGCGGACTCATCGTGGGTCTCGCGGGAGAGCGCATCATTAACAACTTTAAGTTCTACGCCGTATTCCAGGAAAACGAGGAGTTCACCGTTCGTAGCGAGTCGGCCGAATTGGGCACGATCGTCAACCCGCCACCGCCCGGTGAGCGCATCGCCATCGCCGGACACTGCTGGATTGTCGAGGAAGTGGACTGGAAGCGCCATACCGTCTTTGCCACGCAGGTCAAGGGCCGTGTGCCGGCCTACTTTGGCGACTGCCCCGGTGATATCAACACACATGTACTCGAGCGCATGCGCAAGGCGCTCAACGAGCACGCGGCATATCCGTACCTTATGGGTAACGCGCGGGCCCGCTTGGCGCAGGCTCGCCATACGGCCGAGATTTCGGGCGCAGGGACCAAGCCACTCATCAACCTGGGCGGCGATACCTGGGTGCTCTTCCCCTGGTTGGGCAGCTACGCCTTTCTGGCGCTCGAACGTATGCTCAAGATTAAATGTGCCGCGGAGCTGGGCCTTCGCGGACTCGACCCATCGCGCCCGTACTTTATGCAGTTTAAGATGAAGGCTGACGAGGAGACGTTCTTTGAGGTGCTCGCCGCCGAGGCCGAGAAGGACTTCAATCCCATCGAGCTCGTCTATCCCGGCGAGGTGCCTTATTTTGATCGCTACGACGAGTACGTTCCCGAGGAGCTCGTGCGCAAAGGCTTTGCCGAAGGCGTGCTCGACATCGAAGGCATGAAGCAGCGCGTTCTCGGCTGGCGCGACCACGCCTAAGACCAGTCTTTTTGGGACGGGGAGACCTATTTGTCGTGAAGAACGGTGCCGATGAAGTCGGTGTCGAAGGGCACGGCTTCGGCAAAGGCGTAGTTGCCGTCGCTGGCGATGAGCAGGTAGTTCTCCTCGCCGCCGAACTCCGCATCGCCGCACGGGACCACCCAGGCATGGGCGAATACCTCGAGTGCCGTGGCAGCGCAGTCGCGCAGGAACGTCACGTCGCTCCCCTCGTTTGCGCTCACGATATTGGCGACGTAGACGCCCCCAACATTTAGGCTGCCCCGCACTAAACGCAACGCTTCAACGGTCGCCAGCTCGCGCACGGGCTCGGCACCGCCAAAGCAATCGCTCACGACCACGTCGTAGCGACGATGGCCCACGCTCGTCACACCCAGATACGAGCGAGCCTCAGCGGTTATCAACCGCAGGCGATCGCCCGCCGCGCGCTCCAGCTCGTCTAGGTAGAACCAGCGGCGCGCCAGGCGCGTAATCTCTCCGTCATACTCGATGACGTCCATGCGCAAGCCCTCGTGCGACATCAGGGCGAATTTAGGATAGGCAAACCCGCCGCCGCCCAGCATAAGCATACGGTCGATGCCGTGACCATAAGCGTCGCGCATCGCATCCTCGGACTCAAACACGTCGTCAAACGCACGATAGTACGCAAAGACGGGCTCGGCCCAACGCTCACCGACATAGCTCGCGCTTTGGTAGACGCCGCCTTGCACCAACACGCGAATCTCATCGCCGCACTCATCGTGCACGCGCTTCACACGCGCCAACCCATTGCGGGTTCGCGCAACTTGCAGACAGGCAGCACGAACAGCGACAGCGGCCGCACCAAGCGCCGCGGCCCCCAGAGCAACGCCGGCAACGACGCCGGCAGAAACACTTGGCTTGTTCATCTAGAGCTCCTTTTGCAGATAAAGGCCATGGTCATAAAATCCAAGATGGCGATAGTACTCGCGCGTACCAATCGCGCTGATCACGTTGATGCGCGCATAGCCGGCATCCCGGGCAATCTCGCACGCACGCTCTACGAGCAAACGCCCCAACCCGTGATGCTGCGCCGCCTGGCCCTGGTCACCCACGCGTGCCGCCATGCCATACACGTGCACCTCGCGAATCATCGCCTCGTCCGGCGTCGTCGGCAACTCGTCCGCATGCGCGGCAACAAACGAATGGTCGGGCAGCGACAACCGCAAAAAGCCCGCGATCTTGCCCTGCTGCGTCACCCACTGCAAAAAGCGCTCGTAAGTCACCGGTGTCTCGTACGTCACTTCCTCATCAAGAGATAGCTCGTCCAAGTCGGCACCCGCGGTACTGATCTCACGATAGCGAATCTCGCGCACCGTCGCGCCTTCCCCACGAGCCGCCAAGCGGTTCTCAACGAGCTGGCGCAGGTTGGGTTTCTTGTTGCCCACCATGATGTCGTCGGCCAATACATCGAGCAGCTCTTCCTCGGTATAGGGACGCCACTCGCCGCGCTCATAGCAGCCCACCAGACGCGAGCCCTCGATGAGCGCGCACGGGTAGACCTTGACCTCGTCGGGCATAAAGGCCCCCTCGGTCATAAAGCACTCGTAGTCGCGCTTGTCCCCCTCGGGCGTGGCGCCCAGCAAGTTAAGCATAAAATGCGCGTGGATCTTAAAGCCAAACAGGCGCGCAAGCGAAAACGCCCGCTCGATCTGCGCCACCGAAATGCGACGCTCGTTGATATCGAGCAGGTGCTGGTCAAGGCTTTGGATGCCCATCTGAATCTTGGTGCAGCCCAGGCGACGAATGAGCGTGAGCGCCTGTGGCGTCACGGCATCGGGGCGCGTCTCGATAACGAGCCCCACCACGCGATGCTTCGCCGTCTCGTTGATGCGCTGCTGACGTTCAAGCTCCTCCATCGTGGTCGTCTGCCACTCGGCGACCTCGCCCCACGGCGTACCAGGGCCGTACAGACGACTCACCGCGCGGTTATAGCCGCCCACGGCAACATCCACACGCCCCTGCTCGTCGGCAACACCGCTCGCAAGCTCGGCCTCGTCGGTCGCAATACCGGCAGCCCGATAGCGCTCACGGCGCTCTGTTACCACCGGCGGCAGGGCATCGGCGGGAGCGTCATCGAGTAGACGCCCCGCCTC
>UQZM01000012.1 GCA_900545615.1 uncultured Collinsella sp.
CCGCCCCCGGCATGTCGTCGACGCCTTCGGCTCAGTCTCATATCCGCGGATACCGTTCTGTCGGCCCGCACTCCATTCCTTCGGCGGGGTTCCCCAAGTCTGTCGAGGCGCATGCGGAGGGCTCCGCGCGCACAGCGAAATAGGGGGTGTCCCCGAAGGCCGCCCGGCTCGCCGGGACGGGGGCCATGTCTATTCCGCGCCCTCCCGGCACATCATGCCGAGGGCCCAGAGCCACCTCACGAGCTCGGCCGCGGTGGCCGCGTTGGCCTTCGCCGCGGGCATGCCGCGGGCGAGCATCTCCTCGCGCCGCCGCAGGAGCCGCTCGGACCCCTTCCTCCCGTGCATCCTTATCTCGAGGGGCACGCCCGTGTCTCTTGGCATGAGCTTCGGCTGGTGCCGCGCCGCGGCGTAGCACCATGAGCCCTCAACGGCCAGCTTCCTCACGAGCGCGTTGCCCGCACCGCTGATGCCTCCGAGCCTCACGGAGTCGCCACTCGACCTCTGACTCGGCGCGAGGCCGAAGTAGGCCGTGACCTGCCTTCCGGAACGGAACCTCGTGAAGTCGCCGACCTCGGCCGAGAAGGCCGCGGCCAGCGCGAAGGCGCAGCCCTTGATCGACTGGAGGGCGGCCACCTCCGCGGCGATCGGGCTGGCATCCACGGCGGCCCTGTACTCGGAGAGCAGGTCCGCCCGGGCCTCCGCCGCGGCCTCGACCTCGTTCCTCAGGGCGGCGAGCGTCCGAACCCCGCCATCGTCCTCCGGCCTGACCTTGTCGAGCCACCTCAGGAAGTCGTAGGTCCAGTACTTCCTCGGGTTGCCGGCGGGCGTGGTGCCGCCGTAGACGAACCCCCGCCTTGCGAGGAAGGCGAGCAGCCGCTGCTTGGCGGTCGCCAGGCGCGCGGTCGCCCCGTCGTAGGCGCCGGCGAGGTCCCTGATGCCTTCGACCTCGGGGGAGGGGACCCATACGGGGGAGATGTCGTGGGCGAGTATCGCCTTGGCCATCCTGGCGGCGTCGTTCCTGTCGTTCTTGGAGGCCGAGTCGGCGGCCGACCTGGGGATCTTCGAGACCGCGGCGACGACGCACTCGACGCCGAGCCCGGCGAGCTCCCTTTGCGGGGCGAAGCCGAGGTAGCCGCTCTCGTAGGCCGCGAGCGACGGCCCGGGGAACCCATCCATCCACCCGGCGATCTCGCCCCAGGGGTTGCCGGGGAACCTCCTCGTCACGGCCTCGCCGGTGTCCGCGTCGAGGGCGCAGACGGTGGTCGACCTCAGGTGGACGTCCATCCCGAACGCGGTAGAATACTTTGGCATGGGAGCCTCCCAACCTCGTTGCGGCGCGGCTGCGCCTATGGCACTTCAACATCATTGTCGCAGCCCCGACCCGCGGTCACGAGCGGGGGCTCCTATCTTTTTAGTGCCCTCGGATTGGGTCATAGTGTCTGTAGGGGATGGGGCCGTCGCCGTTCTCGACATAGCGGGCTATGGCCTTGACAACGGAGTCGCTGATGTAGATGTGGCCGCCCTTCTCGTTGGGTCGATCGTTTCTGGTGGAGAATGCAGCCGAAACCTCGCCTTCCGCAAACGCGTCCACGGTGGAGCCGTTCTTGACGACGATGTCGTCCTGGTAGGTGAAGAGGGCGTTGGCGCCACCGTATCTGCCTTTACTTGCACGGACCGTCACGTTTGCATGATCGAGGGTGATGCCCTTGTGGGCATAGACGCCATATTCAACACCGTTTACGTTGAGGGAGGCGTTTGTGGCTGCGAGGTTGCCCTTGGCCTCGACGGCAGCGTCTTTCTCGGAGCTTGCCTTGACCTGGCTGCCGTCCGAGATGTTGATATTGCCGCCGCTCCAAAGGGCCTCACCATCGGCTGAGCTTGCCTCGACCGTCCCGCCACCCTTGATGGTGAGGTTCTTGTCGGTTCCGATACCCTTGTCCTTGGTAGCCCTGGCGGTGACGGCCCCGCTGTCGTCAATCGTGATATTGCCGTTTGCCCTGATGCCATCCGATACGCCCGTGGCGTTGACGTTGCCCGAACCTTTGATAGCGAGATCGCCCTCGGCGTCGATGGCATCAAACCGAGCGCTCGTGGCGTTGACGGATCCGGCTCCGTCGATGTTGATATTACCCGTGGAGAGGATAGCGTCCTCAGTAGATGTCACGCTGAGCGTGCTGCCCGCGTCGCCTTGGATATTGAGCTCGGCGTTCTCATTCTTGCCATGAGAAGCCTTGATGCCTTCGATCCAGTCGGCAGTGACGATGTTGTTTCCCGAGTAATTCACGTTGAGCTTGCCTGCGGCCTGGATCTCGCCGCCGTTATAGTTGTTGAGCTTCAAGTCGTCGGCGCCGTCCCACGACCAGGTGCCGGTCTCGTCGCCCGCCGCAGTGCCGGCGTTGTATTTGGTTTCGCCGACCTTGACCCATTCCGCCGCGAGCGAGACGCTCGGCATGAGCAGCGAGCTCACCGTGAGCGCACACACGGCGCCTACGACGATGCGGCGCGTCACGCGGCGCCAGCTGCCGTGCGCGAGTCCTATGCGACGGCGAACGTCGGGTTCGGCAACATGGGTTCCGGCGGTAGTGTCATTGCGTTTGGGGGTCGTGAACAAGGCTGCCATGGTTGCTCCCGTTCTCATAGGGCCTATACGGCTAGATTCAGCGTATCTGCTGGATGTTGCCGGCGGTAGTGCCGTTTGGAGGGCAAAATGGCCAAAATGGGGGAGAAATAGGCCGCACGCCGGCGCAGGGACCGACGCTAAAAGAAAAGCGCGGGGCCGCATGGCGACTCCGCGCTTTATTGTTCAGCTTTTGCAGCCTTGCCCTTACGCTACGAAGAAGTAGACGGGGAAGGCAAGAGCCGCGATCCACCCGTCCTGTGCGAAAAAGTGTTTACGAGCGTTTGCGACTCGCCAGGGCACCTGTGACGATAGCGGCCGTTCCTACAAGGGCGGTCGCTATGATGGCTGCGCTCGAGGCGTCGCCGGTTGCCGCGAGTTTGCCGGCGGTCTTGGCTCCCGTGGCTGCAACTGCAACGGCCTTGATCGTCTTCGCGCCCTCGGACTTGGAACCCGGCTTGGTCTCGCCGGGCTTTTCCTCGGGTTTGGTCTCCTCGGGAGGCGCGATGAGCGTGTGCTTGGCGACTGCTTCGTTGTAGGGGGAGTCGATCACGGCGTCGTCCGTGCCGATGGTTTGACCCGCCTCGTAGACGATGCCGTCGCTGAGTTCTTCCTTGTTGCGATAGTCAATGACCTTGCCGCCTTCAGGCGTCTGGATGGTGGCTCCTTCGATTTCGATGGTGCTGATCGCCTTGCCGTCCGCGCTCATGGCAAGGGCGAAGATTGCCGCCGTGTCTCCCTCGGCCGTGACCCTGCTGCGGACGATCGAGATGGTCGCGGGCGTGATGCCCTCGCTGGTCTGCGCGAAGATGCCGATGTTCAGGCCCTCGGACTCAGGGATGATTTCGTCGTTTTGGTCTCCACTGTAGTGGTCGGGGCCGTCGCCGCCGGTCTCGGCATAGCGGGCTATGGCCTTGACAACGGAGTCGCTGATGTAGATATGGCCACCCGCTTCGCCGGAGTAGAAATTACTGGTGGAGATTGCAACCGAGAACCTGCCTTCTGCGAGCGCATCCACAGTCGAGCCGTTCTTGATGACGATGTCGTCCTCATCGGTGAAGAGTGCGCTGGCTTCCCCGCCATCTGAGCTTGCGCGGACCGTCACGGTCGCGCCATCGAGCGTGATGCCCTTGTAGACATAGATGCCATACCCAACGCCACTTGCGTTGAGGGAAGCGTTCGTGACCGTGAGGCTGTTTTTACCGTCGATGGCGGCGTCTTCCTCGGAGCTTGCCTTGACCTGGCTGCCACCCGAGATCTCGATGTTGCCGTCGGCCCAAATCGCATTGTCTTTGATAGAGCTTGCCTCTACCTTGCCGCCGCCCTTTATGATGAGGTTCTCGTTAGCATCGATACCCTGATCCTCGGTGGCCTTGGCGGTGACGGTTCCGCTGTTGTCGATCGTGATGTTGCCGTCGGCCCTGATGCCATCCGAATCGCCCGTGGCGTTAACGTTTCCCGAGCCCTTGATGGTGACATCGCCCCCGGCATCGATGGCATCGTGCTCGGTGCTCGTGGCGTTGACAGTGCCAGCGCCATCGATGTTGATGTTGCCGACGGAAGTGATGGCGTCACGAGAAGATGTCACGTTGAGCGTGCTGGACGCGTCGCCCTGAATATTAAGCTCGGCGTTCTCGTTCGCGCCATCCTTAACCTTGATGCCGCGGCCGTTGTCGTTAGTGACGGTGTTGTTGCCCTCGTAGCTCACGTTGAGCTTGCCCGCTGCCTCGATCGCGCCGCCGTTATAGCCGTTGAGCTTCATGTCGTCGGCGCCGTCCCAGCTCCAGGTGCCGGCGGCGTCGCCCGCCGCGGTGCCGGCGTTGTATTGGGTGCCGCCGACGTCCACCCACTCGGCCGCGAGCGAGACGCTCGGCATGAGCAGCGAACTTACCGTGAGCGCGCATACGGCGCCTACAACGATGCGGCGTGTCACGCGGCGCCAGCTGCCGTGTGCGAGCAGCGTGCGACGGCGCACGTCGGGCTCGACAAAATGGGCTCCAGAGGTTTTGTCACTGCGCTTGGGGGTCGTGAACAAGGCGGCCATGGTTACTCCCATCCTCATAGGGCCTATGCGATTACGCCCAGCATATCTGCAGGATGTAGCCGGCGGTAGTGCCGTTTGGAGGGCAAAATGTCCAAAACTTGGGAAGCAATACATCGCGCATCCGTGCGTTGCCTGGGCTTAAAAGAAAAGCGCGGAGCCGCTCGATGCGACTCCGCGCTTTGGTGTTCTGCTTTGGCAGCTTTGCCGTTACGCTACGAAGAAGTAGACGAGGAAGGCAAGGGCTGCGATCCACATGAGCGGCTTGATCTTGGAGGCCTCGCCCTTAAAGAGCGCGACGATCACGTAGGCGATAAAGCCCAGGCCAATGCCGGCGGAGATGGAGTAGGTGAAGGGCACGCCGGCGACAATCATGAACGCCGGGAAGCCCTGCGACACGTCGGACCAGTCGATCTCGGAGGCCTCGCTCATCATGAGGTAGCCGACGTAGACCAGAGCACCGCAGGTGGCGGCACTGGAAACGATGGTGACGATGGGGGAGAAGAACGCGGCGAGAATGAACAGCACGCCGGTGGTGACGGAGGTGAGGCCCGTGCGGCCACCGTCGGCAGCGCCAGAGGTGGACTCGACGAAGGTGGTGATGGAGGAGACGCCCATGAAACCGCCCACAGCGGCGGCGGCGGAGTCGACGATCAGGATCTCCTTGATATTCTCGACGTTGCCGTCGTCGGTGAGGAACTCGCCCTGCTTGGCCACGGCCATCGCGGTGCCCATGGTGTCGAAGAAGTCACTCATGAGCAGCGAGAACGAGATGACGAGGAGCGTGGGGTCGGTAAGGACCTTGACGATGGCGGGCACGCCGCCGGCGTCGGCGATGGGGCCACCGATGCTCGAGAAGTCGAGCGGGGCGATGATACCGGTCGGAGCCTGGGTCACACCTAGGGGGATACCGGCGATGACGGCGACGACGATGCCGATGAGCAGCGAGCCGGGGACGTTGCGGCAGGCGAGGGCGACCGTCACCAGGATGGAGATGATGCCGACGATGAAGGTGGGGGAGGTGATGTCGCCCAGACCGACGAGTGTACCGGCGCCAGCGGTGATAATGCCGGCATCGCACAGGCCAATCATGGCGATGAACAGGCCCAGGCCCACCGAGATAGCGTGGCGCAGAACCACGGGGATGGCGTCCATGATGGCCTCGCGCAGGCCACAAAGCACGAGCAGCAAGATGACGATACCTTCGAGGAAGATGACGCTCATGGCCACGTGCCAGTCACCGCCGCAGACGGTGGTGGTGATTCCGGCGATCATCGCGTTGACGCCTAAGCCCGACGCGCAGGCGAGCGGGCGGTTGGCGAAGATGCCCATGCAGATGGTCATGATGCCGGCGCCCAGGCAGGTGGCGCAGGCGAGCGCTCCCGCATCGATGCCAGCGCCCGAGAGCACAGCGGGGTTGACGGCGATGATGTAGGCCATCGCCAGGAATGTTGTCAGTCCAGCGCGAAGTTCGGTCCCGATTGTGGACTTGCGCTCGCTGACGTGAAATAGTTCGTCCATGCATACCCTTTCCTTGTTCGGCCCCGAGTTTAGGCCGATTGACACGAACTCACCCACTATAGCCCCTTTACGACGCTGTTGTTCCTCGCATGTTGATGTTCGGCGCTTTGTAGCAGACGGACGGTATTTTTCGCATGAAAATGTGTGGGTACCGTATACTTAAGCAGTTACAACGACCCCTATGGAGGAACGTATGATTAAAGAGCTCTGCCACGACGAGGCTATTCTGTCCCAGCGTTGCGAGGTCGCGACCGTCGAGGACGAGTCGGTGGCACAGGACCTGATCGATACCATCAAGTCGCTCGACGATGCCGGCTGCCTTGCCGCCAACCAGATCGGCGTCACCAAGAAGGTCTGCGTCTATCTGGACGACGCCGGCGAGCCCCATGTGCTGTACAACCCCCGTCTGGTGTTTGGCCTGGGTGCCAGCAAGATGGAGGAGAGCTGCCTGACGCACGAGGAGGTCACCAAGTCCACGCGCTATATCAAGTGCAAGGTTGCCTTTGACCAGATTGTCGACGGCAAGATGAAGGAGTGCCGCCGCGACTACGCGGGCTTTGAGGCACAGATGATCCAGCATATGATCGATCACTGTCTTGGAAAGTTGGTCTAAGGGGACCAAAGCATCGCACCTTGCCGCTCAATCGTCGCTCGCGTACCTTAAGTACGCTTCGCTCCTCTTTCGTGGCAATCTGCGGCACTTTGACCCCTTAGACGACCTGCGGGGTTAACTTGGTTGAGTTTATCCTGTTTGAATAGTCCGGGCATGACATTGTTGTCATGTCCGGGCTTTTGTGTTTAGCGCCTTTTTGTTTGGAGACAATGAAATTAGCAAGAACGTAAAGCTAGGAGGCGCTATGTGTACGAGTATTCGATTTACCGATAATTCTGGCCACATGTATCTGGGCCGCAATCTCGACTGGAGCTTTGACTACGGCCAACAGGTTCGCGTGATGCCGCGCGGGTTTCACATTCCGTATTCGTTTATCGACGACGCGACAGCGGCGCACGCGGTGATCGGTATGTGCATCGATTACAGGAACTACCCTATGTTCTTCGATTGCGGCAACGATGCGGGCCTCGCCGTGGCGGGTCTCAATTTCCCGGGTTATGCCGAGTATGCCGAGGGCCCTGTCGACGGCAAGACCAATATCGCGGCCTATGAGTTTCCCCTGTGGGTGGCAGCGACGTTCTCGACGGTCGATGAGGTCGAGGCCGCGCTGCGCGACACGGTGATTGTCGCCAAATCTGCCGGAGAGGGGCTGGGCGTGTCACTGCTCCATTGGATTATCGGCGACAGCCAGCGCAGCATCGTGGTCGAGATGATGACTGACGGCCTGCATGTATACGACGATCCGGTCGACACCCTTGCCAATCAGCCGACCTTCCCGTGGCATATGGAAAACCTACGCACCTATATCACCGCCACAAGCGATTTTCCGCAGACGGCGACATGGCGTGGCGCCGAGCTCAAGCCCTATGGAGCCGGTGCCGGCATGCGCGGCATTCCGGGCGATTGCTATTCGCCGAGCCGTTTTGTAAAGGCGGCGTACCTCAATGCCAATTACCCGCAAAAGGAGAGCGAGACCGAAAACGTCGTTCGCATGTTCCGCTCGCTCGAGGGCGTGGTGATGATCGAGGGAGCGTCCAGGATGGGCGATGGCAAGTTCGAGAAGACTATCTACACCGGATGCTTTAGCGCGCGCACGGGCAATTATTACTACGCGATGTATGGGGATCCGTCGATTCGCTACGTGAGCCTGATGGATGCCGAGGGCGCGAGCCCCGATAGACTCGTGGTTCCCGAGCCGCGTCGTTCGTAGTTCACTGGTCCGTTGCGACATAAAACGGCCTCGCACCTCCTATGAGATGCGAGGCCGTTGTCGTCAATGGCTGGTGGCGTGTTAGAAGTTGGCGTCGTTGAACTGGGTGCTCTCGAGTCCGTCGAGTTGCTGTTCGGGCGTATCGGCGACGCTCTCGAGCAGCTCGGTGGGATCGACGTTCATGCTCTTGCCGGCCTCGTTGCCGTTGACCAAGTCGTCCGAGAAGATGTCGACTTCCATTTCCTCGGCCTCTTCGATCTGAACCTCGAGCGGCACCTGGGTGCGCACGAGCTTAACGGCCGGGCGCATGCGGGCAAACAGCGGCACGTACTCGATGATGATGGCCGAGTTCTCGAGACCGTACCAACGTGCCGGGCTTCCGCAGGCGCGGCGGACGGCGTACTTGATGGCCATGACGCGATGGTCGTTGCGGTTGATGTCCGTTTCGGGGGCAAGCATCTTGCGCAGCATGCAAAAACGGAAGTCGCCCACGTTGCCGCGTGTCTCGTAGATGGAGTAGGTGTGATGCTGCGGCGGCAACTCACCCGATGCCATCAGGTCGCCAACGATCTGGCGCAGGTAGGCGTTGATGCGCTGATTGACCTTAAAGCCCAGGTCCAAGCGCACGCGGAACAGGAAGTCTGTGCCAAAGGTCTCAACGGAATACTCATGCGTATAGGGCTCATCGGTGACATGCACGTTGATGAACCAATATGCCTTGGCACGCTTGGGGTGCTTGTCCAGGATGGAATAGAGCACGTCGCGGTCGAGCGTGAGCGGGTCGGGGCTGTTGGTGAGGAACACCAGATTGTCGGCGAGCACGGGGTAGGTCTCGTCGTTGCGCAGGCGGTTGAGCTGGTCGATGTACTTGGAGACGGGCAGCAGAATCGTCTGCGTGCGCTCGATGGCGGTGCCGCGACGCCACACATACATAAGGCCAAACAGCAGTGCGGCCAGGAAGATCATGACGTAGCCGCCGTCAAAGAACATGGTGAGGCACGAAGCGAAGAAGCACAGCTCAATGGCACCAAAGAGCAGAGCGAAGACGCAGGCACCCAGCTTGTGCTTGAGGATGCCGGCGATGTAGCTCGTCAATAGCGTCGTGGTCATGAGCATAGTCACGGTAATGGCGAGACCATAGGCGCTCTCCATGCGCTCGGAGTTCTGGAACAGCAGCACGATGAAGATGCAGCCGACCCACATGATGTTGTTGACGAGCGGAATATAGAGCTCACCCTTGGTGTCGCTGGGGTAGTGGATGCGCAGATGCGGCATAAGGTTGAGACGCGTGGCCTCGGATACCAGCGAGAACGAGCCGGTGATGAGCGCCTGCGAGGCAATGATGGCCGCCACGGCCGAAAGCACGATGGCAAAGGGGCGCAGGGGCTCGGGAAGCATCATATAGAACGGGTTGACGATATCCATCGCGAGCATCTGGGGGTTGGAGTTGTTGGCGAGCAGCCAAGCGCCCTGACCCAGATAGTTAAGGATGAGCGCTGCCTTTACGAACGGCCAGGATGCGTAAATGTTTGCCTTTCCCACGTGACCCATGTCCGAATAGAGCGCCTCGGCGCCGGTCGTCGACAGGAAGACGAAGCCGAGCACCATGATGCCCGAGTGGTTGATGGGCGAGAACAGGAACATGATGCCGCGGATGGGGTTGAGCGCGCGTAGGATGGACAGGTTGCCGAGCATGTTGAACAGGCCGGCGCCCGCCAGGAACAGGAACCATAGCGTCATAAGCGGGCCGAACAGCTTGCCGATTGACGAAGTGCCGGCGCGTTGCATGGCAAACAGACCGCAGATAATGATGATGGTGATGATGATCACATTGGTCTGGCCGTCGCCCAGCAGCGCATGGCCCCATTCGATGGTGCGCAGACCCTCGATGGCTGTGGTGACCGTGACCGCGGGGGTGAGGATGCCGTCGGCGAGCAGCGCCGCGCCGCCGATCATGGCGGGGAGAATCAGCCATGGTGCCACTTTACGCACGAGACTGAACAGGGCGAAGATGCCGCCTTCGTTATGGTTGTCGGCCTTCATGGCGATTACAACGTACTTGACCGTGGTCACGAGTGTCATGGTCCAGATGACGAGCGAAAGCGCGCCAAGGATCATATCTTCGCTGACGGTACCGATGCCGCCGTTGTTGGCGACGATTGATTTCATGGTGTACATGGGGCTCGTGCCGATGTCACCGTAGACGACGCCGAGCGTAACGAGCAGCATGCCAGCGGAGAGGGGAATGGCTCCATGCCCGCCTTGACTACGCTGGTCTTGGAGGCTTGCCTCCAGCTTGTTGTGTGCCACGTGGACTCCCTTGGACATCTGGCCCCTGCCACGAGCAGTAGACCTTTATGCCATCTTTATACATATAAGAGCAGTTTGGCACATCGGGGTGTTTTAGACAATAATCCCCATCTGGGGATTATTCATATACGCAGGTGGCATTTCAAAGCAAGGGCTATTAAGCACGTGCTGTCTGGGCGATGCCAGCCTTGGTGTTTGCGCGTTTGCCGGCGACTTCGCAAAAGATCGCGCCGCCGATGATAAGCGCGGCGCCCATCAGGCGGACCGGTGTTATGGTTTCGCCCAAAAGGACGGCCGAGAACACGACGGCCGAAAGCGGCTCAAGGTAGCCGACGACGGCGACGGTCTGCACAGGCAGTTTGGCGACGGCGCTAAAGTAGAGCAGGCAACCGATGCCGGTGTTGACAATGCCGAGCATGGCAACGGCGCGCCAATCGATGCCGGCGGCAATGCTGGGGGAGAGGAACGAGGGGACACCTTGCGTGAGGAGCGTAAGGATCAACGCGGTTACAAAGGCGGCGCTCACCTGGAGCGTGGAGTTCTCGAGACCTTCGATATGTGGCGCTCCCTTGCTGGCAATGACCATCAACGCGTAGCAGAAGGCCGAGGCGATGCCGCACACGATGCCCGCGATGGGCATATTGCCGCCGAGGCCTTGGGCCGCGATAAGGAAGGCGCCGCAGGCGACGGCGATAAACCCGGCGATTTTGCCACCGGTCAATTTTTCGCCAAAGATGAGCGGGGAGAGCGCCATAACGATGATGGGGCCGCAGTAGTACAGCAGCGAGGATATGCCGACGCCGATCGTCTGGTAGGCGCGGAACAGAAAAATCCAGCTGGCGCCCAGCGCGGCTCCCGAGAGGAGAAGGGCTGCGGCTTCGCGGGGGCGAGATGGCGCCTGCAACTTATGGCGTTGGGTGATGGCGAGGACGGTGACAAGCGAGAGGGCGCCCAAAAACGTGCGCAGGAGCACGATATCGGAGCTCGGCAGCGCGATGGCAGCGGCGATGATGCCGTTGGAGCCAAACAATAGCAATGCTGCTAAGTATGTAAACAGTCCGTTGTTCATGCGCTTCCGTCCCCTCTATATCCGAGCATGTTCACTATGGGTGAACTGGCTTTAGAAGAAAAGCGAATATAATGCATGGCAAACATGACAAAAACTCATGCAAAGGTGGAGGCGTGCCGTGGAAACGAATATTCAAAAGATGCAGGTGCTGCTCGAGACCGTGCGCGCCGGCAGTTTTACGCGTGCTGCCGAGCGCCTGAGCTACTCGCAGTCGGGCGTGAGCCGTATGGTGGCCGATCTCGAGGCCGACTGGGGCTTTAAAGTACTCGATAGAAGCCGCGAGGGCGTAGTGCTTTCTGCCGATGGGCGGCAAGTTATGCCGGCGGTCGAGGCGTTATGCGAGGAATTTGTTCGTTTGCAGCGACGCGTGGACGAGATGCGTGGGCTCATGCGTGGCAAGATCTGTATCGGTACGTTTTCGAGTGTGGCGACCCACGTGCTGCCGCCGGTGATCGCGCGCTTTCGCGCCGATCATCCGGACATCGATTATGAGTTGCTGATGGGCGATTACTCAGAGATTGAACAATGGGTGGCAGAGGGCCGCTGCGATCTGGGCTTTATCCCGCGCGAGCCACGCGGCGCCGGCATGGCGTCGCGGCCGTTGGTACAAGACGAGCTGATGGCCGTGGTGCCAGCGGACTCCTCGCTTGCCACCGCGGAGGCCGTTTCCCTTGCCGATTTGGCCAACGAGCAGTTTATTCTGCTGGAACGCGGTAGCGACGACGAGATTACGCCGCTGTTCCGTCGGGCGGGGCTGACGGTGCGCTCCAAGCTGTCGACCTGGGATGACTATGCGATTATGGCCATGGTCGAGGACGGCCTGGGCGTGAGCATTCTTCCCGCGCTCATCTTGCGCCGCTGCCAGTTCGATGTTGCCGTGCGCCCGCTCGAGGGACATCCTCATCGGCAGATCAACGCCATATACCGCACCGCCGATGTTTCGCTTGCCGCTGCTCGATTCCTTGAATACCTCTAAACGCGTGCATGTCATTGTCCGCTTTGGGCAAATCTCGGAGTTCGGTACGTTTTCTTATGAAATTGAACTTTCGAATGAGGTACGGCGCTATACTGCTTGCTAAATTGAACTTTGGTTCAATTCGTGTTCTATAAATTGAACTTTGCCAGCAAGGAGGTTCTAGTGGCCCAAGAGACGTTTAGCGATCGTCTGCGACAGGCTATGTCCGATCGCGACGTTCGTCAGTCGGACGTGATCCGCGCATCGGAGATGCTCGGCAAAAAACTCGGCAAGAGTCAGATGAGCCAATATGTGAGCGGCAAGACGATTCCGCGGCGCGACGTGGCAGAGCTGCTCGCCCGCATCTTGGAGGTCGATGTTACCTGGCTGCTCGCCGGTGACGCCGATCAGGGCGAGGCATCATCGTCCCGCAACGTTTCCAAGCCCGAACCCCATCCCTCAGCTCAAATTCCAAGGAGCACCACCATGCGTACTTTTTCCAAATCCACCAAACTCGAGAACGTTCTGTATGACGTGCGCGGCCCCGTCGTCGACGAGGCTGCCCGTATGGAGGACGAAGGCGAGCGCATCCTCAAGCTCAATATCGGCAACCCGGCGCCCTTCGGTTTCCGCACGCCCGACGAGGTTATCAAGGACATGCGCCAGCAGCTGCCCGACTGCGAAGGCTATTCCAACTCGCGCGGCCTGTTCTCCGCGCGCAAGGCGATTATGCAGTATTCGCAGATCAAGGGTCTGCCCAACGTTCAGATGGAGCATATCTACACAGGCAACGGCGTGTCCGAGCTCATTCAGCTTTCGATGAACGCGCTGCTCGACAATGGCGATGAGATCCTGATCCCCAGCCCCGACTATCCGCTGTGGACGGCGTGCGCGACCCTTGCCGGCGGTCATCCCGTGCATTATCTGTGCGACGAACAGGCCGACTGGTATCCCGATCTGGAGGATATGGAGTCCAAGATCACGAGCGCGACCAAGGCCCTCGTCATCATCAACCCCAATAACCCCACGGGCTCGGTCTATCCGCGCGAGGTACTCGAGGGCATCGTCGAGATTGCGCGCAGGCATCAGCTGATGATCTTTGCCGACGAGATCTACGACCGCCTGTGCATGGACGGTTATGAGCATGTCTCGATCGCTTCACTCGCTCCCGACCTGCCCTGCGTCACCTTTAGCGGCCTGTCCAAGTCGCACATGATCGCGGGCTACCGTATTGGCTGGATGGTGCTTTCGGGCAACCAGCGCTGCATGAGCGACTTTATTATGGGCATCAACATGCTCTCGAACATGCGCCTGTGCTCTAATGTCCCGGCTCAGTCCATCGTCCAGACGGCGCTTGGCGGCCATCAGTCGGTAAACGACTACATTCGCCCCGGCGGCCGTGTCTACGAGCAGCGCAACTACGTGTACGAGGCGCTCAGCAAGATCGACGGTATCTCGGTGGTCAAGCCGCGCGCGGCGTTCTACATCTTCCCCAAGATGGATGTGAAGAAGTTCAACATCACCGATGACGAGCAGTTTGCCCTTGACCTGCTGCACGAGAAGAAGATCCTGATCACGCGCGGCGGCGGCTTTAACTGGGCCGAGCCCGATCACTTCCGCATCGTCTACCTGCCGCGCATGGAAGTGCTCAAAGAGTCCCTCGAAGATCTCGCCGACTTCTTCGATCACTACCGCCAGTCGTAACGACAAAGGTAGCCTGTACTAAAACGGCCGGCCCGCAACGGATGCGGGCCGGCCGTTTTCTGTCTAAGCCCGTGCTGCTAACGCTTTGTCTCTTTGAGCGAGCAAGGTTCGCATGTGAGCGGTAAGTTCTATTCCAAAATGGAATACAGTAGGCTTAAGCTGGAATTGATGCCCGGGTACCCGCTTTTCTAGAATGTTCTCAACAAGATGAAAGGCGGTTCCAACCAATGATTATCGATGCAAATTCCTACTGGTTCGACGAGCGCATCTTTCATGACGAGACGCTCTGCGAACAGTTTTTGGCCGAGGTGCCCCGCGCCTACGACACCGAAGGCTATCTGACCGTGAATTCCGTCGGCAAGCGACAGATCGTGATCGAGATGCCCGCCGGTTCTCCGGGCCTTAATTACATCGAGGGCGACTACACCCTCGAGAAGCGCTTGGCCGATATGGATGAGGCGGGGGTCGACAAGGCGATCCTCAAGCTCCCCGGCTGCCACGAGTGGATGTCGCTCGAGATGTGTCGGCGCTTCAACGACGGTATGGCCGCTGACGCGAAGGCGTCAAATGGCCGCCTGATTCCGCTTGTCGCTGTGCCACCCTTTGGCACCAAGGCAAATTTAGAGGAGCTCGACCGCAGGCTCGACGATGGTTTTGCTGGTGTGCAGCTCTGCGCTCACTACGGCAAGCGCTATCTCGACGACCGGGTTTTCTCGAGCTTCTTCGAGCACCTGAACGAGCGCAACGTCACCGTTTACGTCCACCATGTTCCCGTACCGGTCGAGAACGAGTCGCTTCTCGCGTACGACAACCTTCGCCGCTCTTATGGTCGCTGCGTCGACCAAACTACGGCGATCGGCCGCGAGATCTTTGGTGATTTCTTCGAGCGCTATCCTAATATCAAGATGGTCCACTCCATGCTCGGTGGCGCATACTTTGCGTTCAAGGAGATGCTGCTGCCTCACGGCCCCAAGCGCCCTGATGCCTCTGGACGTTTTCAGGTCGATACCGAGACCGTTTCCAAGCGCCTCGAGAACAACATCTATTTCGACATGTCCCATGCCCAGCCTTGGGGCAAGACACTCCTCGCCTGCGCGGTTAACGTGTTGGGTGCAGACCATATTGTTTTTGGCACGAGCTATCCGGTTAAACGCGAGTGGCTCACCGAGGGTGTCGCCTGCGTTCGTGCCGCGAGTCTGAGCAATGCAGACACAGATCTTGTGCTTGGCGGCACGGCGCAGCGACTGTACGGTGTCGAGTGAGCGGCAATCAGAGGGGGTGTCTGCCATGGACAAAGGAGAGATGAGGGCTGGGGCCGCCCGTGCGGCCATCGATCTTGGGGGCGTATTGCCGTTTGACGGTTTCGACGAACTCCGCCATGAGGTCTTTGCCCGTGCTCTTGTCATCGAGGGGGCGGGGCGACGCGCCTGCATTCTTTCGCTTGAGGTCACATCGATTGCTCCGGCTCTGCTCGCCGATCTGCGTGAGGTCGTCGAGGATGCCGCCGGCTGCAGTGGCGCTTACTCTTGGGTGGTTCCTACCCACACGTTTTCCATGCCTCACGTTCGCACTCCCGGGCATCTTGCCGATGCTGCTGCCCGCGATCGCAACGAGCGCTATCGCGCAGCGCTCATCGCCGCCGCCCGCACGGCTGTCGAGCGGGCTGTTGCGGGCATTCGCTCCGTCACACTCGCCACGGCGGAGGGCGACTGCCCCGTGAACGTTAATCGCGACATCGAGACGCCGGCCGGCTGGTGGTTGGGCTCGAATCCCGAGGGGTTTGCCGACCACGCGATGCCCGTGCTCGCCATGAGGGATGCCGGGGGCGAGTACGTTGCCGTACTTGCGGCGGCGGACGTCCAGTCCTCCGTGCTCGACGGGTCGCGCGACTCCGAGGGGAGACGCGTGGCGAGCGGAGATCTCTTTGGTTTTGCCGCCATGTCACTCGAGCGTGAGCTGGGCGGCGTTGCCCTGTTGCTGCCGGGCGCCGCGGGCGACCAAGGTCCGGCGGAGCGCGCCATGAACGTCACGTTCGATGCCGCCGGCGTGAAGCGGACGGTCGATGCCCATGAGGACGGATACCGCATGCTGCACCAGCAGGGGCAGGTCTTGGGCGATGCTTTGATTGAGGCCGCTCGCATGGCACGTGAGGATAGCGCTGCCGGCATCGATGCTCGCACGGTCGACGTCCTCCTGCCCGCACAGACACGCGCCGATTTTTACTCTTTGGCTCCGCATCGAACGTATGAGTTTCATGCTGCCGGTGAGCAGCACACGAGGGTCTATCTGCTTCGGCTGGGAAACGTCGAGCTTGTCGGCGTGCAGCCCGAGGTCTCGAGTACATTCGGCGCCACCGTGCGCGTCGCCCGGTCCGGCTCTGTGCTCTTTGCCACGCTCGTCAACGGCGGACAGAAATACCTACCGGCCCCCGACGCGTACGAAAAGATCACCTATGAGGCCATGAACTCCGGTTTTGCCGCCGGCTCCCATGAGCGCCTCGTCGATATCATCATTGCCGCCTTGAATGCGGCGTAACACAGAAGGAGAACGTGCATGAACATTGGACACGCGCGCCGCAAAATCACCCCACAGGGCGACATCTACCTGATTGGCTATCGCAATCTTCCCAACCGCCTGGAGCCTGCGACGGGCATCCATGACGACGTCTACGCCAACGCCATTCTCTTCCAGCAAGGCGAACGCGAGGTGTTTCTCTTTAATGCCGATGTCCTCGAGTTCGAGGAAAGCATGGCCGAGGAAGTCAAGACAATGCTCGCCGAGCGCTACGGCATTGACCGTGATTGCGTCCTGCTCTCGGCGACGCACGACCATACTTCAATCGTCGCTTACCACCGCAGCTGGTGGACGGGAAAATTCAACGAGGACTACTATCGCTGGTTCCTCGATACCATCTGTCAATGCTTCGAAGAGTGCCGCGCCAACGCGCAGCCCGCGATTTGCCGCCTGGGCAAGCAGGTCGTCACCGGTTTCTATGACAACCGCATCATCCCAGGCGAACTCGCCGACAATGAGGTCATTGTCGTTTCGTTCTTCGATACCGAAGGCAAGCCATTTGCGGGCTTTGTGAACTGGGCGGTGCATTCCGCTTGCGTCGGGCCCGATTGTACGGAGCTCACGAGTGAGCTTGCCGGCCTTACCGGTAAAAAGCTCGCCCCGAGCCTCGGGTACTATCCTGCCATGGTCGTGGGCGCTGCTGGCGACTGCAGCGATCGCAATTTTCGCCAAGGTCGTGGCATCCCCGAGGTCGAGCGCGTGTCGACCGGTCTTGCCGAGGCGATTTCCCAAATCAAGCTCGATCGCGAGGTTAAACTCGACCGTATCGAGCCCCAGACGTTCTATCACACCGTCGCCCATGACGATTTTTCGCTCACGCTCAAGTGCGCCGTTATCAGCTTGGGTGGTATGCACCTCTTTGTGTTTCCGAGCGAGCTCGGCAGCGACCTTGGCGTTCGCATGAAGCGCGAATGTCCGGTTGAGGGGATTGTCTGCGGTTATACCAACGGCTATTACGAGTACTTCCTTCCGGCGCGTGAATACGGCCTCTCCTTTGAGACCGAACGTACCCAGATTCCCCAAGGCGAACCGGAGCGCCTATGCGATAAGTTCTGTCAAACCGCGCGCCTTCTCGGCGCGCCAGATTCGCGCCTGTAGTTTTGCCGCCACGGCATGGGACCCATGAGGGTCGCGGCCGTGTGATCGGCGTTCTTATTTCCCTTGTTATCTCCCATCCCGGACGTATATGCGCCCGCGGATTTTAAAGGGGAGGCGGGTTCTGTGGCTCCCCACGTCGACTACGGGGGTCTGGAATCAATGCCATGCCCCGCTCAGAAAAAGGAGGAATACCATGAAATACCAGCAGCTTTGCGATGGAATCATCGCAAAGGTCGGTGGCCGAGACAATGTGCTGGACGTGAGTCACTGCATTACGCGTCTCCGCTTTCACCTCAAGGACGAATCGCTCGCCCAGACCGATGAGCTCAAGGCCATGAAGGGTGTCGTTGACGTCATCCAGGCCGGTGGACAGTATCAGGTCGTAATCGGTGCCACCGTCGAGTCCGTCTACAATGAACTCGTTCAGATCGGCGGGTTCGACGCCAAGCCCGCGCTTGATATCGATGAGGGCGACAATGTCAAGAAGGGCGATCCGTTCTCGCGCCTACTCGCCATCATTTCCGAGATCCTGCAACCGGTTCTTGGCGTGCTTATGGCCGGTGGCTTCATCAAGTCGATGCTCGCCCTCTGCACGGTTGCCGGTTGGCTCGCCAAGGACAGCAATACCTATGTGACGCTCTCGGCAATCGGAGATTCGGTCTTCTATTACTTCCCGCTTATCATCGGCTGGACGGCTGCCAAGAAGTTCGGACTTAAGCCCGTTATGGGTATGGCCCTCGGCGGCATCCTCGTCTACCCGACGCTCGTTGCCCTTATGGGTGGAGACCCGCTTTACACGCTCGGCACCGGTACGGTCCTTGAGTCCAATGTCTACGGTGATATCTTTGGCATCCCGTTGATTATGCAGAACTATTCATCGACGATTCTGCCTGCGATTTTCATCGTCTGGATCGCCTCGAAGGTGCACAAATTCCTTTCTGGCGCACTGCCCGCGCTTGTGAGCTCGTTCTTCTCCAACATTTTGACGCTTCTCATTTGCGGCATCCTGGGCCTGCTTGTGGTCGGTCCGGTCATGACGGTCCTCTCCAACATCGTTGCCCAAATCATCCTGGCGCTCATCAACTTCCAGCCCGCCATCGCCGGTTTTGTCATCGGCACGTTCTGGAGCCTGCTCGTCATGTTCGGTCTGCACTGGGGCGTCATTCCGCTGTGGTTCATCGATGTCGCAACCTACGGCTATGACCTCATCAACCCTCTCGTATACGCAGGTGGGTGCGCCATCGCCGGTGCCGTGCTCGGCATGATCATTCGAACCAAGGATTCCGAGGAAAACGCTGTCATCAACATCCCTGCTCTCGTCTCGTCGATCTTCGGCGTCAACGAGCCCGCGCTTTACGCCATCCTGCTGCCGCGTAAGCGTCTCATGTGGGCGACCTTCATTTCCGCCGGTGTCGGCGGCGCCATTGCCGGCCTTATGGGTGCCAAGCTCTATGCCTTCGGTGCCTCCGGTCCGCTCGGCTTCCCGAGCTTTATCAACCCCGCTGGCATCGATTCGGGCTTTATCGGTCTTGTCATCTCCGGTCTGGTCGCCTTTATTTTGGCGCTTATCGCCGCTATGGTGATCGGCACCAAGAAGGACGAGGGCGGTCAGACCCTCAACATCTCGGTGGACTAGTCCATCTACCCGCTTTGATTTAAAAGGCCTCGGACGGCAGCTGTGCTGTCCGGGGCCTTTTGCGTTTTGTACCGTTGCCGGTTGGTTTGTGGGGCATCTCAAAAGTGGCGGTGTGTGCTGGGATTACGACGACTGCGGCGCTTCGGAGGTCATGCGGCCGCCCTGTAGAAGCTGGCGATAGGGGAGAAAGCCGATAAACGAGACGACGGCTTGCGAGTACGCAGCGCTCCGTTTGAGGTGGAGCCTGACCTCGGAGGTCGTTGCAGGCTCGAGCGGCACGAGGGCCACCTTGCCGCCGGCGAGTGATTCGGCAGGCTTGCACATGAGCAGCGAGACGCCGGCATCGCGCGCGACAAGCGAGATGATGTTTTCTGCCCGTTTGCCGGTAAACGTGACACGTGGGCTGAATCCTGCCTTGCGGCAAAGGGAGAGGGTGAGTTCGCTCACGAACGAGCCTTGGGGAAGCATAAGGAAATTCTCATCGATAAGGTCGTCGATCTCGATGGCGTTGCGCTTGGCGAGTGGATGGTCGAGCGGGATAACGGCCACGAGCCGGTCGGTTGTAAAGGGGATTTTTTTAAACTCCGGCTCGATGGCGCCGCCGTCGCGGATGAAGGCGAGGTCGATGTCCTCGCGCAAGAGCATCTGCTTGAGTGCGCTGCCTTCGCCCTCGATGAGCTCAACGGAATACGAGGGGTTCGCCTGCTGGAAATCGATGACGGCGTCCGTGATTCCATAGGGAGCCATGATGGGGATGGAGCCCACGGTGATGCGTTCGAGTGGTTCATCTGCGGCTATCTGGATGGCAGCGAGATAGCGATGCTGGAGCGTCGCTATCTTTTGTGCATAGGGGAGGAGCGCTTCGCCTTGCGCGGTGAGCGTAGCGTGGCGTTGACTCCGATCGATGAGATTACAGCCGAGCTCGCGCTCCATTGCCATAATGTGCTTGGAGAGAGTCGACTGCGACATGAAGAGCAGCTCCGCCGCATCGAGAAACGTACGCGACTGCGCCAAGATAGCGAACTCACCAAAACGGCTGATATCCATAGGGTAGCCTCCGGTTCCCTCATGTCGGCAAGTGACCTAGATCACGATTCCTTGGCAGTGGTCGATTTCGTGTTGGATGATCTCGGCGGTGTAACCCGAGAAGTTTTTGATGCGGTGGACGAAGTTCTCGTCCAAATACTCCACCTTAATGCGACGATAGCGGGTACAGGGACGCTCTCCAGCCAGCGAAAGGCATCCTTCGCTCGTCTGATAGGCATTGACCTGCTCAAGAATTTGAGGGTTGTACATCAACAGCGCCCTGTTGCCGTCCTTTACGCAGATGATGCGTTTGCGCACGCCGATCATGTTGGCGGCGAGGCCCACGCAATCGTGCTCATGCTCGTGGAGCGTATCCAGGAGGTCCTGCCCGGTTGCGGCATCATCGGGTCCTGCGTCTTCGGAAGGCAGGCGCAAAAAGAACTCGGATTTCATGATGGGCTTAATCATGGCGGGCTCCTCATGTCTCGTGCTTTCGTGGACTTTTAATAATAGCGCGGAAGGAAAGCTGCGCGTCAGCGTTACAGTCTTTCAACGTTGGACCATGTTGTCGGATCCGTCGCGTGCGGCGTCTGACGTAAGTCTAGGGCTCATGCTCGCCCTGGACTGTTCCTCTGGGGCGATGTGACTGTTGTTCCAAGAGGAAGGAAATGCATGGGGAGCAAATCTCAGCAACAAGTTCAAGCAACGCCATCGGCCACTTCGGCGTTTCTCGTCGTAATGTATATTGCAGCCTTTGTTGCCGCGTTTAACGAGAACATCATTAACGTGGCACTGCACGATATCATGGCGGCCTTTTCGGTGAGTGCCACCACGGCGCAGTGGCTAGTTTCGGGCTACATGATCGTGACATCGATCTTTACGGCCATCATGGCCTATCTGTCCGGTCGTTTCTCGACGCGCAAGCTGCTGTTTTTCGCATGCGGATGCATGGTCGCCGGCGAAGTCCTGTGCCTGGTCGCCCCGTCGTTTGCCGTTTTGCTGCCAAGTCGTATTTTGCAGGCTGCGGGATCGGGTATCTTGTTTCCGCTCATGATGAATGTGGTGCTATCTTGCGCCCCGCGTGAGAAGCTCGGTCTGTACCTGAGTCTGGGCGGTGCCTGCATTACGCTAGGGCCGGCGTTTGGACCCGTGATCAGCGGTCTTATGTGCACGTTGTTTGGCTGGAGAGCGGTGTTCGTAGTGCCGTTGGTGGGCGGCATTGCGGTCGCCGCGGCGACAGCAAAGCTCGTTCGGAATGTCGGAGAGCGCTCGAACACCACGCTTGATATTCTGTCGGTTGTTTTGCTCGCTGCCGGCATTACGGCGTTCGTGTATTCCGTAGGCGAGTTCTCGACCAATGTGATGGCCGGTATCGTGGCGCTTTTCGCCGCTGTTGTGGTGCTCGGCCTGTTTGCGGTTCGTCAGCTCAAGCTCGAGCATCCGGTGCTTAACGTGCGTCCCATGGCGAGCGTTCGTTTTTGGCCTGCATGCCTGCTTGTGGTGGTGTCGATGATGACGACGTTCTCGATGAGCGTTTTGTTGCCGCTCTATTTTGAGGGCGCATACGGCATGACCGCACTTGTCGCGGGTTTGCTCATTTTGCCGGCGATCGCCTGCAACGCCGTGACCTCGATTGTGGGCGGACGCGTGATGGATGCCCGTGGTGCGTGGCCGCTGCTGCCGGTCGGCTTTGCCCTGATCGCTGTGGGGCAGACGGCAATCTCGATGACCGCGGCAAGCATGAACATCGGCGTTGTCGTGCTGCTGACCGTTGTGGTGTATGCTGGCGTCGGTTTGGTACTGAGCCCCTCGCAGACCGCCGGTTTGGAGACGCTTCCCGCCGCTGAGCATCCTCACGGAACGGCATTGCTTAACACGTGGAACATGATTGCCGCGTCGTTTGGTCCGTCGCTGTTTATCGGCCTGCTTTCGAGTTCTGCGGTGGCTGCTGGCGCCGCGGGCGTTGCGTCGGACGTTGCCCAGGCGATAGGATTTGCAGCCGCCGTGCGCGTGGCGGCCGTGATTGCCGTTGTCGGGTTCGCGGTGTCGCTGGTGTACGCTCGCCGCGAGTCGCACATGTCGCATTAATGTGTGCACATAGATTCTGCAGCTAGATTGGATGGCGACACCATAAACTAATGGACGTTTTGCCGAGAGGCATGAATGTATAAAGCGCAAAGAGTGCGCGACGGGCCCCGCGAATGGGGCGATGATGCCCGAGAGGGCCAAGAAGGAGTCTCATGTCTGAGAACGAAGAGATCATGAACGAGACCGAGAACGAGACCATGGCTGCCGAGGTCGAGGCAGTCGAGACCGTGGAGACCGAAGCTGCCGAGGTTGAGGCTGCTGACGAGGTTTCCGCCGAGGAGGCCGAGGTTGTCGAGGCCGCCGCTGATTACGATGACGAAGAGCTGATGGACAAGATGCAGAAGGCCGCCCGCCTGCTGCGTAGCCGTCGCTTTGCTATTTCCAAAGAGGAGGAGGCCAAGGCCGAGCGCATGGCGAACATCGAGCGCGCCATCAAGCTCCTTGACCTCAAGCCCAAGATGGAGCAGAAGGAAATGTCCGACCTGCTGGGCATGCGCCTTCGTGAGCTCGATGGCCTGATGGCCGAGGCCGAGGCTGCCGATCTGGTTGGCCGCATCGACGACGCCGAGGGCGATATGCGCAAGATCGTTGTCTTCGCTGCCGAGGATGCCGCTGAGGGCCTGGTCGAGCTTGCCAACAAGAAGGAGAAGCTCCTGCCTGAGCTTTCTTATGAGGAGGCCACCGAGCTGATGGCCGCTCTCGATAAGGTCATCGCTCCGCTCGTCGCCATGGGCCTGGACGAGGACCGCGGTCCTCGCGGCGGTCGTGACGATCGCGGTGGCCGTGGCGGCGACCGTGGCGGTCGCGGCGGCTTTGGCGATCGCGGTGGCCGTGGCGGTGACCGCGGCGGCCGCGGTGGCGATCGCGGTGGCCGTGGCGGCTTTGGCGACCGTGGCGGCGACCGTGGCGGTCGCGGCGGCTTTGGTGGCAACCGTGGTGGCTATGGCGATCGCGGTGGCAACCGTGGCGGCTTCGGCGGCAACCGCGGTAACGACCGTGGCGGTCGCGGTGGCGACCGTGGCGGCCGCAACGGTGGCGGTTTCCGCGGCAACCGCTTCTAGGGGTTACGCGGTTCTACGAACCGCGTAACTAGTTGACGCTGCGCGCCCACCAGAGCGACAACTTGTCATTCAAAGAGGACGGCATGACCAGAAGGTCTATGCCGTCCTCTTTTCATGTCAATTTGTTCGCTCTGGTGGGCGCTCGCTGTCCGTCCTCTACCTGTGGCGCCTTCGTGGTCCAAAGTAGCCGTTGGACGTTCTTAAATGACTAGTCAGAATGAGAGTGGATAATCTCCCGATTTTGGCCTGAATGTTGGCTCAAAGTGGGAGATTATCCACTCTCAATTTGTAAGTGTCCGAAAATCCACGCTCGTTTTATCTGTCTACATTTGCAGGAACAGTTCGTGGAGGCGGGTGTCTTCGTCGAGTTCGGGGTGGAAGGTAACGCCCAGTTGGTTGCCCTGGCGGGCGGCAACGATACGCCCGTCGACTTCGGCTAAGGCCTTGGCGTCGCCGTGGACCTCGACGATGCGGGGCGCGCGGATAAACGTCAGCGGTACCTCGCCGTCGATGCCGGCTATCTGCCCCTTGGTTCGAAAGCTGCCGAGCTGTCGGCCGTAGGCATTGCGCTCAACGAGTACATCCATGGTTGCCAGACGTGGCGTGCCCTTATCGTCATGGGCGGCAAGGTCGTGAGCCAGCAGAATCAAACCGGCGCAGGTGCCCAGCACGGGCATGCCCTCAACAATACGTTCGCGAAGCTCGTCGAGCATGCCCAACCCATCAAGTAGCTTGCCTTGAACGGTGGACTCGCCGCCAGGGAGAACCAGACGATCAAAGTCCTGCTTCAAATCAGCCGCTTGCCTCAGCTCAATGCATCGTGCGCCCAGCTCGGACAGTCTTGCCTCGTGCTCGGCAAAAGCGCCTTGGACCGCCAGCACGGCGACCGACTGGCCTGCGTAATCGCTCATGTGCGATCCTTTCTGCCGGACTAGCGTCCGCGCTCCTCCATGATGATCTCGATCTCGTCGGCGTTGATGCCGACCATGGCCTCGCCCAGGTCCTCCGAAAGCTCGGCGATGAGCTTGGCATCGGTGAAGTTGGCGACGGCCTTGACGATGGCGGTGGCACGCTTGGCGGGGTCGCCGCTCTTAAAGATGCCCGAGCCCACAAAGACGCCCTCGGCACCCAGCTGCATCATCAGCGCAGCGTCTGCAGGGGTTGCCACGCCGCCAGCGGCAAAGTTCACGACGGGGAGCTTGCCCGTGGCGTGGACCTCGCGTACCAGCTCGACCGGAACCTGCAGCTGTTTGGCCGCCTCAAAGAGCTCGTCGTCGCGCAGGGCAACAACGTCGCGGATTTGCTTTTGGATCTTGCGCATGTGGCGCACGGCCTGGACAACGTCGCCCGTGCCCGGCTCGCCCTTGGTGCGGATCATCGTAGCGCCCTCGGCGACGCGGCGCAGCGCCTCGCCCAGGTCGCGGGCACCGCAGACAAACGGGACGTCAAACTGCGTCTTGTCGATATGGTAGACATCGTCGGCGGGGGAGAGAACCTCGGACTCATCGATGTAGTCGATCTCGATGGCCTGCAGGACCTGGGCCTCGACGATGTGACCGATGCGGCACTTGGCCATAACAGGGATGGAGACGGCCTCCTGGATGCCCTTGATCATCTTGGGGTCGCTCATGCGCGACACGCCGCCGGCGGCGCGGATGTCGGCCGGGATGCGCTCGAGTGCCATGACGGCGCAGGCGCCTGCCTCCTCGGCGATGCGTGCCTGCTCGGGCGTGGTGACGTCCATGATGACGCCGCCCTTGAGCATCTGCGCGAGCTCGCGATTGAGTTTGACGCGATCGGCCTTGCTGGTCTGTTCTGCCATGGTTGCTCCCTTGGTTGGCATGTGCATTGCTTGACGGAACATCCTATCGGGGGGCTGGATATGGCAAAATACTCAGTTTTCGAGATAATAATAAGGTCAGCCTAATACCAGATTGAACGGCTCGATAAGGTCAGGTGGCAAACTCATGCTTGACTACAATTTGGAACAACGTGGCGAATCATCGCTCTATGAGTATGTTTACCAGCAAATTCGAGACGATATTGTCGCCGGTCGCATTGCGGCGGGGGAGCACCTGCCCTCCAAACGTGCCTTTGCCAGTCATCTGGGAATTAGCGTGATTACTATCGAGAATGCATATAGTCAGTTGCTTGCCGAGGGCTATATTTGCTCAAAGCCGCGTCGCGGCTACTACGCGTGCGAGCTTCCCGAAGCCCCGGTTCTGGCTTCGGCCGAGACAGAGCTCGATCGAGATTCCGCTGCTGCGGGCTCTAACGCACATGATGCTGGCGAGCAGCCTGAGCAGTTCGCCTCGCTCTCTCCTTCTGCTTTGGAAGCCGCACGTCTCTGGCAAAGTGCTCTGCGGGCGACGTTGACGTCCGAAGATGAGCGTGAAATCTTCTCGCCCGCCCCCGCGCAAGGCACAGCTCGGCTTCGGCTTGCAATCGCGCATCATCTTCGCGGGACGAGGGGTATGAACGTCAATCCCGATAATATCGTCATCGGTGCTGGCGCTCAGCTGCTTGACACGATGTTGGTTCAGCTGCTTGGCGCGGACAAGATATACGCCGTCGAGGATCCGGGCTACTTGCGTCTGACGCGCATCTATCAGGCCATGGGCTGTAAGGTGCGGCATATTCCGCTGGATGGTGAGGGCGTTAACTTGGGCGAGCTGCTCGATGCCGGGGCGGACGTTCTTCACCTCATGCCGTCCCATCAGTATCCGACCGGCCTGGTGACAAGCATCGCACGTCGCTACGCACTCCTGAGCTGGGCTGCCGAGCGGCCGGGTCGATATCTCATTGAGGACGATTTCGATTGCGAGTTTCGCCTTGCTGGCAAGCCGATCCCTGCGCTTGCATCGATTGATGCCGCCCAATCGGTCATCTACACCAACACTTTTTCTAAGAGCCTGTCATCGGCTCTGCGCTTGGCTTACATGGTCCTTCCCGATGAGCTCATGGAACGATTTAGGCGCGAGCTGGGCTTCTACGCCTCGTCGGTCAGCTCCGTAGATCAGGTGGCGTTGGCGCGCTTGCTCGAATCGGGTGATTACGAGCGCCATGTGAACCGGGTGCGTGTTCGCGCTCGTGAAGCACGCGATGGTCTGGTGGCAATTGTGCGCAAGGCGTTTCCGGCGGGGGAGGTCTCGATCGAACATGCAGACGCGGGTCTTTACTGCGTTTTGGCGCCGGCAAGCGACAGGGTGGGGGATGGCCTTATTCGTGTTATCGCCAATGCCAACATCCCTTACGTCAACATTGACGATTGCCTGTGGGCAAACGATCAGACGACGATCCAGAGGACTACGCGCCGCGTCCTCATCCAATACGACGACCTGAGCCCTCAAGTGCTCGATGCCCTACAAAAGCAGCTGCAATAAAGCCACGAAAAAGGCCCGAACCATGCGGTCCGGGCCTTATAAAGCTAGAGAATGTCTCTCAGGCGGCTGGCTTAGCCAAAGTAGCGCTTGAGCAGGCCGGCGAAAGCCTTGCCGTGGCGGGCCTCGTCGCGAGCCATCTCGTGCACGGTGTCGTGGATGGCATCGAGGCCAGCGGCCTTGGCGCGCTTGGCAAGATCGGTCTTGCCGGCGGTGGCGCCGTTCTCGGCCTCAACGCGCATCTCGAGGTTCTTCTTGGTGGAGTCGGTCACGACCTCGCCCAGGAGCTCGGCGAACTTGGCGGCGTGCTCGGCCTCCTCGTGGGCAGCCTTCTCCCAGTACAGGCCGATCTCGGGGTAGCCCTCGCGATGAGCGACGCGAGCCATGGCCAGGTACATACCGACCTCAGAGCACTCGCCCTCAAAGTTGGCGCGCAGGTCGGCAACGATGTCCTCGGAGACGCCCTCCATCTTGGCGACGCCCACGACGTGCTCGGCAGCCCACTCGAGCTGGCCCTCCTCCTGCTTCAGGAAACGAGAACCGGGAACGCCGCACTGGGGGCACTTGAAGTCCTCGGGCAGCTGGTCGCCGTCGAACTCTTCCACATAACCGCAAACGGGGCAAACAAACTTCATGATTCGATCCTTTCGATCGATGGCGATTGTGCGCTCGTCCGGTCCCGTAAGGGCCCTCTCCGGACGTGCGTCTTGACGAGTTCTATTATCCATAAATGCAACCAAATGTGAAGCCTATTAGGAATGATTTTTAATAAAACAATTTTGCTGCTGCCGTCTAACAACGTCCGCATAGTCCGCAGCGGACGCAGCCGTTGCAGATGAACTTGCTTCCGCAGGTTTCGCACCACTCAAAATACGGTGGATCCCAGAGCTCCGAACTGGGGATTTCCAGACCGAGCGGATCCCTTAGGTCCCATTCGATTTGGCGGCCGCGGTGTTGGAGGCCTGATTTCCACGCCTGCTCGCTTTGCAGGTTTTTGCTGCGAAGGTGATATGTTCGCCCGTCCTTAACGAAGGTGCTTCCGGTTTCGATGAAGGCGAACGTCGCATTTGCCGCCACGCATTCAGCATGCAGCTGGCGCACCCATTCGTAATGGCAGGGACGCGCTCCCGCGTAGTTTTCTCCGCCTGCGATGACCTGCTCGATTCCATCGGGCTTTCCAAGGCTACCGGGCGCGGCTTTCTCGACCGACGCGCTTCCGATAAACGGCGCACACATGATGCCGCGGTGTGCTGCGGGCGTGGCGAGCAGGAGGGGAATCCGCTCATTTGCCCTGCGTTGGTTTTCGCAGGTTACGTTAAGCATGACGTTATGCCAGCCATCGCCCCAGTCGCTGGGCAGACAGTCGCAAAAACGCTCGGGGCGTTTGGTCAGAATGAAGAACTTTACGTCGGGCCTCTGGCGAATGATGTCCCATACCTCTGGCCGCCAGGGATCGGCCTCGGGCAACAAGAAGTCGCTCGTCATGCAGATACGGATAAGCTCGCCGGCGCGAACTTTGTAGCTGCCGTCTCGGCGGCGCTGGAGGGGATAGGTAAAGCCCGACTTGCTTTTGGTAATCACGGAGGGGTCGATACCGCGTTGTCCGTCCATGTAATACATGTAGCAGTTGTCGCATCCCTCGCTGACGCGCGTGCAGCCATGCCAGGGGTTCCAGATGTCGTGCACCTTTGCGCCTCCTTTGCGGCGGACGTGAATCCAATGGACCCTGAAAGACTAACACCGGATGACGCCAAGCAGCTCCGAACAATATGAAGATGTTGATTGATTGACGTTTGGCGGGCAGTCTACGTGCCGCGATGAGTACAATCGGTCGAGCAAATGTTGACCAATCAACAAATGAAGGAGTTTCCTTTATGCATCTAGCCCGTCGTGCCTGGTGCCGAACATATCAGACGGTTTTTCGCATCGCATTGCCAATCCTGCCCTATACCGAGCCGCGCATTTTGGAGCATGCCGAGGATGTGCCCGCGGTACTTCAAAAGCGCTCGATTCGGCGTGTGCTCATCGTGACTGACCCTGGTATTGCTCGTTTGGGGCTCACGGCACCGCTCGAGAACGCGCTTGCGTCCAAGGGAATCGGCGTTACGGTCTATGCCGAAACGCGTGCGAACCCCACGGTCTCGAATGTGGAGGAAGCTGCGGCATTGTATTGTGAGAACGACTGCCGGGCCATTATCGGCTTTGGTGGCGGTTCGGCCATGGACTGCGCCAAGGGCGTGGGCGCGCGCATTGCGCAGCCAAACAAACCCATCAACAAGATGCGCGGCCTGTTGCGGGTCCACCGTCTCCTGCCGCTGCTTATCGCGGTTCCCACTACCGCCGGAACGGGAAGCGAAGTCACGCTCGCGGCGGTTATCACCGATGACGAGACGCACTATAAGTACCCCATCAATGACTTTGTGCTTATTCCGCGCTTTGCGGTGCACGACCCCGAGTTTACGCGTGGGTTGCCGGCGTCCATTACGGGGCAGACGGGTATGGATGCTCTGACGCATGCCGTCGAGGCCTTTATCGGCCGTAGCACCACGCCCTACACGCGCAAGATGGCGCGCCAGGCGGTTCAGCTCATCCACGACAATTTGCTCGAGGCCTATGAGCATGGCGACAACATGCGTGCGCGCCGCAACATGCTTTCGGCGGCGTATAAGGCGGGCGTCGCATTTACGCGCTCCTATGTCGGATATGTGCATGCCATCGCGCACAGCCTGGGCGGCCGATACGGCATTCCGCACGGTTTGGCCAACGCAATCATCCTGCCGCACATGCTTCGCGCTTATGGCGACACCGCCGCTCCCAAGCTTGCCGATCTTGCTCGCATGGCGGGTATTGCGCCGGCTACCGCGCAGGACAGTCTTGCCGCAGAGGCCTTTATCGACTGGGTCGACCGCATGAACGAGGTCTTGGGAATTCCTAAATATGTCTCGGGTATTCGCCGCTCCGATATTCCGCAAATGGCGGCCCATGCCGACACCGAGGCCAATCCGCTGTATCCTGTCCCGCTTTTAATGGACCGTTTGGAACTCGAACATATGTACGAGGTCGTCGCGGGTGGTATGTTTGAGGACGAGAACTAGGAGGGCCCATGAACACCGAGGAAATCGCATGCATCGTTAGCAGTCAGCGCGCCTATTTTAAGACGCATGCCACGTTCGATGTCGATGCTCGCCGCCGCGCGCTCGTGCGCCTGCGCGATGCGGTGCGGGCGCACGAGGACGATATCGCCCATGCACTCAAGACCGATTTGGGCAAGTCTCATGACGAGGCGTATATGTGCGAGATCGGCACGTCACTTTCCGAGATTCGCCATCAGATTGCGCATGTGGCCCGATGGAGTCGCGCACGCCTGCGCCCGTGCGACCTTGCCAACGCTATTAGCGTGTGCAGGACGCAGCCGGTTCCCTATGGCGTGACGCTGATTATGGCGCCTTGGAACTACCCGTTTTTGTTGACGCTCGAGCCGCTCGCCGGCGCGCTCGCTGCGGGTAATACCGTGGTCATCAAGCCGAGCGCCTATGCGCCGGCTTCGAGTGCGGTGCTCAGACAGATCTGCGAGGAAGCGTTTGATCCGCGCTTGGTGACGGTCGTCGAGGGCGGACGTGCCGAGAACGAGGCGCTGCTCGATGAGTGCTGGGACAAGATCTTCTTTACCGGCAGCGTTCCGGTCGGCAAGCTTGTCATGGAACACGCGAGCAAAAACCTCACACCCGTGACGCTTGAGCTGGGCGGCAAGAGTCCCTGCATTGTGGATGCCTCCGCAAATTTGAAGGTCGCGGCGCGGCGTATCGCCTTTGGTAAGTGGCTCAACGTGGGCCAGACCTGTGTGGCGCCCGACTATCTGCTGGTTGACGCGCGCGTGCACGACGAGCTGTTGGACCTCATCAAGGAGGAAGCCCGCCGCATGTTTGGCGAGCACCCGCTCGACAACGAGGATTACGGCCATATTGTCAACGCCAAGCATTTCGCGCGCGTACGCGGGCTGATTGACCCCGACAAGGTGGTGCTGGGAGGCACGGCACGCGAAGCCTCGCTCAAGATCGAGCCAACGATTTTGGACGGTGTGACCTCCGATGACGCTGTGATGCAGGAGGAGATCTTCGGCCCCATCTTGCCGGTGCTGACGTTTGAAAGTCTAGACGAGGCCGAGGCGTTTATTATGGAGCGTCCGACGCCGCTGGCCCTGTACATCTTTAGCCGGGACCGCGCGGTGCAGCAGCGCTTTGTGCGCTACGTGCCCTTTGGCGGCGGCTGCGTTAACGACACGATCATGCATCTGGCTACGAGCCATATGGGCTTTGGCGGCATGGGCGCAAGCGGCATGGGACAGTACCATGGCCGTGAAAGCTTCGATGCGTTTAGCCACAAGAAGAGCATCGTGAGCAAGGCAACCTGGCTGGACGTGCCGTTCCGCTATGCGCCCTACGCAAGCTGGAAGCACAAGTTCGTGCGCATGTTTGTGCACTAGGAAATAGGAGCGGGTAATACGAACAAGTGTTCCTATTACCCGCAATTTGCGTTAGACTACTGCCATGGGGTACGGATGGGCCAACTCCCTTTAGAAGGGAATTGGTATGAGCGTAAGCGATGTTATTTCGTTATTGGCGTTGTTAATCGCGGCTATAGAACTCGGCCTGTTTATCGGCCGAACGAAATAGCCGCCCCCGCGTAAGCGAAGACGGCCACTTCTCACGATGTAAACGTGTATCGGAGTTGGCAAGACCCGCTGCCACGGGTGCCATCCGTGCTCCTATCTTATCTGCAAGCGCTCTGGCATGCAAGCGTTGCGACAAACGGTCGAAAAGACCCGGGTTGGTCTATTTGTGTCCGCACGAGTTCGTAGACTTCTCAATAAGGTTAAGTGCCGGTTATTCCGGCCGTTAGAGGAGCTGCCATGTACGAGCCTTCACGTGTTCTTTTATCGTTTCACATCGCTGGATTTCAGTATGCCGACGGCGCATTGGTTCTGGGCGATCTGAAAGCGGGCGATAAACTGACACTGTGTGCCGAGCGCGATAATCCCCACGATCCCGAGGCGGTCGCGATCTATTTCGGCAAGATCAAGCTCGGCTATGTTCCGGGAAACGAGGTTGGCCCGCTGTCCGTGATGATGTATTACGGGCACGAAGATGTGTTTGAAGCCCGCGTGCAGCAGGTTGCGCCCGAGCGCAGTCCCTGGCATCAGGTGCGCGTTGGCCTTTATGTGGCGGATGCCCGCTAGCCGCTAGGGGAGGCTGTCATGTTTGATGACGACGACCTGTTTGATCTGACGGATGAACCGTTTGAGTGGGACTTGCTGCTCGATGACGATGAGCTGGAGCAGGATCGAGAAAAGCGGAAGGATAAGAACGCACGGGACGACGTATCGAAGAAGAATGACAAACGCCGCCGTGGACTGTTTGGCGGGCTCTTTGGGTAACCGCTGCGCCAAAGCGTCTGTATACTAGGCACGTGTTAGACGCGTTGCGAAATGAGGACACAGACGATGATGTGGTTTACCGCCGACCTGCACCTGGGCGATACGAATATCCTGCACGATATGGATCGGCCGTTCGCCTCGGTCGAGGAGATGAACCGCAAGGTTATTGACGCCATTAACGAGTGCGTTGCTGCGGACGACCGCCTCTATATCCTGGGAGACTTTACGTATCGCTTGCCCATGGCGGAGGCCGTGCTCCTGCGCGAGCGCATTGCCTGTCAGAACGTGACGCTCATCCGCGGTAACCATGACGGCGATTGGGAAGATCCGGACGCACCGCACATTTGGGATGACGTGCGCGATTACCTGGAAATTGCCCCCGGCTATGCCAAGGGACATCGCCTGGTTTTGAGCCATTACCCCATGCTCAGTTGGAACGGCAAAGCGCGTGGCGCCATTATGCTGCACGGACATATCCACAGCAGGGGAGACCGCACCAACACGCGCAACCGTGATCGCGAACGCCCCATCTACCGCTACGATGTGGGCCTCGACGCCAATGGCTACAAGCCCGTAAACCGAGACCAGATCTTGAGCTTCTTTGGACTGTAGCTTTCAAACCACCATAAAGGGGACAGGCACCTTTGTGGTGGTTTTTCCATAGATTGGAGTCGTTATGAAACAACTGCTTATTCGTGCCGACGATCTCGGCTATTCGTATGCCGTTGACTTAGGGATCGCCCGCAGCGTCGATGAGGGCCTGGTGTGCTCGGTGGGACTCATGCCAAATATGCCCGAGGCCGAGCATGGCTGGTCGCTCGTGGCCGATGCCGGCATTGCGGTGGGCCAGCATACCAACGTGTGCCTGGGCAAGCCGTGTGCCGACCCGGCGCTCATTCCGAACATGCTCGATGAAAACGACGAGTTCCATAGCAGCCGTACCTTCCGCGAGCACTTTAAGCGTGGCGAGGAACTGATTGACTTCGACGAAGCCTGCATTGAAATTCGTGCGCAGCACGACCGCTTTGTCGAGATCGTGGGTCGCGAGCCCGATTACTTTGAGGCCCATGCTGTTATGAGTAAAAACCTCAATCGAGCGATCTCGGCGGTGGCGCAGGAGCTGGGCCTTAAGGAGCAAAAGGCGAGCTTCGACCCCACGGCCGTGGTGCACTGCGGGCACACCGATCTGCGCATGGTGATGCATTCGATGGAGCCGGGCTACGAGCCCAAGGACTCGATCATGCAGACGGTCCGCGAGATGGCCGACGGTGAGACGGTCGTCTTCGTATGCCATCCGGGCTATCTCGATCGTTTTATCCTCGAGAGCAGCTCGCTTACGACCGATCGCACCAAGGAAGTCGATGCGCTGATCGACCCCGAGCTGCGGGCGTGGCTTGAGACTCAGGACGACCTGCGCCTCATCGACTACCGCGATCTGTAAGGACCCAAACCACCACAAAGGTGCCTGTCCCCTTCGTGGTGGTTCTGGCGCCGTTGCCATTCTGGCGGCGGCGCCTTTTTTGTCCGCATGGCGCGGTAGAGTGTAGGCGGTTGAAATTTGCGTCCATCGAGGAGCTGCTATGAACGAGATCAAGTGCCCACATTGCGGCGAAGTCTTTAAGGTCGATGCATCCGGCTATGCGGACATCGTCAAACAGGTGCGTGATGCCGAGTTCTCGCGCGATCTGGATGAGCGCGTGAAGGCCGTCCAGCGCGAGGGCGAGCAGGCGCTGGAGCTTGAGCGCTCTCGTTCGACGGCCGCCTTGCAGGAGGTGGAATCTCAGCGCAGTGCTCAGCTTGCCGAGCAGAAAAACGCCGCGGCTCAAGAGCTGGCGCAGGAAGTTGCCAAGCGCGACGCCGAGCTTGCCGAGCTGCGTGCCAAGCTCGAGGGCGCTGCCGCAGAACGCGAGAGCGCAAGCCAGCGTGCGGCTGTTGAGGCTCGTGCCGATGCCCAAAAGGAGAACGCCGAGCTTCAGCGCGAGATCGACGCTCTGAAGGCGGAGCTCAATCACAAGGCTGACGAAGCTAAAATCGCCGAGGCGGCGGTTCGTAATGCAACCCAACATGACCTCGCCGTGCGCGATGCTCAGATTGCAGAATTGCAGGCCAAGATTGCTGCGGCAGATAAGGCTCAAGAAATGGCACTCGCAACTGCTGCGGCCGAGGCACAGCGTAAACTTGACGCTGCTCACAACGAAGCGGATCGCAGGCTTTCCGATTACCAGACAGAAGTGCGTGAGAAGTTCTCGAACGCTAAGGTGCAGTCCGAGCGTGAAGCCGAGGGCCTGCGTGCCCAGCTGCGCGAGCAGGAACTGGCTGCCAAAATGGAGCTCTCGGAGGCGGTCGCCGCGGCGGAGCGCGAGCGCGATGAGGCGCGCGCGAAGCTCACGAGTGAGCTGGCGGTGCGTGATTCTCGCGAGGAGCAGGCCAAGGCGGCTCACGAGCTCGAGCTTGCGCAGGCCAAGCGTGCGAGTGATGAACTGATCCGCTACAAGGACGAAGAGATCGAGCGCCTGAAGGACATGAAGGTACGCCTGTCTACCAAGATGGTGGGCGAGTCGCTCGAGCAGCACTGCGAGACTGAGTTCAATCGCTTGCGCATGACGGCGTTTCCCAACGCGTATTTTGAGAAAGACAACGATGCGTCTGAGGGTACCAAGGGCGATTTCATCTTCCGCGAGTGCGACGCGAGCGGCAACGAGATCATCTCGATCATGTTCGAGATGAAAAACGAGAACGACGAGACCGCGACCAAGCACAAGAACGAGGACTTCTTTAAGAAGCTCGACCACGATCGCCGCCAGAAAGGCTGCGAGTACGCGGTGCTCTGCACCCTGCTCGAGCCCGAGAGTGAGCTCTATAACGCGGGCATCGTGGACGTGAGCTATCGCTACGAGAAGATGTACGTGATCCGCCCGCAGTTCTTCATTCCCATGATCACGCTGCTGCGCAATGCTGCTATGGGCTCGCTGCGTTACAAGCAGGAGCTGGCGGAGTACAAACAGCAGAATATCGACGTTACGAACTTCGAAGCCAAGATGGAAAAGTTCAAGGACGGCTTCTCGCGCAACTACAACTTGGCGAGCAAGCAGTTCGAGTCGGCGATCAAGGAGATTGATGCCGCCATTAAGCAACTCGAGAAGACCAAGGACGACCTTCGTCGCAGTACCGAGAACCTGCGTCTGGCCCACAACAAGGCGGACGAGCTTACGATCCGCAAGCTCACCTGGGGCAACAAGACCATGAAGGCGGCCTTCGACGAGGCGCGCGAGACGGCAGCGGATGCGGGCGATGAGCCTGCCGAGGCTGATGCCTATGAGGTCGAGGATGCCGAGTAGGAGATAGCATATAGTGCAAAAAGCGGGGCCGCTGGCGATGTTGCCAGCGGCCCCGCTTCGTTTGCCTGGCTGATTTGGCTAGTCTTCGAACAGGTCCTCGATAAAGCCGACGCGGTAGTTCTTGAAGATGACCTCGCCGCCGTCTTGCGTGGCGTCCAGGTCGACATCGCCCATGATGCCAAAGTCGTGGTCGCCATCCTCGTCGGCAAAAATCTGGTGCACGTGCCACACGTGATCGGTCTTCTCGTCGCTCTCGTCGATGGTAAACATTGCCGAGCTGCGGGCGTCGCCGTCGGTGAGAATCTCCTCGTGCTGCTCGTGATAGGCCTCGAGCGTCTTTTGCCAACGAACCTCGCTCATGCCCCAGTCCTCGTCGAGCTCGCCCAGGTCGCGGACGTGTCCGCGGGCCGCAAGGGTCACGCGGCGGAAGAGCGCGTTGCGCACCAGCAGCGTGCAGCCACGGCGGTCTGCCACGACTTCGTCGATGCCCTGCGGCGGTGCGGCGTCGAGGGCGGCCGGGTTGCCGGCGTTCTCCCACTCGTCCACCAGGCTCGAGTCGACCGAGCGCACCACAAAGCCCAGCCACGAGATGATGTCGCGCAGACGCTCGTCGCGCTTCTCAATGGGCACGGTGCGATCGAGGGAACGGTAGGCCTCGGCCAGGTAGCGCAGCAGGATGCCCTCGGAGCGGGCGATGCCGAGTTTTTGGATATAGCCCTTAAAGTCGCTCGCGCTCTCCAGCATGTCGCGCAGGACGCTCTTGGGCGAGAGCTGGTAGTCGTTGGCCCAGGGCACTTCTTGGCAGTACTTATCAAAGGCGGCGTCGAGCAGGTCCTCGAGCGGCTTTTCGTACGTGACGTCTTGGATACGCTCCAAGCGCTCCTCGTACTCGACGCCGTCGGCCTTCATCTCGGCCATGGCCCGGTCGCGCGCGGCTCGTTCCTGTGCGCGCATCACCTGTTTGGGGTCCTCGAGCGTCGCCTCGACCATCGAGATGAGGTCAATGGTGTAGGTCTCGCTCTCGGGGTCGAGCAGTTCCAATGCGGCAAGCAAAAACGGTGAGAGCGGCTGGTCGAGCGCAAAGTCCTCGGGCAGGTCGACTGTCAGCGCATAGTCGATGTCGGGCGCGGCGTCGGCCGGGGCGTCGGGTGCGGGCGGCACCTCGGTGCGCACGACGACGCCGGAGTCGATGAGCGTGGCGAAGATCTCGTCGGCACGAACCTCGAGCTTCGCCTTTTCCTCGGGCGTTTGCAGGCTTGTCTCGATGAGGTCGTGCACGCGGGCGCGAGCGTCGCCGCCCTGCTCGACCACGCTGATCACCATGGAGTGCGTGATACGCAGGCGCGGTTTGAGCGTCTCGGGCTGTGTCTCAATCAGGCGCTCAAAGGTCTGCTTGCTCCAGGTGACAAAGCCCTCGGGGGCCTTCTTCTTTTTAATCTTGCGGAGCTTTTTGGGGTCGTCGCCCGCCTTGGCCATGAGTTTGGCGTTCTCGATTTCGTGCTCTGGGGCCTCGGCGATGACCATGCCCTCGGTGTCAAAGCCCGAGCGACCGGCGCGGCCGGCGATCTGATGGAACTCACGGGCGCGCAGACGACGCATCTTGTAGCCGTCGAACTTGGTAAGCGCGGTGAGGACCACGGTGTGGATGGGCACGTTGATGCCGACACCGAGCGTGTCGGTGCCGCAGATGACGGGCAGCAGACCCTGCTGTGCCAGACGCTCGACCAGCAAGCGATAGCGCGGCAGCATGCCGGCGTGGTGCACGCCGACGCCGCAGCCGAGCAGGCGCTTGAGGATCTTGCCGAAGGCCGTTGAGAAACTCGTGCCCTTGGCCGCTTCCTTAATAGCCTCGCGCTGCTCCTTGCTGGCGATGCCAAAGTTGGCGAGGGATTGCGCCGTGGCAAGCGTGGCGTCCTGGCTAAAGTGCACGATGTAGAGCGGAGCCTCGCCGCGGCGCATCGCGAGCTCAACGGTGCCCTCGAGCGAGGTTGTCACGTAGTCGTAGCTCAGCGGCACGGGACGCGGGGCGTCGACGACGAGGTCGCAGGTGGTGCCGGTGTGCTCCTCGAGCGAGGCGGCGATCGCGGTGACGTCGCCGAGCGTGGCACTCATGAGCATAAACTGCGTATGCGGCAGGGTGAGCAGCGGTACCTGCCAGGCCCAGCCACGGTCGGGGTCGGCAAAGTAGTGGAACTCGTCCATGGCGACGCAGCCCACGTCGGCATCCTCGCCCTCGCGCAGTGCGTCGTTGGCAAGGATCTCGGCCGTGCAGCAGATGACGGGCGCCTTGGTGTTGATATGCGTGTCACCGGTGATCATGCCAACGTTATCGCGGCCGAGCACATGCACCAGGTCGAAAAACTTTTCGCTGACCAGGGCCTTGATGGGGGCCGTGTAGTAGCAGCGCTTACCCTGCGCCATGCCCATAAAGAGCATGCCCAGCGCGACAAGCGACTTGCCCGATCCGGTCGGCGTGCCCAAAATGACGTGATCGCCGGCGGCCAGGTCCATGAGGGCCTCTTCTTGGTGGCCCCACAGCTCGATGCCGCGGTCGCTCGTCCATTCAAAGAAGCGCTCGAAGGCCTGGTCGGGCGTGAGCCATGGTTCGGGCTCGCTGCCGTCCTCAGGCTCCCACCAGGTGGGGGAGAGCGCGCCGAGCGAGCCGAACTCGGCCTCGGTTCCAGTGCCGCCCGAGAACGAGCTGGCGGCGCTGGCGCCGGAAACGGTGCTGGCGGCGGTATCTGTCGTGGTCTGTGCCATGTGCTTGCTTTCTCTCGCGTTTGTCCGCCATCCATTATGGCGTAGCGATGGCGCGGGGCGCCAGCACGCGAGAAAATGCAGGAAATGGGCGTGTGATGCTAGCTGCCGCTAGTGGTCTTGCGGCAGGCGCTTCTTGCCTTTGCGGGCGCGGTTCTTAAAGTTCTCGACGGCTTCTTCCATGCCGAGGGGCACGTAGGTGAGCTCATCGAGATCGTCGGGCAGATAGCAGGCGAGGCTCTGCTCCTGCGCCCGGCCTGCCGCGAGCTGCTCTTCGGTGGGCTCCGCACCGGGTGTGGCGCAGATGCCATAGACGACAGCGCCCATCTCGCGCGTTCGGCACTCGTATTCGGTCTCGGGATGCTCGGGATGGTCGCGGCGGACGTCGTCACTTACCCAAAGCGTGTCGTAGCCGGCCGCGGCAAACTGGCCCAGGGCGTAGTCGCGCAGCGGTTTACTGTCGGTGCGCAGTGCGACGGTGGCGCCGGCAGCAAAGAGCGGACGGTAGAGCATCAGATGGTCGACATGGACAAGTCGCTTTTTGGCGTACTTGGCCTTGGGCTGCGGCGTCGGAAAGTTGATGGTGATGGCATCGAGCTCGCCTGCGGCGAACAGCTGCGGCAGCGATGCGGCGCCTCGGGGCAGCACGAGCGCGTTGGGCAGTTCCTGCTCGCAGATCTTCTGAGCGGCATAGGCGATGCAGATGGGCTCCTGGTCCATACCGATAAAGAGGGTATCGGGCTCACGGCGAGCGCGCTCAACCAGGTAAGTTCCTTTGCCGCAGCCTAGGTCGAGATGAAGGCGGCCGAAGGGCTTGCCGCCAGCCGGCGTGCATGCCTCACGCCAGTGTCCGGCATAGTTCTCGGGGCTCGTCTCGATGGCGCCGGCGTAGCGCTCCAGGCGCTCCTCGAGTACGAAGTTCTTAGGCGTGCGAACGTGGACGGCTCCCATGAGGCTCCTTGGTCATAAGTATGGAACGCATGGCTGCACGTTCCGGCAATGGGTTGGAAGAGGGCGGGCGCAATGTGCCCGAAAGTTGCGGTGCGGCTCAGCGGCGAGTCGCTTGGTCCTACAGGCGCTTAAGAATTACATAGCGATTGAGCTCGCCGCTGCGACCATCGGCATGGAAGCGCTCAAGCTCGCGCACGGGGACCTCACCGCTCTTGTAGAACGTGCGAACGCCACGCACCAGGTCGGTGATCTGCTGATCGTCAAAGTGGTGGCAATAGCGGTAAGCATGGCGGTCATTTTGCCAGCCAATCAGGTGGTCACCGGCTTCAAACTGCGCGGAGTCGTAGCCCTCAAACGGCGGGGTGAGCTCGGCGCGGGCTTCGGCGCGAACGGCCTTGCGCGCCATGCGCTCGTCGTTCATAAACTCCCAAAAGCTAATGGCGATGATGCCGCCCGGGCGCGTCTGACGCACCAAGGCATCGAGCACGCGGACGCGATATTCGCACGATGGAACGTGGTGCATAAAGCCAAAGCACACCGAGATATCGGCGAGCGGGGCGTCGAAGAGCACGTCGGGGGTTTCGGCGGGATTGAGTTTCATGAGGGCGTCGAGCACGTCGAGCTCCTGGAAATGCAGGTTAGGGATGCGTAGGGCGTGGCCGCGCGCATCGATGGCCAGATCTTGGCATGAGTCAACGCCGTAGAACTCAAAAGGACAGCTGGCGTCTGCCGAGGGGCTCATGCCGTCTACGCCTTTGGCGGCAAGCGTGCCGCCGGCGGCAAAGTTCTCGAAGCGCATATTGCCACAGGCAAGGTCGAAGACGCGGACGGGATGCTCGATTGTGGCCACATCGAGCTGCTCGAGCGCGATGTCCATAGTGCGCACCCAGCCGGGCCACGGAGCCTGGCGCGTATCGGAAAAGGAGGCGGAGTGCTCGCGATAGAACGTGTTGTTGAGCTGGATGAGCGCTGAGGCAAAATCGCGGTTCACGGCGCGGGACTCCCTCCGTTGGCGGTGCGGAATAATCAGTACGACCATACTACCGTTAACGCCGCAACGGGGACAACCAAGCTGCGGGTCATTGCTTTGTTTGGACACATTTCCGCAGCTCATATGCACCCGCAACCGCCGGTTGTCAAAAATCTCACTAGAATAGGTGGCATGATTTTGGCGGTGGCGGATAGATTTTTAACTGTGCAAGGCGCCTTAAGAACAAAAACGGTCCGGCGGCACGGCTGGCAAAAGCATAGGAGGAATCATGAATGTAGAAACTGCGCAGCGGCTCGCCGACCTTCGCCGCAGTAAGGGCTTTAGCCAGGAAGGGCTGGCGCGAAAACTTGGGCTGTCGCGTCAAGCAGTCAGTAAATGGGAACGCGCGGAGAGCTCGCCCGATACCGAGAACTTGATCTCACTTGCCAAGCTCTATGGCGTGAGCCTGGACGAGCTGCTCAATCCGAGCGACGAGATCGAAGACGACATCGAGTTTGAAAACGAGGACCGCGCCCGTCAGCGTGAGGCCGAAGCGGCGGAACGTGCCCGCACCCACGAGGCAGCGGCGCGTGCGACTGAGGCGGCAACGCAGGCAAGCGATGCCGCGGCCAAGGCGGCGCAGGCGGCAAGCTGGAGCGCTCAGGCCGCTAATGCCGCAACGGCTCAGGTAACGGGCGGCGGTGCGGCCAATCCGACTCCGGTGAAGGGTCCGTTCCAGTCGTTCCCGTATTGGGCCGTGTGCTGGCTGCTGTTCTTTTTGCTGATGTTTCTGTTTGGTGCCGGCCCCTTTGCCGCGCTGATCTTCTTCACGATTCCCATCTATCGTTGGATGGCGCGTGCGCTCGATGGTGATTGGGCACGCGGGGATATTCAGGTTGGTCCGGCGCCGGTGACAGCTAGGGCTCAGAATGTTTCCGCTTCGGTTGATACTGACGTGGCTACCACGACTACCGCCGAGCCGATTGACAATGAGGGTGATGAATGATGAAGCTTTCGCATGAATCCAAGGTACGCTTGGGCGTTGGCATCGGAGCGTTTGCGCTCATCATCGGGCTTGTCTTTGGCACTTCGCGGCTATTGGCTCATTCCGATATGGTGCGTACGACCGGTATTCTATCTGGCCATTTGTCTGATTTTGACGATATGTTTGACGAGGACGATTCCTTGAATAGCGGTAACTATTCCGCTCGGCCTCAGCAGCTTTCGAGCACGACTTTTGATGCCGATGAGTTCCGCTACCTCGATTTCGATATCAATGCGGCTACGGTGGACGTCAAGGTTGTTGATGGCAACAAGGCTCGCGTTATCGAGCGGGGGCGCGTTGCCGAGGGTATGGATGCCTCCAAGGCCGCGACGCAAAACATCGCATCCGTCGAGGACTCGACGCTCAAGGTTTCCCAGTTTGGAAGTGATGACGGTAAGGCAATCGATCGCTCAGTTACGGTCGAGCTGCCGCGCCGTGTTGCCGAACATCTGAAGGGGATCAACGCGCACGTGGACTCGGGTGATCTGCAGATTGCTGGTGTCATCTGTGATGGTTTCGATCTTTTCCTGGGTGCGGGAGATGTAGAGTTTACGGGCAGCGTGACTGATGCGCTCAGCGCTGAGGTCGGTTCGGGCGATGTGACGTTCGAGCTTTACCAGGCCCCCGCGAAGTCGATGGACGTGAGTGTGGGCTCGGGCGATGTGGAGATGACGGTTCCGAACTCGACGGGCTTTAAGGCGAGCCTCACCTTGGGCAGCGGCGACTTCGAGAGCGATTTCCTTCCGCTTGGCTACGACGGCGAGACCATTTTGAATCTTGAATTCGATAACGGCGATAAGTCTGCTACGTATCGTTTTGAGGTCGGTTCGGGCGACATGTCGTTTGATTCAGAGTGACGGGTGGTTATTGAAGACTTATAAACCATAGACGCGCTGTTTGATGGAGGCGCCGGAGCCGTGACGGGCTTCGGCGCCTTTGCCTTTACAATGGGGGCATGGAACAGATTATCTTGAACATACTTGAGGCTCTGCGTCGCGGCGAGATCGTGGACGACAAAGCGCTCGTCAAATTGATACATGCCGAGGCGCGCCGCGAGGGTGCCGACAAACGCGATTTGGCCAAGCGCCGCCTGCTGCCGTTTTACCAGCGGGTTAAACGTGAGGAGCCGGCTCGGTGGGCTGCGTGGAATGTCGATTCCGATCTGGAACGTCAACTGCTGCAGGTGCTGCGTATGAAGCCGCGCCGCACGGCTTCGGGCGTGGCGACCATTACCGTCATCACCAAGCCCTGGCCGTGCTCGGGCGATTGCCTGTTTTGCCCCAACGACCTGCGCATGCCCAAGAGCTATCTGCACGCCGAGCCGGCATGCGCCCGTGCGGAGCAAAATTGCTTTGACCCGTATCTGCAGGTGAGTGCCCGTTTGACGGCGCTTTCGCAGATGGGGCATGCGACCGACAAGATAGAGCTCATTGTGCTCGGTGGCACCTGGAGCGACTATCCGCAAGGGTATCAGACATGGTTTATGTCAGAGCTTTTCCGTGCGCTCAATGACGATGCCGTCGCCGGCGTGGCTGCCAACCCCATGTTGGCGCGTCCGGGCATCAGCCGTGCCGAGGCGGGGCGTCTACTGGATGACGCTC
>UQZM01000013.1 GCA_900545615.1 uncultured Collinsella sp.
GGGGAGGCCTCGCGGCCTCCCCCTTTTTGCGTTGTATACACGTTGTGCTTTGGGACCTACCTCCCCCGTATGAGCTCTTACTCTTTGGCTGTATTTTGAGTCCTTCTAGTGTATTTGAGCGATAATTACTCGCATTGGCGTTAGGGAGGGCTTGATGTTTACCGTATTTGTCTTGGGCAATATTGCTTCGGGTAAGTCGACGGCCTGCCGCTATTTCGAATCTCGTGGCGCTATGCTTATCGATCTGGATGAGCTTGCAAAATCTCTGTATGTGCCGGGCTCTGATATCGTCAATACTCTCGCGGATGAATTCGGTTGGGACATTTTGGATGAGGAAGGCGGCATTCGCCGCAGCATCCTCGCTTCTCGAGCTTTCGCTTCTCCTGATTCGGTCGCACGGCTCAATGGCATCGTGCATCCCGTTCTGATTGAACAGCTTTCGCTTAGGATTCTCGATCCGGTTTGTTGTACGGTTTCATCTCCCCGTTATCCCTTTGCTGTGGTCGAGGTTTCTGCTCCGACTGGTTTTGAGGATGCATTTGGCTTGGCTGATGAAATTCTGGTCATCAGCGCCCCTTTGTCAGTTCGTCGCGAGCGCGCTATTCAACGTGGCATGGAGCCATCCGATTTCGATGCTCGTTCTGCTTGCCAGCCCGATGAGTCTGCGCTGTGCAATCTCGCTACAACGGTGATTGATAATGCCGCAGGCGATAATTCGCTCTTTGAGCAGCTTGACTCATGGCTTGCATGCCACGGGTTTATAGATACTCCGGATAAGGAGGAGGCCGATGCCTAAGGCACGTTTCTTTACGTGGTATCGCGTGACGCCACTTGCCGTTGTGTTCGTCTTCGGCCTTATTTCGCTCGTCTACTCGTGTGCCCCTGCCGCTTTCTTTAAGCCGCTGTATCCGATTGACTACGAGGCGTATGTAAAGCAATCCAGTATTTCGCATAATCTGGATCCGTATCTGGTGTGCGCTGTCATTAAGTCGGAATCGAATTGGGATCCCGAGGCCGAGTCGAATCAGGGTGCTCAGGGATTGATGCAGCTGATGCCCGAGACTGCCCAGGATATGATTGCCAAGGGCCTTGTCGACGGAGGGGAGTATTCGGCCGACAATCTTAACGATCCGGCTACGAATATCGAGTTTGGCTGCGCATACCTCTCGTATCTTCTCGCCTATTTCAACGGGTCGACGGATAGTGCCATCGCCGCCTATAACGCCGGCATGGGCAATGTCGACGGATGGGCGCAGCAGGGTACGTCGCTTCATAATGCAATTACCTTTCCCGAGACGCAGGCGTATCTGATTCGTGTCAATAATGCCTGGGCTCGCTACAAGACCCTCTATCCCGATCGGTTCGTATAGGACTATGCCTGCCGCCTGCGTATACTGCAGATATATGAGTTAGGAGTATCCATGGCGGAATTTGAAGTAGAACGCGTTGGTGGTGAACTTAAGCGCTTTGGCGTTGAAGGCTCTGACGTGCCGTTTAAGGTCGTTTCTCCCTATGAGCCTGCCGGTTCCCAGCCTAAAGCCATTGAGTCGCTTGTGCAGGGCGTGAGGGACGGAGACCGCTATCAGGTTTTGCTGGGCGTGACTGGTTCGGGCAAGACCTTCACGATGGCAAAGACTATTGAGGCCCTGGGAAAGCCGACGCTGGTCATGGCTCCGAATAAAACGCTCGCTGCTCAGCTTGCGAGCGAGCTCAAAGAGTTCTTTCCCAATAACGCTGTGGTCTACTTTGTCTCGTATTACGACTACTATCAGCCCGAGGCGTATGTGCCGCAAAGCGATACATATATCGAGAAAGACTCCTCGATTAACGAAGAGGTCGAGATGCTGCGCCATCAGGCGACCGCGTCACTGCTCTCTCGACGTGATGTGATCGTTGTCGCATCGGTCTCGTGTATCTATGGCATTGGCTCTCCTGAGGACTATGCGGGTCTGGCTCCAAACGTCGACAAGAAGGTGCCGCTCGAGCGCGATGACTTTATCCATGCGCTTATCGACATTCAATATGATCGCAATGACTATGACCTGGCGCGTGGCACGTTCCGCGTGCGCGGCGATGTTGTCGACGTGTATCCGCCTTATGCTGAGCATCCGTTGCGGTTTGAGTTCTTTGGCGACGAGGTCGAGCTGATTGCCGAGATCGATGAGGTCACCGGTGAGATGCTTCGTGAGTACGAGGCCATCCCCGTATGGCCGGCATCACACTATGTGACCGAGAAGCCGAAGGTCAAGGCGGCTCTGAAATCGATCAGCGAAGAGTGCGAGAAGCGCGTGGCGGAGCTCAAGGCGACCGACAAGTTGCTCGAGGCGCAGCGTCTGCAGCAGCGCACCGATTATGATCTTGAGATGCTCGAGACGATGGGCTTTTGCAACGGCATCGAGAACTACTCGCGTCATCTGGACGGTCGCAAGCCGGGTGAGCCGCCGTTTACCCTAATCGATTACTTTCCCAAGGATATGCTCTGCATCATCGATGAGAGCCATGTGACGGTGCCGCAGATTCGCGGCATGCACGAAGGTGACCGCTCGCGTAAGGTGACGCTGGTGGAACACGGTTTTCGCCTGCCCTCGGCGCTCGATAACCGCCCGCTTCGTTTCGATGAGTTTGAGGCAAGGATACCCCAGTTCATCTACGTTTCGGCAACACCGGGCGACTATGAGCTGCGGGTTAGCCAGAACGACGTTGAGCAGATTATTCGTCCGACCGGTCTGCTCGATCCCAAGATCGATGTGCGTCCGGTTCGCGGTCAGATTGACGATCTTGAGGACGAGATTCGCGAGCGCGTTGCCCGCAAGGAGCGCGTGCTGGTGACCACGTTGACCAAGCGCATGGCCGAGGACCTGACCGACCATCTGCTTGATGCGGGCATTAAGGTCAATTACATGCATTCTGATACGGCGACAATGGACCGTGTCGAGATCCTGCGAACGCTGCGCGAGGGCAAGATCGATGTTCTCGTTGGCATCAACCTGCTTCGCGAGGGCTTGGATCTTCCCGAGGTCTCACTGGTGGCAATTCTCGATGCCGATAAGGAAGGATTCTTGCGCAACCGCCGTTCGCTGATTCAGACGATTGGCCGCGCGGCCCGTAACGCCGATGGCGAAGTCATCATGTATGCGGACGTTGTGACCGATTCGATGAAAGAGGCCATCGAGGAGACGCAGCGCCGTCGCGAGATTCAGATGGCATATAACGAAGAGCATGGCATTGTGCCCAAGACAGTGCGCAAGGCCATCAACGACATCTCAAGTTTTATTGCCGAGGCCGAAAAAACTGTGGGCTCCAAAGGACGCTCGAAGGGCGACTCTCTTGGCCATGGCGCATTCTATACGCCCGATGAGTCGGGCGAGGGCGGTGTGCCGGAAACGGTGGCGCCCGAGCAGACACTTGCGGAGCAGTTGGAAGAACTGCCGCATGACGAGCTTGTGCGGATCGTCGAAACCATGGAAGAGGGTATGCGTAACGCTTCTGCCGCCATGGACTTTGAGGAGGCGGCGCGCCTGCGCGATGCCGTCGTTCAGATTCGGGCGATGCTCGAGGGTGCGTCTGAGGACGAGACGATCGAGCGCTTGCGTTTGCAGGCCCGCAAGGGTTCCACGTTCGCATCGGGCAGAAAACGCCAGGGTGCACGGTTTAAGAAATAGCGAACAGGCCCCGAGTTCCCTGTGGAGCTCGGGGCCTATGTCTTTTGCGCGCTGGAATTCGTGCGTTAGAGGTCTGCGATCAGGGCTTCGGCACAACGAATGCCGTCGGTGGCCGCGCTCATGATGCCGCCGGCATATCCAGCTCCCTCACCACAAGGGTAGAGGCCCGGGGTCGACACGGCATGGCACGTTCGGTCTCGGGTGACAGTGACCGGTGAGCTCGAACGAGTCTCCACGCCGGTAAGAACGGCATCGGGACGGTCGTAACCTCGTAGTTTTTTTCCGAGTAGGGGAAGTCCCAGGCGGAGCGACTCGACGATATGCTGCGGCAGGGCTTCGTCAATTGCCGTCCAGGTCACACCGAGCGGATAGGTGGGCTTTACCTTTCCGGGCGCCTTGCTGGCGCGTTCTGCGAGGAAATCTCCGACGAGTTGTGCCGGTGCGTTCCAGTTGGAACCGCCCAGGCGATAGGCGGCCGCCTCGCAGGCACGTTGGAGCTCGATGCCGGCGAGCGGGTCATCGTTGGGAAGGTCCTCAGGCGTGACGTTAACGAGCAGGGCGGCGTTTGCGTTGCGTCCGTCGCGGGCATTGAGGCTGGCGCCGTTGACGCACAGGTGGCCCTGCTCGGAAGAGGCGGCGACAACCTGCCCGCCGGGGCACATGCAAAACGAGAACACGCTGCGGCCGTTGGGAAGATGGGCGACGAGCTTGTAGGGGGCTGCTCCGAGGGCAGGATGTCCCGCCAAGGCTCCATATTGGGCTCGGTCGATGTCGCGCTGCGGATGCTCGATGCGAACGCCCATGGCAAAGGTCTTTTGTGCGAGGGCCACGTTGTGGTCCTTAAGGAGCTCAAAAATATCGCGAGCAGAATGCCCGCAGGCGAGGATGAGGTGCTTTGTCTCGATTGGCTCGTAAGCGGCGTCTTGGGACGATTGGACATCAATACCGGTGATGGCGCCAGACGCGTCGATGTGAATGTCGACGAGCTTCGTTCGATAACGGACGATACCTCCGAGCTGCTCGATGCGCTGGGATATAGCGGTGACAACCGTGGGAAGGATGTCGGAGCCAATGTGCGGCTTGGCATCCCACAGAATATCGCGGGGCGCACCCGCCTCGACGAAGGTTTCGAGGATAAGGCGATGGGCGGGATTTTTTGTTCCCGTATTGAGCTTGCCGTCCGAGAAGGTCCCCGCGCCGCCCAGACCAAACTGGATATTACTCTCGGGGTCGAGGATGCGCTCCTTTAGAAAGAGGTCGATCGCATGCGAGCGGCGAAATGCCGGGTCGCCGCGCTCGATGAGCAAGGGCTTAAGACCTGCTTTGGCGAGCGTTAGCGCGGCGAAAAGGCCAGCGCATCCGGCGCCGACAACGACAGGGCGTTCTTGAGGTGTGTCGGAGACGGGGGTGGGGAATGAAGACCCATCGTCTTTTATCGCGCGTACGCGCGAGCGGTCACGCTCGGAAACGCTGTCGACCGCTTCTCGCTCGAGGTGGGGACTGGTCAGCTCAACACGAAAGCTCAGGATAAAATGGACGTCTCGTTTTTTGCGAGCGTCGATTGACTTGCGGTGGAGCTCGATGGACTTGATCTCGGAGTCTTTGCAACGTAGGACGCGCTTGGCGACTCGCTTGCCAACAATGAGGCAGGCATTTTCATCGCCGGCTTCATCGAGCGACGCGTTGACTTGGGTGATTTCAATCATCGAGGTCTCCTTAGAGGCAAGAAAGAGGCCGTCCGGTATCCCAGACGGCCCGAATGCGTTTTTGATTATAGACTGCGCGGCTACAGGCTGCTTGCAGCGCGAATGCCCGAGAGCCATGCCCACGCAAGGTTAAAGCCTCCGCAATCGGCGTCGATGTCGAGCGCTTCGCCGCAGACGTAAAGCGGGGTGTCGACAACGCTGCGCGCGCGTAGACTGGGTGTTGAGATGCTCTCGACAGATACGCCACCACGCGTGACCTGCGCCGAGCGCTCCTCGGCGGTTCCTTCGACGAGCAACTTAAAATGCTTGAGGATCGAGACCAGGTGGATGACATCGTTGGAGCCTGGATGGCACTGCTCGAACGCTGTGCAGACGACGCGGGAGAGTTGCGGGGCGAGCATGCCGTCGAGCCAACGGGGATCGCGGGGCGAAAAGCCGCCGAGCAGCTTAACGCGCCGGTTAAGCATATCGAGCAACTCGTCTTTAGAGAGGTCGGGGAAAACGTCGAGCAGGATCGTATCGCCGCGCTGGATACGACGGGAGAGGTTGAAGACAGCGACGCCCGAGATACCGAAGGTTCGAAACAGGACTTCACCGTCTTCGTGCCAGAGCTCATTATGATTGCGGGCGAGCGTCAAGCGGGCGCGGACGCGCAGGCCGTCCAACGTCTTGAGTGCCGCCCGATCGCCGACGACCGTTGCCGATACGGGGCAGAGGATGGGGCGCAGCGAAGTAAGGGGGAGGCTAAACGTATCGGCGATACCGGTGGGGTTGCCACCCGTGGCGATAATTACGGCATGTGCCTCCAGGGCCTCGTTCTTGCGAGGGACATCGGCGAGCGCTTTCCGAAGCGAGCGGAGCTCCGTTTTTCGGTCGTCGTGCTTTTTTGCCTTGAGCGCCCGCGCTGGACGGTCTATTTGGAGTGTCCAGCCTTCGGAAGCTTTGTGCGCCGAGGCAACGTTGGCTCCGCAGATTAAGGTAATACCTAGGCGGTCGCAAACGTTGAGAAGCGCGTCGCGCACCGATTCTGCGCGAAGGGAGCGCGGGTATAGCCGGCCTTCCTCGGAGGTTGTCATGATGCCCAGCGAGGAGAAGAAACCCATAAGCTCTTGTTCGGGTTGGGGGCCCATGACAGATTCGACGAATGCGGGGTGGTTATACCGCTGAGGATCAATCGATTCGTTGGAGAGGTTGCAGCGGCCGTTACCGGTCGCAAGGAGCTTTAGGCCGCAGGCGACATCGCGCTCAACGATGCAGACGCTTTTGCCAGCACGTGCGGCCGTAATGGCGGCGGCGAGGCCTGAAGCCCCGCCGCCGATTACCAGGACGTCATAGAAGGCGCTCGTGTTCACTTAGGCCTCGTCGGTCTCGTGCGGGGTAATAGCCTCGACGGCAGAGACTGCCTTGGGCAACATGCCATCGGGCAGCGCGGTCTCAACCTCGCCCTTATCGCAGGCCTCGGCGAGTGCCGGATTAATGGGAAGCGTGCCCAAGATGTCGAGGTTATAGCGCTCTGCGACCTCGGGGAGCTTGCTTTTGCCAAAGACCTCGATCTTCTTGCCGCAGTCGGGGCACTCGATATAGCTCATGTTCTCGACGATGCCCAGAATGGGGACGTTCATCTTCTCGGCCATGTTGACCGCCTTGGCGACGATCATCGAGACCAGGTCCTGCGGGCTCGTGACGATGACGATGCCGTCGACGGGCAGCGACTGGAAGACGGTGAGCGCGACGTCGCCTGTTCCCGGAGGCATGTCGACCAGCAGGTAGTCGATGGGGCCCCACGAGGTCTCGCTCCAGAACTGCCTAATGGCGCCTGCGATGACCGGACCGCGCCAAAGGACGGGGTCGGTCTCGTTTTGGAGCAGAAGGTTGGAGCTCATGACCTTGACGCCGTGCTCGGAGATTTCGGGCAGCATGAGGTTGCCAAGGGCATGGACGTGGCGTCCGCTCATGCCGAACATCTTGGGGATAGAGGGACCGGTGATGTCGGCATCGAGGACGCCGACCTTGTGGCCGTGACGGGCAAGCTCGGTGGCGATGGCACCGGTGACAAACGACTTGCCGACACCGCCCTTGCCGGAAAGCACGGCGATGACGCGTTTGACCTCGGACAGCGTGTTCTCCTCAAATTGCGACGGCGACGTTTGTCCGCCGGCGGCCTGTGCGTGCTCGCAACCCATGTATGACTCCTTTGTATATGTTGGGGCCGGAGCCCCGTGATGTGACACGAGCGTCATTGTACCCTCGTTTGCGAGCGGGAGTCATTTGCGATGCATTTGGGCCGAGCGTGCTTGCAATACGATGGGCCCAAGCGAATGGGCGGGCTTACTGAACTTTGCTGGCGAACTCGAGGTATTGCATGCGCTGCAGCTTGTCGATCGTCGAGGTGTATGGGCTGTCTTCAGATTCCAAGTTGTAGCGCAGCCCGTCGGCACCGAGATAGCCGGCGACATTGATGGTGGGCACATCTGACCTTGTTGCAAGCAGGGCCTTTTGATAGTCGGTGAGCGGGGCGCCGATCTTATTAAGGGTAATGGCTGCAATCTCGTTTGCCCCGACGGTGTCGTAGACGTTGAGCTCGGTATTGCCGGCGATTTCATAGTTAGCCCAGACGAAATAGGTTGACTGATAGACACGGAAAGCGTGGCTTGCCGTATCTTCCTGAGGGTACAGCTCGTCGTTGAGAGTCGTTGCGGCGCTCGGCTGATGGTCGCCAAAAAAGACAAGAACAACCGGTCTGCCGATATTGCGGAGCTCGTTGATAAAGTACTCGAGGTCCCGGTCGGATGCGTTGATGCAGGTGAGATAGGTGTTGAGCGCGCTATTGGCGCCCTCGCTGGCTCCCTCGACCCAATAGTTTGTCAGCTCTTCGGCGGGAACGGTGCCATAGTCGTAGCCGCCGTGATTTTGCATCGTGACGTCAAAGATGAACTGCGGCGCTTCGTCGGTTCTAAGCAGGTCGAGTATCTTGTCGTAGGTGGCGTAGTCGCATACGCCGGCATGGTAACAGGGCGCACCTTCGAAATCGCCGATTGAAAGAAAGTCTCCAAAGCCCAGCTGCTGATAGATCTTATCTCGATGGTAGTTGACGGGGTTTTGCGGGTGCATAGCGGTAGCGGTATACCCAAGCTCTTTAAGGTCCTTTGCCAGGCTGTTGACGCCATTCATCTGATACAGCTGATAGGGGATCTTGCCTAATCCGACAAAGGCCGTTGTCGCTCCGGTCAAAAATTCGAATTCGGAGTTTGCCGTTCCGCCACCGGTGACCGAAGCGAGCATGGTGCCGCGAACAAGTGTGTCGGGAAGCGAGTTGTAGAATGCGGGGCCGGTGTACCCGGCCGCCTGGAGCTGCTCAAAGCACGAAAGGTCGCTAAAACTCTCGTTCATGACGGCAACAATCGTCGGCTTGATTTCATTGAACTGGGCAACGGCAGCCGCGCGCTGCTCGCTCGAGCCATACGTGCTGTCGTAGGCGGCGGCGAGCTCCTGCTCGATGCTCTGCGCCTCATCGGGCGTATAGCCTTCGGGCTTCTCAATGGGCAACTCGTTGACCATTTCGGTGAACGAAGTGATAAAACCCTGAGACGTATATGTGGTGATGGGCTGCCAACGGTCAAATCCAAAATCCAGCGCCTGCTCCAAGTCGATGCTGGAAAAGCCTGAGAGCCCCACAACGGTCACTAGCAGAAAAGCGCAGAGGTTAGCGGCGATTGCGGGGAAGACATGGGTGGGCGTACGGAGCTTTCGCGGTCGGATAAGCGAAAGAAGCCCCAGGGAAATCTCCAGCAGGGCGAGAGAGGTTACGATTCCGGCGGTAAAGGTAAACTCGTATCCCTCGCTCACTTCCATTGCGGTGCCAAGGGCCAAGATATCGCTTGGCAGGATGGCTTCGCCTTTAAACGTTATGACGAAGTGCTCGGCAATGCCAAGGATGCAACAGGCGACGGGCACGAGGGCCATGACGCCTCCATGACGCTGTCCCAGCAAATAAAGGGAGAGCAGAACCGTCGCGAGCAGCCCGACGGAAAACCCGAATGAGTTGGCGGGAATGCGATAGAACGTTTCGTTACAGGCAATTTCGAGTGAAACGAACGAGAGCGCTGAAACAGCGGCGATGACAAGGATGTCACGGCAAATACAGGCAACCGTTCCCGTCGCAAGATCGGTTTGGTCGATAAGTCCCGAAACCAAGGGTTCGACAAGAAGTATGACGGCGGCAGCACCGAGCGCCGAATAAGAAAGGACCCATAGGGAACTGTCCTCATTTACGAGCAATTGATTCGTAATCCATGCAGCTACCACGCCGAGCGGGATGAGGAGCGTCGCGCACCAAAAGACGCGGGCAATGGGCGGCTTTTCATTGTGTTTGATTGAAAAATACACGCGCACGACGACGGTGGCCACGATAAGGACGGCGATGAATATGGGCAGATTGGCCATGTCGCTCGAAGTGATTTCAAGGGGGATATCTTCGGTCATGGACGTTCCTCTGTTACAGCAAACTAAGTTCAGTATTAGATTACTGTAACCTCTCCACGGTATTTCGAGAAACAAAGCACCCGATACGCAAAGCTAAAGGTCTGCGAATCTTGTATTACGAACATCTGTGCGCGTCGAGTGCGCTAAACTCATCGGCAGTATGATTCGATGCAATAGGAGGCAAGGAGCTTCCATGTCTGATTCTTCTATCGTTATTCGCGGCGCTCGTGAGCACAACCTCCGCGATATCGATGTTTCCATTCCGCGTGACCAACTCGTGGTCATTACCGGTCTTTCTGGCTCGGGCAAGAGCTCGCTGGCATTTGACACTATCTATGCCGAGGGCCAGCGTCGATACGTCGAGAGCCTTTCGAGCTATGCGCGCCAGTTCTTGGGCCAGATGGACAAACCCGACTTGGATTCAATCGACGGCCTTTCGCCGGCGGTGTCGATCGACCAAAAGACGACGTCTAAAAACCCTCGCTCGACGGTTGGCACCGTAACCGAGATTTATGACTATCTGCGCCTGCTGTTCGCCCGTGTGGGCACCCCGCACTGTCCCGAATGCGGCCGCGTCATTGAGCGCCAGACGACCGACCAGGTTGCCGACAAGGTCTTGGCGGCGGGGGAGGGCCGCCGCGCGTTTGTGCTGGCACCGGTGGTGCGCGGGCGAAAAGGCGAGTACTCCAAACTGTTTGAGGACCTTCGCGCCGAGGGCTTTAGCCGCGTGCGTGTCGACGGTGAAGTGCGCTCGCTCGACGATCCGATCGATCTGGACAAGAAGTTCAAGCACGATATCGAGGTCGTGGTCGATCGCATCGTGATCCGTGAGAACTCTCTGGGCCGTATAGCCGAGTCTGTTGAGCAGGCGACCGCGCTGGCTCACGGCAATGTAAACGTGTACATGCTGCCCGATCGTGATGCTCCCGAGGGGACCGAGGGCGAGCTGCTGGAGTATTCGTTAGCCTTGGCGTGCCCGGAGCATGGTCACTCCATTGACGATCTTCAACCGCGTGATTTTTCGTTCAACGCTCCCTATGGCGCATGTCCTGAGTGCGACGGCCTGGGCTTTAAGAAAACCGTTGATGCCGAGGCGCTGATCGAGGACCCCTCGAAGTCCATTGCCGACGGAGTCTTTGGTAGTCTGTTCGGCAATTCGAACTACTATCCGCAGATTTTTGCTGCGGTCTGCAAACACTTTAAGGTGAGCGCCGATACGCCGTGGGAGGACTTGCCTCCTCGCGTGCGTCGTGCATTCTTGGATGGCCTGGGCGATACGAAGATCTCGGTCGACTACCAAAAGCTCGACGGACGTCGCAGCCAGTGGGATACCAAGTTTTCGGGCGTTCGCAACATCCTGTACGAACGCTATACCGAGACGACGAACGAGAACACCAAGGCGCGCCTGGAGAAGTACATTCGCGAGGAGCCGTGCTCGAGCTGCCACGGCGCTCGTTTGCGCCCTGAGATGCTCGCCGTCACCGTGGGCGGCAAGTCCATTTACGAGGTTTGTTGCCTGTCGTGCCGTGAATCGCTCGAGTTTTTTGAGGGCCTGGAACTCACCGAGCGCCAACAGTTTATCGGCGGCCGTATCGTCAAGGAAATCCTGGAGCGCTTGCGTTTTCTGGTCGATGTTGGACTCGACTATCTGACGCTCGATCGTGCCTCGGCGACGCTTTCCGGTGGCGAGGCGCAGCGTATTCGACTGGCAACGCAGATCGGCGCGGGTCTCATGGGCGTGCTCTATATTCTGGACGAGCCCTCGATCGGTCTTCATCAGCGTGACAACGAGCGCCTGATTAAGACGCTCGAGCGCCTGCGCGATATCGGCAATACCGTTATCGTCGTCGAACACGACGAGGATACAATCCGTGCCGCCGATTACGTGATCGACATGGGGCCCGGCGCCGGCGTCAACGGCGGACACGTAGTCGCGGCGGGAACGCCTGCCGATATCATGGCGTGTCCCGAGTCGATGACGGGCGCTTATCTGACCGGTAAACGAATGATCCGGGTGCCTGATGAACGGCGCAAGCCCGGTCGCGGCTGCCTTAAAATTACGGGCGCTCGAGCCAACAACCTCAAAAACGTTACTGCCAAAATCGAGTTTGGTACGCTTACGGTTGTTACCGGCGTGTCGGGATCGGGCAAGAGCTCCCTGGTTACCGACACCATTGCGCCTGCCCTTACGAATGCCATTCACCGCTCGACGCGCCCTGTGGGTCCGTATAAAAAAATCGAGGGCATCGAGTGCATCGATAAGGTTATCGATATCGACCAGTCGCCGATTGGCCGCACGCCGCGCTCCAACCCTGCTACCTATATCGGCCTGTGGGATGATCTTCGCGCGCTGTTTGCGAGTACGCCGGAGTCGAAGGCGCGCGGCTACTCGCCGGGTCGTTTCTCCTTTAATGTGAGTGGCGGGCGCTGTGAGGCGTGCAAGGGCGATGGGCAGATTAAGATCGAGATGCACTTCCTTCCCGATATCTACGTTCCCTGCGAAGTTTGCGGCGGTAAACGCTACAACCGCGAGACACTCGAGGTCACCTACCGTGGCAAGACCATCTCGGACGTGCTCGACATGAGCGTCACCGAGGCGCTGGCCTTCTTTGGGAATATCCCGCAGATCAAGCGAAAGCTCCAGACGCTGTACGATGTAGGCTTGGGCTACGTGAGCCTGGGCCAGCCCGCCACGACGCTCTCGGGCGGCGAGGCGCAGCGTGTGAAGCTCGCCAAGGAGCTTCATCGACGCCAGACGGGCAAGACGTTCTATATTTTGGACGAGCCGACGACCGGTCTTCATTTTGAGGACGTCCGCCAGCTGCTCGATGTGCTGCAGCGCTTGGTCGATGCGGGCAACACGGTGCTGGTGATTGAGCACAACCTTGATGTCATCAAGGTTGCCGACCGCCTGATCGATATGGGTCCCGAGGGCGGTAACGGCGGCGGAACCGTCGTGGTTTCGGGCACACCGGAGCAGGTTGCGGACTGTCCGCAGAGTTATACGGGCAAGTTTTTGGCGCCTTTGCTCAGGCGTGACCGGGAGCGTCAGGCTCAACTTGATGCTCAATAAATAGGCGATTCAGTTTATGGGCGCCATCGACTCCTTGTGATTCGATGGCGCTTGCTGTGCCGAAGTGACGTATGCAGCCGAATTGGACATATACTTAATCTTTGCGTCCGAATGCGAGGGAAAGGATATGTCATGGCAAAGGCTGTAAAGACGCCAAAAACCAATGCGATGCGCGAGCTGGAAAGCGCCGGCATTTCCTATGTTCTACATACGTACGAAGACGATGGTGATGAGTCGGTGGGCCTGGGGGTCGCGATTTCGGAGCAGCTTGGCGAGGAGCCCGGTCAAGGATTTAAGACCTTGGTCTGCGTGACGCCGTCCAACGACCATGTCGTGTGCTGCATCCCTGTTGCCGATGAGCTCGATCTAAAGTCCGCCGCGCGTGCCGCGGGGGAGAAGTCCTTGGTTATGATGCATGTGAAGGATTTGCTTGCGGCGACTGGCTACGTTCGCGGCGGCTGCAGCCCGGTCGGTATGAAAAAACGCTACCGGACGCTCATTGATGAGACGTGTGTCCTTTGGGATACCATTTTTATTTCGGGAGGCAAGCGTGGTTATCAGCTCGAGCTTGCACCCGATGATTTAATTGCATTTTGCGGGGCGACGGTTGCCGCGATTACGAGAGAGGACTGAGCGATGCCGCAGGAAGAATTGAAGCGCGGAGCTCATTTTGCAAAAGAATCTGCGCCTCAGACACCCTCATCCGAAGCTTCTTCGTCGCGAGATGACACTGACGACATGGGCTCGTCGGACTACTCCACGGTTGGTCGTTCCGCCGGGCTTATGACCATCCTGACTATCGTGTCTCGCGTCACCGGTTTTATCCGCACGTGGGCAATGGCGGCCGCTATCGGCATGTCGCTACTCTCGTCCTCCTATCAGGTCGCCAACAACCTGCCCAATATGCTCTACGAACTCGTGATGGGTGGCATGCTCGTGACGGCGTTTTTGCCCGTGTACATGGGCGTGAGGCGTGAGCAGGGTCGCGAGGCCTCGAACGAGTACGTGGGCAACCTGCTCGGCATTCTGCTTTTAGTGCTGGGTGGCATTTCGTTGCTGGGGACCGTGTTCGCCCCGGGCTTTATCTGGACGCAATCGTTCCTTTCGGGTGACGGTGGCAGCATGGATACCGCTGCGTTCATGTTCCGTTTCTTTGCCATCCAGATTCTGTTTTATGGTTTGGGCTCGGTGTTCTCGGGCGTTCTCAACGCACACCGCGACTACTTCTGGTCGACGTTTGCCCCGGTCCTCAACAATGTGATCGTCATTGCGAGCTTTATGGGTTTTGCGCCCGTGTCCGCACAGTTTGGCGAACGTGCCGGCATCATCTTGATTGCGGCCGGTACGACCCTCGGTGTCTTTGTTCAGATGGCATGTCAGATTCCCGCGCTTGGCAAGCACGGCGTGCATCCCCATATCCATATCGACTTTAAGGACCCCGCGCTGCGCCAGACGATTGCGCTCGGTATCCCGACGCTGCTCGCCACGGTGTGCATGTTTGTCTCGACTTCTATCACCAACGCTGCCGCGCTGGTGGTCCAGCCCGAGACGGGTCCTTCCGTCATCGCCTATGCGCGCCTGTGGTACACGCTGCCCTACGCGCTGATTGCCGCCTCGCTTTCGACGGCGCTCTATACCGAGCTCTCTCATGACGCACAGGAGAAGGATTACGACAGCGTTCGCACGGGCATTTCGCGTGGCGTCGCCCAGATGCTGTTCTTCCTGATTCCGTTCGCACTGTACCTGATTGTCTTCGCACGTCCGCTCAATATGATCTACTGTGCTGGCAAGTTCGATGAATCCGGCGTGGCGCTGGTGTCCGAGTACCTTGTCTACCTGGCGCTCTCGCTGCCGCTCTACGGCGTGGTCGTGTTGATGCAGAAGAGCTTCTCTGCCTTGCTCGACATGAAGCCCTATAGCCGCTATTGCCTGTATTCCGCCATCGGCCAGGCCGGCTCGGTTCTGCTGTTTGGCGTTGTGCTGGGCTTCGGTATGCCGGCAATCGCGCTTTCGTATGTCGTCGACTACGTGATCTTGGTCGGCTGTTCGCTGTGGTGGCTGCGTCGTCGCCTGCGTGGCCTTCAGGTCAAATCTATCCTACATGGCGGTTTCTTTGGCCTTTTGCTCGGTGGCCTAGGTGCTGCCGCAGGCGCCGGCGTCATGTGGGCGCTTGAACACTTTGTCGGGGCACTTGGCGGCTCGATTCTGATTACTCTTGGCTACGTTTGCGTTGCGGGTGTCGCCTCGCTTGTTGTTACCTTTGGCCTTGCCGTCGTCCTTAAGATGCCCGAGGTCTCGGCGCTGCTTCGTCGCAAGTAGGTGCGCGTGGCCGGTCACGACAACATACCAACGCTTGCCGAGCAGGTTTCGCGCGTTCCCACACAGCCCGGATGCTACCTTTGGAAGGATGCCAAGGGCGATGTCATCTACGTGGGCAAGGCGAAAAACCTGCGCGCCCGCATGCGTCAATACGTGACACTGCAGGATGAGCGTCAAAAGATCCCGCTGATGATGCAGCTGGTGGCGAGCTTTGACTACATCGTTGTCGAAACCGAGCATGAGGCGCTTGTACTCGAGCGCAACCTGATCGGCCAGTACCATCCGTACTTTAACGTCGACCTCAAGGATGACAAGAGCTACCCCTTTATCGCCATTACAAAGGGCGACCTGTATCCCGCGATCAAATACACGCGTGAGCGTCATAAGCCGGGAACGCGCTATTTTGGACCCTATACCGATAGCCGTGCGGCACGTGAGACGATAGATACGCTGCGCAAGGTTATCCCCATCTGCTCTGCATCCTGTGCGGAGTGGCGTCGTTGTCGCCGTACCATCGAGTCCCACAAGGGCGAGGAAGACATCGTCAATATGATTTGCGCACAAAACGGGCGTCCCTGCTTTGACTACCATGTCGGGCGCGGCCCGGGTGCGTGTGTCGGCGCGATTTCCCCGGCAGACTATGCCAAGAACGTCAAGCGTGTCGAGCGCTTTTTGTCGGGCCATCGCAAGGATGTCGTCGATGAGCTGACCTCCGAGATGACGGATGCCGCCGAGGCGCTCGACTTTGAGCGCGCGGCACGCGTCAAACGTCGTTTGGAGGTCATCAGGGGTCTGGACGATCGTCAGCAAGTCGTTTTTCCCTCCAGTGTCGATATCGATGTCATCGGGTTCTATCGCGAGGAGACCATCTCCGCCGCTTGCGTCTTCGTCGTTCGCGAGGGCCGAACAGTTCGCACCTGCGAGTTCATTCTCGACAAGGGTCTTGATGTTGACGAGGAAGAGCTCCAGTCGGGCTTTCTTAAGCGCTATTACGACGAAACGGCTGATATTCCAGCTGAGGTCAACCTTTCCGTCGAGCTTGAGGATGCGGAGGCGCTGGGGGAGTGGCTTGCGGGCAAGCGTGAGCGTTCCTGCCATCTCCATAGGCCGCAGCGTGGCGAAAAGTACCGTCTGCTCGATATGGCATCCAAAAATGCGCGCCATGCCCTCATGCGCTACATGATGCGAACGGGGTACGCTGACGACCGCACCAATCAAGCGCTCCTGGAGCTCGAAAGTGCGTTGGCGCTGCCATCGCCGCCGTTGCGTATCGAGTGCTTCGATATCTCTACACTGCATGGCACCTTTACGGTCGCCTCGATGGTGGTGTTTACCAACGGGCGCGCCGACAAGAGCCAGTACCGTCGTTTTAAAATTCAGGCCGAATTGGACGAGGCAAACGACTTCGTGTCGATGTCCGAGGTTTTGGGACGACGCTATGCTCCCGAGCGCATGGCCGACGAGCGCTTTGGCTCGCGCCCCGATTTGCTCGTTGTCGATGGCGGTAAGCCGCAATTGACCGCTGCGATCAAGCAACTTGAGGCTCTTGGGCTCGATATACCAGTTTGTGGCTTGGCGAAGGCCGACGAGGAAGTTTTTGTGCCTTGGGACGAGACTCCTGTCGTGCTGCCGACCGGGTCTGCTTCGCTCTATCTAATTAAACAGGTACGCGATGAGTCCCACCGATTTGCCATCACGTTCCACCGTGAGTTGCGCGATAAAGCCATGACGGTTTCGGTACTCGATGACGTTCCGGGCGTGGGACCCACCAGAAAACGTGCCCTTATGCGCCATTTTGGCTCGATGAAGCGTTTGCGCGCGGCGAGCGAGCAAGAGATCGCGGAAGTTCGCGGCATACCTGCCGATGTTGCCAAGGCGGTCCACGAGGCGCTCGTTGCATGGAATGCCGAGCGCGCCGAGGCGGCGGCTGGCCATTCCGATAGCTAAACACGAGCCTAAACAACTGATATACATGATTGCGCGATTTTCAACCATTTATTTCGCCATGATTGCCTGCTGGTTTCGGGTTTTATTAACGCTAAAACGTTTGACTAACCCAAGCGAAAACCCTGCTATCCTGCGGGTTGACGAAGACTGATATCTCACCTCGCCGATACATACTGTCTGGCGAATCATTTGTCAATGAATTCGGTGAACGGTAGTAAATACCGTTCAAGCGTATGTATGTATCGGTCGCCGAGCGCGGCACCTCAGTTGGGTTCGTCGGTAGGTAAGGTATATATCGTCCGCAAGTTGCGCGGGGGCACGTCTAGGTGCTCCCGAGTAAGATTCTCTATTGATAGGAGAAGACATGGCCATCATCAACAAGGGTATGTCCAGGCGTTCGTTCCTCGGCCTCACCGGCAGCGTCGCTGCTGTCGCCGGCCTTGGTCTCACTGGCTGCGGTGGCAGCTCTAGCGACGAGGGTTCCGCTTCCGGCTCCACCGATTCCGCCAACCGTGGCGGCGGCGTGATCACCGCTGGTTCCGCTTACGCTCCGTCCAGCTTCGATCCCGCCAGCACTGGCTCCGCTGTGGGCCTGGGTGCTAACTGGCACGTCGTCGAGGGCCTCTACGGCATCGATTACCACGACTACAGCACCTTCAACGAGCTCGCCACCGACGATCCCAAGTCTGTGGACGACACCACTTTCGAGGTCACCATCCGCAAGGGCGCCAAGTTCTCCGATGGCACCGAGGTCACCGCTGACGATGTCGTTGCCTCCTACACCGCTTGCGCCGCTTCCGCTACCTATGCTCCGTTCTTCCAGCCCTTCGAGTCCATCGAGGCCAAGGACGCCAGCACCGTGACGGTCAAGACTAAGGTCCCCAACTTCTCCCTGCTCAAGGATCGTCTGGCCATCGTCCGCGTTACCCCGGCCACCCAGACCGAGGAGGATCGCGCCAAGCAGCCGATCGGTTCCGGCCCCTGGATGTACGACTCTATCTCCGATACCGAGATCACCTTGGTTCCCAACCCCGAGTACAACGGTGAGTATGCTGCCGAGGATAAGAAGATCCAGTACAGCATCCTGACCGACCCCACCGCTCGCGTTACCGCTCAGCAGGAGGGCTCCACGCTCGTTATGGAGCTCGTTACCGCTGACGCCGTCGACCAGCTCGAGAGCGCCGGCTGCAAGATCGATAACGTTCAGGGTTTCGGCACCCGCTTCATCATGTTCAACGTCGCCAAGGAGCCTTGGAACAACGTCAAGGTCCGTCAGGCTGTCATGTATGCGCTCGACACCGAGAAGATGGTCAGCAACACCTTCGCCGGCCTTGCCACCGCTGCCAGCTGCTACCTGCCCAAGAGCTTCACCAACTATCATGAGGCTTCCACGGTGTACAAGACCGACGCCAAGAAGGCTAAGAAGCTCATCGAGGAGTCTGGCATCACCCCGGGTGCCATCACCCTGCGCACCACCGACAACGAGCAGATTAAGGGCATGGCCGCCCAGGTCAAGAACGACCTCGACGCTCTCGGCTTCGATGTGACCATCCAGACCGATACCTCGCCGGCCACTTACGCTGCCATCGACGGCGGCGAGGCCTACGATATCCTCCTTGCCCCTGGCGATCCTTCCTGCTTCGGCGCCGACCCCGACCTGCTGCTCAACTGGTGGTACGGCGACAACGTCTGGATGCAGACCCGTTGCCCGTGGAAGGAGTCCGCTGAGTGGCAGAAGCTCCACGGCCTCATGGACGAGGCTCTTGCCGCCGAGGGCGACGAGCAGCAGAAGAAGTGGAACGAGTGCTTCGACATCATTGCCGACAACGCCGTTCTGTACCCCGTTGTCCACGTCAAGACCGTCTCCGCTTCCTGGGACGATCCGTCCACTGCACCCAACGGCGAGGCCCTCGATGGCTTCAAGGGCATCGGCACGACGAGCATGTCCTTCAGGGGCGTTGCGACCGTCAAGGCGTAAGACTCGCTTGAGTCTGTATGCAGGATGTCGGTCGTTGGGACCGTATCCTCATAGTTGAAACAAAGACCCGGGCGGCAACGATGTCGCTCGGGTCTTGTAATGAGTATCCGTACTCATATACCAGTTGGTCCTACCGACAAAAGAAAGGGGAGAGAACGTGAACAACTTGCTACGTTTGATTGGAAGGCGTCTTGTGGCGCTGCCGATCATGGCATTGGGCGTCACCGTCCTGGTGTTCTTCCTTATGTCGTTCTCCAAGACCGACCCCGCCTACACGGCGTTGGGTGACGGTGCCTCGCCCGAGGCGGTTGCCGAGTACCATGAGAAGTATGGTCTGGACGACCCCTGGCCCGTGCGCTACGTGCGCTATATGGGCGATTTGATCCATGGCGACATGGGCACCTATGGTGCTGCTCGCAACTCCGTTGCCAAGCGCATCTCCACGGCCCTGCCCGTCACGATGCAGCTGACCTTCATCGGTCTTGCCATCGGTGCGGTCGTTTCGTTTTTGCTCGGCGTCATCGCGGCACTGTATCGTGACAAATGGCCGGACCAAGTAATCCGTGTCTTTTCCATCGCCGGCTTGGCAACCCCGTCGTTCTGGCTTGCCGTTCTGTTGATCCTGCTGTTCTCTTCCTACCTTAAGGTGCTCCCGGCATCGGGCGCTCTGCCTCACTTCACCACGAATCCGGTTGGCTATCTGGGACGTATGATCATGCCCGCCATCGCCTTGGCATTTCCGCTGACGGGCCAGATGACTCGTATCGTGCGTACCGCCATGGTCGAGGAGCTCGACAAGGATTATGTCCGTATGGCTCGCGGCGCCGGCGTTCCCGAGAAGGTCGTCGTCGGCATCAACGTTCTTCGCAATGCGCTGATCACCCCGGTCACCACCCTCGGTCTTAAGATCGGCTACCTCATGGGCGGCGCCGTCGTCATCGAGGTTATCTTCAACCTCCCCGGCATGGGCACCGCGATTCTGCAGGGCGTTCAGGGCAACGAGGCGAACCTGGTTCAGGGCGTCGTTATCGTCGTTGCTCTTGCCTTCATCATCATCAACATCGTGGTTGACATGCTCTACCTGCTCATCAACCCGCGCATCAGGACGGTGTAGATTATGGTAAAGATTCGAGAGAAGCAAACCGAGCAGCTCGAGAAGGCTGCCTCCAAGGGGCTCAAGCTCGGTGGCTGGAAGAAGATGACGCTGTCTTCTAAGATTGCCGCCGTCGTGCTGGTGCTGGTCGCCCTGACTGCGATCCTGGCGCCCCTTCTTGCTCCCTATAGCCCGGTCGAGATCTTTACGGCTCGCCAGGCTCCCGGCAACGGATTTATCTTCGGTACCGACGATAAGGGTCGCGACATTCTGTCGCGTATGCTCTACGGTGGTCGTTACTCGCTGATCATCGGCTTTGGCGCCACTGCCATGGCTCTGGTCTGCGGCTCGGTCGTGGGCGCCCTTGCGGCGGTTTCGCGCAAGGCCGTCTCCGAGACGATCATGCGTATCCTGGACATCATCATGTCCATCCCGGGCATCGCCCTCGCGGCCGTCTTCGTCTCCATCCTGGGCAACTCCGTGCCGTCGATCATCTTCGCCATTGGCTTTATGTACACTCCGCAGATTGCCCGTATCGTGCGCGCCAACATCGTGTCCGAGTACGGCGAGGACTATGTCCGCGCGGTCATCGTTTCCGGCGCCAAGGCTCCGTGGATTTTGATCAAGCATGTTCTGCGTAACTGCATCGCCCCGATCATGGTCTTCACCGTTACCCTGGTCGCCGACGCCATCATCTTCGAGGCCTCGCTGACCTTCATCGGCGCTGGTATTCAGGAGCCCACCGCTACCTGGGGCAACATCCTCGCCGACGCCCGCGGCGGCGTGCTCGCCGGCCGTTGGTGGCAGGCGCTGTTCCCGGGCCTGGCCATCATGATCACCTGCCTGGCGCTCAACATCCTCTCCGAGGGCATTACCGACGCCATGGCCGCTGCTCCCTCCGCCGCCCTGGATCCGACCGATTCCTCCAAGCGTCGCGAGGCCGACCTGCTGGTCTCCGACCCCGTTCGCGCCTACAAGGAGCAGGCCCAGTCTCTCTCCGCTCGCCTTGGCGCCCTGCGCGATGTCGAGCTCAAGCGTGACGATCGCCATGTGCCCGACGAGTCTGTCGAACCGATTCTCTCGGTCCGTGACTTCTGCATTCAGTTTGAGCATCACGGTGATATCAACGTTGTCGACCATGTCAACTTTGACGTCCGTCCTGGTCAGACCATGGGCCTGGTGGGCGAGTCCGGTTGCGGTAAGTCCATCACCACGCTGGCCATCATGGGCCTGACCGATGAGGACGAGCACCTTTCCGGCGAGGTCCTCTGGGAGGGCCGTGACCTGCTCAAGATGAGCAAGAAGGAGTGGTTCGGCCTGCGCGGTACCGATATCGCTATGGTCTATCAGGACGCCCTGTCCTCACTCAACCCCTCCATGCTCATCTCTGCCCAGATGAAGCAGCTCACCAAGCGCGGCGGAACCCGCAGCGCCGAGGAGCTCCTGGAGCTCGTCGGCCTCGATCCCAAGCGCACGCTCGAGAGCTATCCGCATGAGCTCTCCGGCGGCCAGCGTCAGCGTGTCCTGATCGCTATGGCCCTTACCCGCGACCCCAAGCTGGTCATCTGCGACGAGCCCACGACCGCTCTGGACGTTACCGTTCAGAAGCAGGTCATCAAGCTGCTCAACGATCTTCAGGCCAAGCTCGGCTTTGCCATGATCTTCGTTTCGCACGACCTGGCGCTGGTCGCCGAGGTTGCCCACAACATCACGGTTATGTACGCTGGCCAGGTTATCGAGCAGGCGCCCACCAAGGAGCTGCTCACTAACCCGATCCACGAGTACACCCGCGGTCTTCTGGGTTCCGTTCTGTCCATCGAGAGCGGTTCGGGTCGCCTGCACCAGGTGCCCGGCGCCGTTCCGAGTCCGCGCGATTTCCCCAAGGGCGATCGCTTCGCGCCCCGCTCGAGCCATCCGCGTATTGGCCTGGACACCCGTCCGGTCTTCAAGCGCGTGCCCGGCACCGAGCACTTCTATTCCGAGCTCCCCGACGAGGTGCTCAAGGCAAATGGTTTGACCCCTCACGCGGAGGTGATGTAGATGAGCGAGACCGCAGTCAACGGCGTCGAGCCGATCATCTTCCTTGATGACGTCCACGTCACCTTTAGGACCCGTACCGGCTCGATTCTGCACCCCAACCTGGTTCACGCCGTCCAGGGTGTAACGATTAAGCTCATGCCCGGTCAGACGATTGGCATCGTCGGCGAGTCCGGTTGCGGTAAGTCCACCACCGCTAACGTCATGTGCGGCCTGCAGGCCCCCACGAGCGGCAAGGTCTACTTTAAGGGCAAGGACGTTACCAAACGTACCGCCGAGGACCGTCGCCACATGGGTCGCGTCATCTCGGTCGTGTTCCAGAACCCGGCCACGGCGCTCAACCCCCGCATGGTCGTTCGCGAGCAGCTGCTCGACCCCATGCGCGTCCACAACCTGGGTACCGAGGCCGAGCAGGAGAAGCGCGTCAAGGAGCTTTTGGAGCTCACCGGTCTGCCCAGCTCCGCCGCCGAGGTTCTTCCCGGCCAGCTTTCGGGCGGCCAGCGTCAGCGCGTCGCAATTGCCCGTGCCCTGTCGCTGAACCCCGATGCCATCATCGCCGACGAGCCCACCTCGGCTCTGGACGTTTCGGTCCGCGCGCAGATTCTCAACCTGTTGACCGACCTTAAGAAGGAGCTCGGCCTGGCCATGGTGTTCATCAGCCATGACATCCAGACGGTCCGCTATATCTCTGACGACATCATCGTTATGAATGGCGGCAAGATCGTCGAGCAGGGCGAGGCCAAGCAGGTCTTCCAGCACCCCCAGGACCCCTACACCAAGATGCTGCTCGGCGCTGCGCCGTCGCTGCTGCATCCCAAGCTCGGCGAGTAGCCTCGCTTTCCCTCCCGTGCGCCCGGTTCCCTTGCCGGGCGCACCTCCGTTGCGATTTCGAAAGGTTGGGTTCACGAGCCATGCCAAGTGCTCAGGAGCTACAACATCAATTTGGTGAATATCGAGGCGCCATGCCCCGTCCATCAGATTTCGATCTCTTTTGGAAGAATCGCATGGCCGAGGCCGACGCCGTCGGGCTTGACTATGCGATCGAGGCGGCATCGGTCGCCGATGCCGCGACCTGCCAGCTTTTCGACCTCTGGTATACCGGCATGTGTGGCGCTCGCCTTCATGCCAAGTACCTTAAACCCGTCTCGGACGAGCCCGTGCCATTGGTACTTCAGTTCCATGGGTATCCGGGTGCAAGCCGCAGCTGGTTTGAGCAGGCGTCGTTTGCGGGCATGGGCATGGCACTCATCGCCCTCGACTGCCCCGGCCAAGGAGGTCCCTCCGAGGATATTGGTGGATTTGAAGGCACGACGGTTGCTGGGCATATCGTCGCCGGTATCGACGGCGACCCGGCCAACCTCTACTATGTCCGCTTGCACCAAGATATTCGCATCCTGTGCCGCATCGTTCGCGAGCTCGTGGGCATCGATCTTTCCCGCGTATTTGTGAACGGCGCGTCGCAGGGCGGCGGTCTGGGCATTGCTACCTGTGCGCTTAACAGCGAGCTTATCAATCGCGCCGCCATCCTCTATCCCTTCCTGTCAGATTTCCGCCTGGTCTGGGATTTGGATGCCGACGACATTGCCTACGAGGGCCTGCGCTATTGGTCTCGCTGGTTTGACGAGGACTCGACTCGTATTGACGAAGCCTATGCCAAGCTGGCGTACTTCGATTCCAAGAACTTTGCCCCTATGGTCAAATGCCCCGTGCTGTTTGGCACCGGCACAGCCGATATCGTCTGTCCGCCAGCGACGCAGTTTGCGGTCTATAACAACCTGACCTGCGAAAAGCGTCATGAGTTCTTTGAAGGCTTTGGCCACGAGGAGATTCAGGATTTTGACGATCTGATCATTCCGTTTTTCTGCAAGGGAGGGGAGGCTCATGTCTAAGTGCGAGAGCAATGTTGACGAGCTGATTGTCCCCGGACTCGTGGGAATTCCTGGAACGGTTTCGTCAAGGCTCGCAGAATATCGGGACTGGCGCGGTGATGTCCAAGCAGATGTTTCTGATTTAGAGACATGCGCTTCGAATCTTGAGATTCAAGGCCTGGCCATAACGGCGATTGACTTTGTTAACCCCTGCGCCCGTTACTCGGAGGTCTCCTTTGAGCTCGGTGACGATGCGATTCACGCTCGTTTGATCGAGCCTGTCGGTCGTGCCCGAGTATCTGAGCGCGTGCCGCTGTGCCTGATGTTCCACGACATCGATCGGCCTGTGCGCGGCTGGCATCACATGACGAGATTTGCCGCCATGGGGTATGCCGTCCTCGCGCTGGATGACGATGTTGCTGGTGCGGACGACCTGCGGCGGGGGATTTCTTCGCCCGCTTTTGTCGAGCGCGTCCGTTGGGGTTGCGCGCTGGCGAAGGTGGTGCGCAATCTTGATGGCATGGACCCCGACCGCATCTTTGCATGGGGCGAGGGCCTTGGCGGCGGAGTCGCGCTGGCGGTTTCTGCTCTGGACGAGCGGGGCCTCGCCTGCACGGCGGTTGCCAATCCGCTTCCTGGCGGTCTCGAGGCGCTGTCGTCTCGGGTGCGCGGATCGGTGCTCATGGGCACATCGCTTATGGATACCGTGAGCGATCCCAAGGATCAGTTTGCCGTATTCAACGGTCTTGAGTGTGACCGGAGGCATATCATCTATGCAAAATACGCTCACGAGCGCATCAATGCGTTCGAAAACGAAGTCGTCGACTTTTTTAACCAAACGTTTTACTCGTGTTCTTTGGCCTAGACGGCCTGGACACTGCCAACAAGAGTGGGTGGCATAGGGCTGCCCGCCAGACAACTAAGGAGATTCTTGTGGCAACTCAGAAATTCACCGGCGTTATCCCTCCCGTCGTTGTTCCCGATACCGAAGATCACCAGCTCGACGTTGCCTCCTTTGAGCGCAGCATCAACCGCATGATCGATGCCGGCGTCGATGGCCTGTTCTTCTTGGGATCCTCGGGCGAGGTCGTCTTCTCCACCGACGAGCGTCGCCGTCAGATCATCGCCGAGGCCGTTCGTATCGTCGACCACCGCGTTCCCGTTCTGGTCGGCATCATCGACACCGAGACCGAGCGCATGATTGAGCACGGCAAGGTCGCCCAGGAGCTGGGCGCCGATGCCCTCGTCGCCACCTGCCCGTTCTATGCCCTGCAGGGTATGACCGAGGTCGAGGAGCACTTCCGCATCCTGCACGAGGAGCTCGACCTGCCCATCTTTGCCTATGACATTCCCGTTTGCGTTCACACCAAGCTCCCCTGGAAGCTCCTTGCCAAGCTCGGCGCCGAGGGCGTCCTGGCCGGCGTCAAGGATTCCTCGGGTGATGACATCTCGTTCCGCTACCTCGTTCAGGAGAACGAGAAGAACGGCCATCCGATGAGCATCCTCACCGGTCACGAGGTTGTTGTCGACGGCGCCTATCTCGGCGGCGCTGACGGTTCCGTCCCGGGTCTCGCCAACGTTGAGCCCGAGGGCTACGTGCGTCAGTGGAAGGCCGCTCAGGCTGGTGACTGGGCTACCGTCAAGGCCGAGCAGGATCGTCTCAATGAGATCTCCCACATCTGGGATGTCACCTCGGGCGTCCAGGGCTATGCCGGTGGCGTCGGCGCCTTCAAGACCGCTATGAACCTCATGGGCATCTTCGACAGCCCGACCATGCCGCGCCCGGTGAAGGCCATGACCGGCGAGAATGTCGAGGCGATTAGGAAGGTCCTCCAGGACAACGGTCTCCTGTAAAGCTTCCCCGGGCACCCGATCTTGGGGCTCAAGCGGTCGAGCGTGACCCATTAGGTCAACGCCCGACCGCTTTCACCCCAACCTCGGGCACTCGGGAAACCTTTACCAAGCTGCGGCGATAACGCCGCCTTCATTTCCTGTAGTTGTTTATATCTCCTAAGGAGAGCGACATGGAGAACAAGTACGTTTGCTCCGTCGATATCGGCGGCACCAAGATTGCGACTGCCATTATGGAGTATCCGGCTGATGGCGGCGTGCCCCATCCGGTCTTTGAAGCCGAGGTTCCCACCGAGGCCCAAGAAGGCGGCGAGGCAGTTTTCCAGCGCATCGAGGCGTCCATCAAGGCTGCTCTCGAGGCGAACCCCGATGTCGAGGTCCTCGGTATCGGTATTGGCGCCGCCGGTGTCGTCGACCCCAAGACGGGCGCCATCGCCTACGCCAACGAGATCATGCCCGGCTGGTCTGGCGTTCAGTTGGGGCCGCGTCTGCGCGAGGACCTTGGTCTTCCCGTTGCCGTGGTGGGCGACGTGCAGGCTCATGCTCTGGGCGAGGCCCACTGGGGCGTCGGCAAGGGCAAGTTCTCCGTCTTGTGTCTGGGCATCGGTACGGGCATCGGCGGCGCATATGTCGAGAACGGCCGCGTGATGCAGGGCTTCCACGGTGCTGCCGGTCATATGGGCCACATCGAGTGCTCGGCTGCCGCCGGCATTCCCTGCGCCTGCGGGCGTTCTGGCCATCTTGAGTCTGTTGCTTCGGGCACTTCCATTGGTCGCATGTACGACGAGCGCTTTGGCCGCGTCGACCCCAGCCGTCCTTCGGTCGGTCGCGATGTAAACGACCTGTGCCGCGCGGGCGACGCAAAGGCGACTGAGGTCATCCATGACGCCGGCTTTGCGCTGGGTGCCAGCTTGGGCTCGCTCGCTAACATCCTGGACCCTGAGGTCATCGTGCTTTCGGGTGGCGTGATTCACCAAGGTCCCGATTGGCGTTCACAGACGTGGAAGGATTCGGTACACGAGGGCTATGCCAGCCAGGCGCTCGATCCGCTTCAGGACACGCCGATCCTCATCGGTTCTCTTGAGGGCGATGCTCCGCTCATCGGTGCCGCCGAACACCTTCTTGCGTCGTTGAAATAAACATAGCTACCAAGTGCGCCTTCTGAGGTGCCGCAGATTGACGTGAAAGAGGAGCGAAGCGTACTTCGGTACGCGAGCGACGGTTTGAACGTCAAGGTGCGGTGTCTCAGAAGGCTGTTTTTGAGAAAGGTTGAGTCGAACATGACCGTTGATCCTTTGATCCAGTCCCTGAAGGGCAAGCTCGTCGTGAGCGTTCAGGCGTATATGGGCGAGCCGCTTCGTACGCCCGAGACCATGGCTCAAATGTCTCGTGCTTGCGAGCTCGGCGGCGCCGCCGCCATTCGCTGCCAGGGCCTTGCCGACATTGCCGCCATTAAGGGTCGCTGTGAGGTCCCCGTTATCGGCCTGTGGAAGGATGGGCACGAGGGCGTTTACATCACGCCGACGCTGCGTCACGCTCGCGCCTGCGTTGCTGCGGGTGCCGATATCGTGGCGATCGACGCCACCGATCGTCCGCGTCCCGACGGCAAGTCGGTCGAGGATACCTTCCGCCCGCTGCACGAGGAGGGTGTGCTCCTGATGGCGGATTGTGCCACCATCGAGGACATTCGCCGTGCGGTTGATATGGGCTTCGACCTTGTATCTACCACGCTTTCTCACGGTGTCGCTGCCATCGACTGCACCATGGCCGATGGCCCCGATCTGCCGCTCCTGCGTCAGGCGACCGAGGAATTCCCCGGTCTTCCCATCATCTGCGAGGGCCGCGTGCACACGCCCGAGGAGGCTCGCGCCGCGATCGATGCTGGCGCCTGGGCCGTTGTCGTCGGCACCGCCATCACGCACCCCACGAGTATTACAAGTTGGTTCAAGGCTGCGCTTGAGGCGTAAGACAGGCCTCGTATCCGCTCGGGGCGGTATACTCAATAAAGGCAATTGATCGCGCGGGATCCGCTGGCCGGGTCCCGCGCTTGTTTTAGGAGGCGCACATGCAAAAGGGAGATGCCATGGATGCGGCGGAGCGCTCGGAGCGCATCCCCGATATCGTCATCATCACCGGAATGTCTGGATCGGGCCGAACGCAGGCCATGCATGTGTTCGAGGACATGGGCTACTTTTGCATCGACAACTTGCCTCCGCGTCTGATCGCCCAGCTTGCCGAACTCGTCGGCATCAATACGGGCGTGGGCAGGCATCTTGCCGTCACCTGCGACCTGCGCAGCCAGGGCTTGTTCGATGAGCTGCTCGATGCCGTTGCCGCACTCGAGGAGCGCGAGATGAGCTGTGACATCGTGTTTCTCGAGGCCTCTGACGAGGTACTGATCCGTCGTTATAGCGAAAACCGCCGCCGCCATCCCATTGCCAAGCCGGGAGAGACTACGGCCGATGCGATTCAGCGCGAGCGCCTGCAGCTGCAGGGCGTTCGCGACCGAGCCGATATGATTATCGACACGAGCCGTCTGCGCACCTCTGCGCTGCGCAACAAGCTGCGTATGGCATTTTCCGAGTTGTCCGACCAGCAGCTCATGGACGTTCACGTGTTCTCGTTTGGCTTTAAGCACGGTATGCCCGTCGAGGCGGACATTATGATCGACGTCCGCTTCCTGCCCAATCCGTTCTACGATCCCGAGATGCGCACCATGACCGGCCTCGATAAGAAAGTCTCCGACTTTGTTCTGGACCATCCCAAGACCCAGGAGTTCTGGAAGGCCTGGACGCAGCTGCTCGATACGGTCATGCCCGGCTATATCGCGGAGGGCAAGCCGCAGCTTTCTATCGCCATCGGTTGCACGGGCGGTCAACACCGCAGCGTTGCCATCGCCGAGGCCACGGCACGTTATTTGGAAGGTGCCCAATATCACGTGAGCATTTCCCACCGCGACCTGTCGCGCGCCAACACGAAAGCATAGGCCTGCATGTCGTTTACCGCCGAGGTGCGTGACGAGCTCGCGCGCTGCGAACCCGAATGTGAATACTGCGACTTGTCGACGCTTGCCGCCCTGACGCGTGTGAGCGGTACACTTTCGCTGGCCGGCTCCGGGCGGTATCGTTTGACGGTCGCGACCGAGACGGGCGCTGTCGCGCGCACGATGATCACACTGACGCATCGCATCCTTAAGCTCAAAACGGAATTCACCGTTCGTAAATCGGTCTTGCATAAGGTCCGTAACTATCTCATTACCCTGCCCGATCAGCCCGACCTGGACAAGGCTCTGGTGCTGCTGGGCATTCTCGACCGCAGGGGAGGGCTCGTCGCTGGTGTTCCCCGGCACATCGTTGCCCGTCCCTGCTGCAGGCTTGCCTACATTCGCGGCGCGCTCATCGCCGGCGGTTTCGTGGCCGATCCCCGCGGCGACTTTCATTTGGAGATCGCGGTGCAGGGCGAGCAGTATGCACGGGGCCTTTGCGATCTATTGGAGCAGATTGGGGTCCATGCGCGCGTTAACGCGCGGCGCGGGTCCTTTGCTGTCTACATTAAGAGTGCCGAGGAGATTGAGCATCTTTTAAAGCTGATTGGTGCCAAGCGCAGCGTTGCCGAGATCGAGGAGGCGCGCGCGGTCAAGTTGGTTAAGAACGATGTGAACCGTCGCGTGAATGCCGAGCTGGCCAATCAGACCAGAAGTGCGGGTGCCGCCCAGCATCAGCTTGCGTTGATCGATGAGCTCGAACAGCGAGGTTTGCGCGACACGCTTCCGGACGCCTTGGCGGTCTTTTGCGACCTGCGCGAGCGCTATCCCGATCTGTCGCTGCGCGATCTGGGCGAGATGGCCGACCCTCCCTTGTCGAAGTCGGCCCTCTACCATCGTGTTTTGAGGCTTGAAAAGCTCATTGAAGCAAACAGGTAGTTGAGCGAAACTGCTACTATACGGATTTAACTGCTGTTTTACTCTTTAAAACGTTTTAACGTAAATTTGATTTTCAATTTCGAGCATTCTCGTGAAATTCAAGTCAAAAAAAAGGTATATTAGGCGAGTGGTTAGTTTGTGGGCCTCAACGGCGGGCGCTGTAGCTCGCGGGGGCCTTACGAAAGGAGACACAATGGCAGTAAAGGTTGCTATTAACGGCTTCGGTCGCATCGGTCGTCTGGCTTTCCGTCAGATGTTCGGTCATGAGGGCTCCGAGATCGTCGCTATCAACGACCTCACCTCTCCCGATATGCTCGCTTACCTGCTGAAGTACGACTCCACGCAGGGCAACTACGCTCGCGATCACGAGGTCGTTGCTGGCGAGGATTCCATCACCGTTGACGGCAAGGAGATCAAGATTTACAAGGAGGCCGACGCTAACAACCTGCCTTGGGGCGACCTTGACGTCGACGTCGTTCTCGAGTGCACCGGCTTCTACACCAGCAAGGCTAAGGCTCAGGCCCACATCAACGCTGGCGCCAAGAAGGTCGTCATCTCCGCTCCGGCCGGCAGCGATCTGCCCACCATCGTGTACAACGTCAACCATGAGACGCTGACCGCTGAGGACAACATCATCTCCGCTGCTTCCTGCACCACCAACTGCCTCGCCCCGATGGCCAAGGGTCTGAACGACTTCGCTCCCATCGTGTCCGGCATCATGACCACCATCCACGCCTTCACCGGCGACCAGATGCCGCTCGACGGCCCGCAGCGCAAGGGCAACTTCCGTCGCTCCCGCGCCTGCTCCGAGAACATCGTCCCGAACACCACGGGCGCTGCCAAGGCCATCGGCCTGGTTCTCCCCGAGCTCAACGGCAAGCTCATCGGTGCCGCCCAGCGCGTCCCGACGCCGACCGGCTCGCTGACCAACCTCTACGCCGTCGTTGACAAGAAGGTCACCGTCGACGAGGTCAACGCTGCCATGAAGGCCTACGCCGAGACCATCTCCGAGACCTTCGCCTACAACGAGGACCAGATCGTCTCCCGCGACATCGTCGGCGAGACCCACGGCTCCATCTTCGACGCCACTCAGACCATGTGCTCTGACCTCGGCAACGGCCAGACCCTCGTTCAGGTCACCTCTTGGTACGACAACGAGAACTCCTACACCTCTCAGATGGTCCGCACCATCAAGTACTTCGAGAAGTTCGTTGCTTAATTTAGCTTTTAGCGAATAGCTCGTTGAGCGTCTAAAGAAGGGCGCGGCCTTATAGGGCTTACACCCTAGGGTCGCGCCCTTTTTATAAGAAATCGTCTGCCGTAATGGGAGGCAGACACGTACGAAAGGTAGAAGCAAACATGGCCTTTACCAAGAAGACCGTCCGCGACATCGATGTCGACGGAAAGCGCGTTCTCGTCCGCGTTGACTTTAACGTGCCTATCAAGGATGGCGTCGTTGGCGACACCACCCGTATCAAGGCTGCCCTGCCCACCATCAACTACCTCGTTGAGCACAATGCTCGCGTCATCCTCATGAGCCACCTCGGCCGTCCCGAGGGCACCGGCTTCCAGCCCGAGCTGTCCCTCGAGCCCGTCGCCAAGAAGCTCGCTGAGCTCTCTGGTCTCGACGTTGCCTTTGTCGCCGACACCTACGGCGAGAAGGCTGCTGAGGCTGTCGCCGCCGTCGAGCCGGGTAAGGTCCTCGTTCTCGAGAACGTCCGTTTTGACAAGCGTGAGAAGAAGAACGATCCCGAGATCGCCAAGAAGCTCGCTTCCTATGGTGACGTCTTCGTTCTCGATGCCTTCGGCACCGCTCACCGCGCCCAGGGTTCCGTCGTGGGCCCCGCCGCTTACCTGCCTGCCGTCGCCGGCTTCTTGCTCGAGAAGGAGGTCGACACGCTGACCGGCATCTTCGCCGAGCCCGAGCGCCCCTTCGTCGCCATCGTCGGCGGTTCCAAGGTTTCCTCCAAGATCGGCGTTCTCGATCACCTCATCGACTCCGCTGACACCCTGATCATCGGTGGCGGCATGGCCTACACCTTCTTCCTGGCTCAGGGCCTGTCCGTTGGTCAGTCCCTCAAGGAAGAGGACTGGGTCGAGCGCGCCGGCGAGATGCTCAAGAAGGCCGAGGAGAAGGGCGTCAAGATCCTGCTCCCCATCGACAACCGCGTTGCCGATCACTTTGGCGAGGACGCTGTCCCCGAGGTTGTCGCTTCCGACGCTATCCCCGACGATCGTGAGGGCATGGACATCGGCCCCAAGACCGAGGAGCTCTACGCCGAGGCCGTCAAGGGCGCCAAGACCGTGTTCTGGAATGGCCCCATGGGCGTCTTCGAGTTCGACAACTTCGCTCACGGCACCCAGGCTATCGCCGAGGCTGTTGCCGAGGCCGACTGCACCTCGATCATCGGCGGTGGCGACTCTGTCGCAGCTGTCAACAAGTTCAACCTGGCCGACAAGATGAGCTGGATCTCCACCGGTGGTGGCGCTTCCATGGAGCTCGTCGAGGGTAAGGCCCTGCCCGGAGTGGAGGCGCTTCTCGATGCCTAATCGCACCCTTCTTATCGCTGGTAACTGGAAGATGAACAACGACGTCGCCGAGGCTGCCAAGCTCGCCGACGAGCTGGCTCAGGCTCTGCCCGAGGTTCCGGCTGGCGTCGAGGTGCTCGTCTGCCCTCCGACCATCGACATCACCACGGTTCATGACCGCATTCAGGCTGCCCCCATCGCCCTCGGTGCACAGAACGTGTACTGGGAGGCCAAGGGTGCCTTCACCGGTGAGTCCTCTTGCGACATGCTCAAGTCCGCTGGCTGCACCTACTGCATCATCGGTCACTCCGAGCGTCGCGACTACTTCCACGAGACCGACGAGGACCAGAACAAGAAGGCTAAGGCTCTCGTTGCCGCCGGCCTTGTTCCCGTCTTCTGCTGCGGCGAGTCCCTCGAGGTCCGCGAGGCTGGCACCTATGTCGAGCACGTCGTGAACCAGGTCAAGGCTGGCCTTGCTGGTCTTGAGATCACCTGCCCCAATCAGGTCGTCGTCGCCTACGAGCCCATCTGGGCCATCGGCACCGGCAAGACCGCTACCGCCGAGGACGCTCAGGAGGTCTGCGGTGCTATCCGTGAGACCCTCAAGGAGATGTTCGGCGAGGAGATCGCTAACGGCATCCGCGTGCTGTATGGCGGTTCCGCCAAGCCCGGCAACATCGCCGAGCTCGTCGCCAAGCCCGACGTTGACGGCGCCCTCGTGGGCGGCGCTTCGCTCAAGGCTGCCGACTTCGCCTCTATGGTCGTCAAGGCAGGCGAGTAGGACATATGGCACAACGTCATCTTCCTGCACTCCTGATTATCATGGATGGCTGCGGCCTTGCTCCGGCCGATGGCGAGAACGCCGTCGCCGCTGCCAAGACGCCCTTCCTTGATGGCCTGTACGAGAAGTACCCCCACACCACGCTCGGTGCTTCGGGCGAGGACGTGGGCCTTCCCGACGGCCAGATGGGTAACTCCGAGGTGGGTCACCTCAACATCGGTGCCGGCCGCATCGTGTTCCAGGAGCTTTCGCGCATCAACAATGCCATCAAGGACGGCTCCATCGCCAAGAACGAGGTTTTCGTCAAGGCTATGGACGATGTCAAGGCTGACGGTAAGACTCTCCACCTCATGGGCCTTATGAGCCCTGGCGGTGTTCATTCTCACATGAACCACGTCGAGGCTCTGGTTAAGATGGCTGCCGAGCACGGTGTCAAGACCGTTCGCGTCCACGCCTTCATGGATGGTCGCGACGTTGACCCGCAGTCCGGTGCCGGTTACATGAGTGAGTTCTGCGCCTTCCTGGCTAAGATCTCCGAGGAGACCGGTTGCGACGCTCGCGTTGCCACCGTCTCGGGCCGTTATTGGGCCATGGACCGCGATAATCGTTGGGAGCGCATCCAGCGCGCCTACGACGTCATGGTCAACGCGTCCGATGCTGATACCGACCCCGTTGCCGGTATCAAGGCCTACTACGAGAAGGACCCGCGCGGCGACGAGTTCGTCGAGCCCTTCGCTGCCCACAACGAGGGCATTCACGAGGGCGACGCGGCCATCTTCTTCAACTTCCGTCCCGACCGCGCTCGTCAGATGACCCGCGTGTTCACGGACAAGGAGTTCGACGGCTTTGAGCGCGAGCAGATCAAGCTTTCGCACTTTGTGACGATGACCGAGTATGATCCGACGTTTGACGTCGAGGTCGCCTTCCCCAAGACGTTCCCCGAGAACGTCCTGGCCGACGTTATCGCCGCCAATGGCCTGAAGCAGCTGCACACTGCCGAGACCGAGAAGTACGCCCACGTGACGTTCTTCCTCAACGGTGGCATCGAGGAGCCCAAGGAGGGCGAGGAGCGCGTGCTCGTCGCTTCCCCCAAGGTTGCTACCTACGATCTGCAGCCCGAGATGAGCGCTCCCGAGGTTACCGAGAAGCTCGTCGCCGCCATCAACGAGGATCGCGCTGATTTCTACATCGTGAACTTCGCGAACTGCGACATGGTTGGTCACACCGGTGTCTTCGACGCTGCCGTTAAGGCCGTTGAGGCTGTTGACGATGCCCTGTCCAAGGTTGTCCCGGCGATTCTCGCCAAGGGCGGCTTTGCACTGATTACCGCCGACCACGGCAACGCCGATCACATGTTTGACGTTGCTTCCGACGGTTCCAAGCATCCGTTTACGGCTCACACCACCAACCGCGTGCCGTTCATCATCGTTGATGAGAAGGCCAAGCTCACCGGTATCGAGGACGGCCGTCTTTCCGATATCGCTCCGACCATGCTCACCATGGCTGGTATTGAGCCTTCCGCCGAGATGACGGGCCGCGTGCTCGCTACCGAGGCCTAATAGAAAACAAATACCGTTTTCTAGCAAGGGGGTTGTCCACAACCGGACAACCCCCTTTTTGGTATTTCTGCCATTTCCACCCCGTCCTTGAGTGGCAGGTAGGGGAGAGCGGGGGATTGTGGTACAGTACTGGAGTTTGAACTGTTCTATTAAGGAGCTTATCTATGGGTCCGTTCCAGATTCTTCTGTTTGTCGTTTGGGCTGTTTCTGCCGTGGCGCTGACGATTCTCGTCCTGATGCATTCCGGTAAGGGTACCGGCGTTTCGGATATGATTGCCAGCTCGCTGTATAACTCCAGCTCTGCCACGGGCGTTATGGAGCAGAACCTTGACCGCCTGACCGTCATTATGGCTGTCGTGTTTGCCGTGTGCGTCGTGCTGTGCATGTTCTTCTTCCCGCAGGGCATCGTGGGCTACTAATCACGAACCGCATAAATACTTGAAAAGGTTCCCGCAAGTGCGGGACCCTTTTTGTTTACATATTTGTAACAGAATCAAAATATCCTCATATACTTCGCCCAACTAAAGAAAATCTCGACCGTTAACCGGAATTAGCCCCAAATCGTGCATAAAATGCGCTACTGTATTGCAATACGTTGGTCCGCTTTGTATAACCAGCCAAAACGGCGGACCGCGTTTGAATGGTTCGATTGGGCTGTCTTGACGTTGTCCGACCGAACTTACTTTGTCCTATCTCATAAGGAGGATGGCATGGCTGATTCTATGTTCCACCAGCCCGTTATGGGTCGTCGCGCCTTTGTCGGCGGTACCCTTGCTGCGAGCTCCATGGCTTTTCTTGCCGCATGCGGCAAGAAGGGCGGCGACGCTTCCGGTTCTGAGTCCGGTTCGACGCTGAACTTCTACATCAACAACCCGGTCTGCATCGACCCCTATAACGTCCAGGAGGACCAGGGCACTCAGGTCGAGTACCAGCTCTTTGATGCTCTGACCTCTTATGACGCCGAGAAGGGCGAGATCGTTCCGCTGGCTTGCGAGTCCTTTGAGGCCAACGACGACGCCACCGAGTTCACCTTCAAGATCAAGAAGGCCAAGTTCCACAACGGTGACGACGTTACCTCCAAGTCCTTCAAGCTCGGTTGGGAGCGTCTGGTCAACACCAAGTCGGCCATCGCTACCGAGTACGGCCCTTCCGAGGTCTCCTATCACCTTTCTATGGTCGAGGGCTATGACGACCTGCTTGCCGGTAACGCTACCGAGCTCAGCGGTGTTACTTGCCCCGACGATGAGACCCTCGTCGTCAAGCTGTCTTCCGCTTACGCCGACTTCCCCTTCGTCGCCTCTCACCCGGCTCTGGCCCCGGTTCCCGAGTGCGCCGAGTCCGATGTCAAGAGCTTCTATCTTGCACCGGTCGGTAACGGCCCGTTCATGATGGACGGCAAGTGGGAGGATGGTCAGGAGATCAACCTCAAGAAGTTCGACGATTACTATGGCGACAAGGCCAAGATCGATGGCATCCACTTCCAGGTCATCAAGGACATGGAGACTGCTTACAAGGAGTTCCAGGCCGGTAACCTCGATGTCTGCGACGTTCCCGTTGCTCAGATCGATGCCGCCAAGAAGGATCGCGGCGTGTCCAAGGACGGCTACACCATGGGTGACGGCGAGCGCATGCTGCTCGGCGCCGAGCCTTCCACGTACTATCTGACCTGCAACACCACGGCCGAGCCCTTCAACAACGCCGACCTGCGTAGGGGCATCTCCCTGGCCATCAACCGTGAGGCCATCTGCAAGACCATCTTCAAGGGTACCCGTACCCCTGCCGACGGCATTGTTCCTCCGGGCATCGATGGCTACAAGGAGGGCGCATGGGAGTTCTGCGCCTACGATGTCGACAAGGCTAACGAGTACCTCGACAAGGTTGCTCCCGCTGGCGCTAACGGGGATCGTGGCATTAGCGTGACCCTTTCCTACAACCAGGACGGCGGTCACAAGGAGATCATGGAGTCCATCATCGGTGACCTCGCCAAGGTTGGCGTTACCGCTGTCTCCGATACCCCTGAGTGGTCTGCCTTGCTCGAGCAGTACCAGAACTTTAACTATCAATTCGGTCGTCTGGGTTGGATTGCCGACTACCCGATTATGGACAACTTCCTGTATCCGCTGTTCCACTCTGATTCCCTCGGTGGCGACAACCGCTCCGGTTACAACAACCCCGAGTTCGACGCCAAGGTCGACGAGGCTCGTACTATTGTTGACGACGAGGAGCGCGTCGCTAAGATGCAGGAGGCCGATGCAATGGTCGCTGCCGACTGCCCGGTCATCCCGGTGATGTTCTACACGCACACCATCGTCGGCTCCGATCGCATCAAGCACCTCTATGTCGATCCGCAGAAGCACGCCGAGCTGGGTACCGCTGAGCTCGCCTAAGAGTTTGCAGCTTCCGTGAGGGTCAAGTATTTACGTAGACCTCATGGGAAACATACAGTTCTCCCTAACCTGGGGTAAACTGGCTGATGGTAATTTTGGGATGCCGGTCTGGCGATCGGCATCCCATTTAGGTTAATCCCTAGATAGGGGAGTGGTATGGGTAAGTACATCGTTAAACGTGTGCTTCAGTTCATCCCGGTATTTTTGGGCGTTACGCTGATTCTGTTCGCCCTTCAGAATATCGTGCCGGGAGATCCGATCAAGCTGATCGGTGGAGACAAGGCTCTGTCCCCCGAGGTGGAGCTTCAGCTTCGCGTCCGCTATCACCTGGTCCAGTCGGACGAGGACGGCAACGCGATCCTTGACGAGAACGGCGACCCCGTTCAAACGTCGCTCGTGGACCGTTACTTGTATTACATGAACGGCCTGCTTCATGGCGATCTGGGCAATTCGTATCAGCGCAAGCTGCCGGTTACGGAAATCTTTGCCCAGAAGTATCCGTATACGGTCAAACTTGCCGCGTGCGCCATCGTGCTCGAGGCAATTATGGGTATCGGCGCGGGTATCATTTCGGCGGTAAAGCGTTATTCCTTCTGGGATATTTTGGTAACGCTCACCACGTCGATTCTCGTTGCCGTCCCGGCTTTCTGGCTCGGTATGTTGCTGCAGCTGTTCTTTGGCGTCATTCTCAAGGACGCCACGGGCGGTGCATTCTCCATGCCGATTTCGGGTGCCGGCGGTTCCAGCTCTCAGTATCAGGATTGGATGCACTATGTGCTTCCGACCATTACGCTGGCTTCGGTTTCGACCGCTTATGCCGCCCGCATTATGCGCTCGCAGCTGCTTGACGTCATGAACCAGGATTACATCCGTACGGCAAAGGCCAAGGGTCTCTCCAATCGCGCGATCATCGTCAAGCATGCGCTTAAGAATGCACTCATCCCCGTCGTTACCTATATTGGTGTCGACTTTGGTGGCATGCTTTCGGGCGCCATCCTGACCGAGACGGTCTTTAACTGGCCCGGTATCGGCTATGAGGTCTATCGCGCCATTAGCATGCGTGACTGGCCCATCGTTATGGGCGGCGTTACGCTCATCGTCGTCGTCGTTATGGTGATCAACCTGCTCGTCGACATTAGCTATGCATTCCTCGACCCACGCATCCGCCTTGGCGGTCCGTCGGATAAGGCCTAAGGGAGGTACGTCTCATGCAGGAAACTGATTCTCAGTCTCAGGAGCAGGCTACCGCCACCAAGGCCGCATCTGCTCCCGCCAAGTCCCGCACGCTGTGGGGCGACGCTTTTAAGCGTCTTCGTAAGAACAAGCTCGCCGTTATCGGTGTCTGCTGGATCATCATCGTCGTTGTGGTTGCACTGACCGCAGATCTGTGGGCTAAGCCCTGGCTCGGTTCGCCGACGGCTTCCGACTCGACCACCATGGCCGAGACGTCGCTGCTGGCTCCGTGTGCAGAGCACCCGTTTGGCACCGACGCCCTTGGTCGTGACATTCTCGTCCGCGTTATCTACGGTGCGCGCGTTTCGCTGTCCGTCGGCATTATGGCCACCACGATCTCCACGCTGATCGGTCTGGTCATGGGTGCTCTGGCGGGTTTCTACGGCGGCATCTGGGATACGATCATCATGCGCTGTGCGGACATCTTCCTGGCGTTCCCGTACGTGCTGTTCGTTGTCGCCATGATCGCCGTTATCGGCCGTGGCCTTCAGAACGTCTTTATCGCCATCGGTATTCTCGGCTGGCCTTCGATTGCGCGCGTCTTCCGCTCTGCAATCTTGACGGTCAAGGAAAACGACTATGTTGATGCTGCGCGCGCGATGGGTGCATCTGATGCTCGTATCGTCGTGCGTCACATCTTCCCGAACTCCGTCGCCTCCATCGTGGTCTACGCGACCATGAACATTGGTGGCGCCATCCTGACCGAGTCCGCTCTGTCCTTCCTCGGCATGGGCGTTATTCCGCCTACGCCTTCGTGGGGCTCCATGATTCAGGACGGTCAGCAGTATCTTCTGACCGCTCCCTGGATGATGATCATGCCCGGTCTGGCAATTCTCTCGACGGTGCTCGCCTTCACCCTGTTGGGTGATGGTCTGCGCGACGCCCTCGACGTCAAGATGAAGGACGCATAAGGATGAAGAAGAACAAGAACTATGTGGACCTGAAGGACCAGCCGGTTCCTGAGGGCCAGCATCTGCTCGAGGTCGATGACCTTAAGATGTATTTCCACACCGAGGATGGCGTCGTTCGCGCTGTCGACGGTGTCTCCTACACGCTCGATCGCGGCGAGACCCTTGGCGTCGTCGGTGAGTCCGGCTCCGGTAAGTCCGTGACCGCCATGACCATCATGGGCCTTATTTCGATGCCTCCGGGGAAGATCGAGGGCGGCGACGTTCGCTATCGCGGTCGTTCTATCCTCGAGATGACCGAGGAAGAGATGCAGCACATTCGCGGCAACGATATCGCGATGATCTTTCAAGATCCTATGACCTCCTTGAACCCGGTCTATAAGATCGGCAAGCAGGTGGGTGAGGGCCTTCGTCTGCACCGTGGCTACTCCAAGCAGGAGGCACTCAAGCGTGCCACCGAGCTTTTGGACCTCGTTGGTATTCCCGAGCCCGAGAAGCGCGTCAATGAGTATCCGCACCAGTTCTCTGGCGGTATGCGTCAGCGCGTCATGATTGCCATGGCCCTTGCCTGCGATCCCGATATTCTGATTGCCGACGAGCCCACGACTGCCCTGGACGTTACCATTCAGGCTCAGATTATCGAGCTCATGCAGGAGATGCAGGAGAAGAACGGCAACGCCATCATCATGATCACCCATGACCTTGGCGTCGTCGCCGATATGGCCGACAAGATCATGGTTATGTACGCCGGCCGTCCTGTTGAGTTCGGTACTGCTGAGGAAATCTTCTACGAGAGCCGTCACCCCTATACCTGGGGCCTGATCCGCTCCATCCCGGAGCAGGCCATCGATGAGAAGAAGCCGCTTACGCCGATTCACGGCAACCCGCCTTCGCTCATGAACCTGCCCGAGGGCTGCGTGTTCTCGCCTCGTTGCCCCTATGCAACCGATAAGTGCCGCAAGCAGCGCCCCGAGCGTGTTGTCACCGAGTCCGGCCATTATTCTGCGTGCCATTATTCCGGTGACCCCGAGTTCCTCAAGAACGCCCCTGAGACGTCCCGTACGCGCAAGGATTCCAAGAAGGGAGGCGAGGCGTAATGGCAGATACCAACGAGCGTACTCCGCTACTGAAGGTCGAGCACCTCTCTAAGGAGTTTCCCGCTGAGTCCGGCATGTTCGCCAAGCGCTTCTCCAAGCGTGTCGTCTCTGCTGTGAACGACATTTCGTTCGAGATCTATCCGGGCGAGACCTTTGGCCTGGTTGGCGAGTCTGGTTGCGGTAAGTCCACCACGGGCCGCACCATCATGCGCCTGACCAAGCCGACCGCCGGTAAGGTGTTCTTCCAAGGCAAAGATGTTGCCGAGATGAGCAAACATGAGATCAAGGACATGCGTCGCGAGATGCAGTTTATCTTCCAAGATCCTTATGCTTCGCTCAACCCTCGTATGACCATCGGTGAGATCGTCTCCGAGCCCATGACCATTCACGGCGTGGGCACCAAGGAGGAGCGCATTGAGCGCGTCCGCGAGCTGCTGGACGTCGTCGGTCTGAACCCCGAGCACATCAACCGTTATCCTCATGAGTTCTCCGGCGGTCAGCGTCAGCGTGTCGGCATTGCCCGCGCATTTGCGCTGAAGCCCAAGCTGATTATCTGCGACGAGCCGGTTTCCGCTCTGGATGTGTCCATTCAGGCCCAGGTCCTGAACCTGCTCAAGGAACTGCAGGACAAGTTCGGTACCGCATATCTGTTTATCGCCCACGACCTGTCCGTCGTGCAGCACATCTCCGATCGCGTTGCCGTTATGTATCTGGGTAAGATGGTCGAGGTTTCGGACTGGAAGACGCTCTACAGCGAGCCCCACCATCCGTACACGCAGTCGCTGCTGTCTGCCGTGCCGGTTCCCGATCCTGATATCCAGAAGACCCGCAAGCGCATTATCCTCGCTGGCGATCCGCCGTCACCGCTGGATCCGCCGACCGGTTGCCGTTTCCACACTCGCTGCCCGATCGCGCAGGGTATCTGCTCTGAGAAGCTCCCTGAGTTTAAGGAAGTTGCCCCGGGCCACTGCTGTGCCTGCCACTTCGCGGAGCCGTTCCCGATCAAGGAATCGCACATCGACCTGTAGCCGGTTGTTCTCGTCCGGGCCCGCCCTGGTGTTGCTTTTCAGAACGTCCTCGGACATGCAAGAAACCCCCGCTGCGCACTTTGTGCGGCGGGGGTTTCTTGCGTCCTGCGGGATGTTCTGAAAAGCAACACCAGGGCGGGCCCTGCGGTAGCTCTGCAGGAGGAGCGCGATTCCTTGATCGCTCACTTAATCTGATGAGAAATTGAGTGAGGCCGGAGCTTTAGCTCCGGCCTCCTTATATAAGGGCTCGGTAAAGCCGAGCCACAAAATTTGCATCAGCCCCCAGAACATGTTTGAGAACTGTGCCTGAAGTATGTGCCCCTAGGGCCGGAATGAGGTCGCTTTCCAACGCATTCCGCAGGGGG
>UQZM01000014.1 GCA_900545615.1 uncultured Collinsella sp.
AGCGCATGAGCAGGTTGATGAGCGTCGTCTTGCCTGCGCCCGTGGTTCCCACCACCGCGATCTTCTGGCCCGGCTCGGCAGTAAACGACACGTCGCGCATAAGCGGCTTGTCGGGCGAATAACCAAAGCGCACATGCTCAAAGGAGACACGGCCCTCGACCTTGCCCGGCAGCTTGGCGGCCTCGTCCGGCAGCGGATCGGCCTCCATCTCGGGCTCATCGAGCAGGTCGAACACGCGCTCCGCACTCGCCAGCGCGCTCTGCAGCGAGTTGAAGGTAAACGACAGCTGCGTCATGGGCTCAGATGCCTCGTAGATAAACTGGAAGAACGCCTGGAACACGCCGACAGTCATGTGGCCGGCAACCAGCATACTGCAGCCCACGAGCGCAATAACGATCTGCGCCAAACGGCCGATAAAGCGCACCGCGGGGCCGACAGCATTGATCATAAAGTCGGCCTTGGTGCTCACACGAGCCAGTTCCTTCGAAGCCTCGTGCACCTCAGCGGAGCTCTGACGTTCGCGGTTAAACGCGCGGATCACCAGACGGCCCGAATAGCCTTCCTCGACCGCACTCGTAATCTTGGACACCCACTCCTGGCGCTCGCCCGTCACATCGTGTGTGCGGCGCGAGACGACCTTCGTCACCAGCAGCGACAGTGCCGTAAAGAACAGAAAGACGAGCGTAAGCGGCACGCTGAACACGAACATCACGCTCACAGCACCAACAACCGTGCCGATCGACACGAGCAGCTGCAGCAATCCGCGCTGCATGCTCTCGGACATCTTGTCCAGGTCGTTGGTCGCGCGGCTGACGACCTCGCCGGGACGATGCGCGTCAAAATAGGCGAGCGGTAGACGGTTGAGCTTTTGCGCGATGCGGTTACGCAGGCGCAGATTGAGGCGTTCGGCCACGCTCGACATCAAAAAGCTCTGGAGCGCGTAGAACGAAGCGGCGGCCGTCCAAATCAAAAAGTAGATGAAGATAGTCCTGCCGCAGTTCTCCCAGGTGATGCTGAAGGTGGCGTTGTTGACAAACGCTACCTGAATGTGGCCCCACAGCTCATCGATCACGCGGGCGCTATATGCCGGCGCGGCAGTGTTAAAGATGACATAGAACACAATGCTCGCGAACACGATATAGAAGCGCCAATGGTCGCCGGCAGCCTCGCTCCACAGGCGGCGCACCGTCGCCCAGGTATCTCGAGGCGTCTCGTCCTCGTCTTCACCGTCCACGTCGCGCATACGCTCTGCCTCGGCGCGGGCGCGCTCGTCCTCGGCACGTTCGTTTTCCTCGTAGAGCGCTTGGCGGCGAGCCTCGCGCTCGGCTGCAGCCTTGGCGGCGTCATCCAGCTCGGGTGCCACGGCAGCCGTTTCCTCGACCAGTACCGCGGCAGCGGCGTCATCAACGCCGCCCTGCTTCTTGAGCTCCTCGGTCATGCTACTCACCTCCCTTCATCTGCGATTCCGCGATGGCGCGGTACACCTCGCAGGTTTCCATAAGCTCGCCATGCGTGCCCAAGCCCACAACCTCGCCATCCTTGAGCACGACGATCTGGTCGGCGTGCAAGATCGTCGAGATGCGCTGCGCGATGATGAGCACCGCAGCGTCACGCGTCTCGTCTTGCAACGCATGACGCAGGGCGGCATCGGTCTTAAAGTCCAGGGCCGAAAAACTGTCATCGAAGATATATAGATCGGCATGCTTCATGAGCGCACGGGCGATTGCCAGACGCTGGCGCTGGCCGCCCGAAAAGTTCGTGCCGCCCTGCGCCACCGGAGTGTCGAGCCCCTGCGGCTGATCGAGTACAAAGGTGCTCTGGGCAACCTCAAGCGCGTGAAGCATGTCGGCCTCGGTCGCGCCCTCATTGCCAAAGCGCAGATTGCTTGCCACGGTGCCCGAGAACAGCCATGCCTTTTGCGGCACATAGGCAATGCGCCCGCGAATCTCGCCTTGCGAAAGCTCGCGCAGGTCGACGCCGTCCAGGCGAATGGCGCCCTTGGTGGCGTCGTGGAAGCGCAGCAGGAGCTTGGCCACCGTCGACTTGCCCGAACCCGTCGAGCCGACGATCGCGGTCGTCTGACCGCGGCGACAGGTAAAGTTCAGATCGCACAGCGTGTCCTCGTCGGCGTCGTCGAAACGGAACGACATATGATCGAACACGGCGACCGCGTCGGCACTGTCAACAGGCTCCGCCGCGCACGTATCCAGCGTGCGCTTGCCGTCCACAATGCTCGGCTCAATCTCCAACACCTGTTGCGCGCGGTTGAGGCACGCCGCAGCGCGCGGAAGCGTCAGAATCACCATCTGCGCCATCATCACAAAGAACAGGATCAGGATCGCGTATTCCAGTACGGCCGAGATGCTGCCGATTTGCATGGCATGGGCGCCCACGCGGTTGCCGCCCACCCACAGCACCGCCACCTCGGCGATGTTCATCAAAAAGAAGCTGGAGCTGTCGAGCCCCACAAACAGGTGGTTGACCTTAATGGCGTTGTCCGCGTAATCGCTAAATACCTCGTCCAGGCGCTGCTCCTCGTGGCGCTCCTTATTGAAAGCGCGGATGACTCGAACGCCCACGATGTTCTCGCGCAGCACCACGTTCATACGATCGATAAAGCTCTGAAGGCGCATAAAAATCGGCGCGGCGTTAGCCACCGTAAAGACCGCCGCCACCAGCACGATCGCAACCACCACGCCCAGCAGCGTTCCCATAGCGGGATCGATGAACCAAGCAAATATGATGCCCGCGACGGCCAGGAATGGCACCGGCAGCACCAACTGAATCGTCTGAAGGATTGCCTGCTGAATCACGTTGATGTCGTTGAGTGAGCGTGTGATCATCGATCCGGTACCAAAGCGCTCAAAGTCGCTGGCCGCGAGCTCGAGCGATTTGTCGTACACGGCATTGCGGATATCGCAGGCCACGTTGGCGGCCAGGCGCGCCGAAAGATAGCAGCCCAGCACCGTGCCGCCGCTAGCCATGCTGGTCGCGATAAACATGTATAGGCCGTTACGTAAAATGTAGTCGACATCGCCCGTGGTAATTCCGGTGTTGACCATGTTCGCCAGCATCGTTGGAACCAACAGCGTACCGACGTTATCCACCAGCAGTACCAGTAGCGTCACTGCGACAAGCCCTCGGTAGGGCTTCAAAAACCTCATTAACAGTCGCACGACTCCCCCTCACGTTGATTCTCCGACTGATCTTCGGCTGCCACCTGCCGCTTAAATGCCTCGCACTCCTCACCGAGCACCTGAGAAAATTTACCGATCAAGCGCATAATCTCGCGCTGCTCACATGGCTCGAGGGCATCGAAGGCTCTCTGCTCGGCCCCTTGCGCCGGCATCGCATACCGTTTTGCAAATCGCCTACCCTCTTCGGTCAGGCTCACAACTTTGTTCTTGCGACTGCCTTCGGCAAACTCAAGCGTGGCGAAACCCCGCGCCGTCAAGGCTTTAATGGCCGAGTTTATGGTCTGTTTGCTATAGAACCATTCGCTTGTCAGACGACTTACAGCAATGCTGCCGCCCGCCGCGCTGGTGTCGACGAGCATCCAATAGGCGCAGTCCGAAAGACCACAGGTGCGCGCGAACTCCGAATAGATACGGTCAAGCCCGTTGAGCATCCGGTCGAAATCGACCAGGCTAACTGCATTATTCATCTCTCCCGCCATTCGATAGTCCGAGTTTTGACCAATTTGTTTTTAGATTAGTCCGATTTTTGACTATCGTCAATAAGCTCAATATATATGGTCAGCTCTACATTGCATATCGACAGAAAAGACCGCCGGCGCGGGGGCGGCGCCGGCGGTCACGCGAGAATAGCGATGTATTTGCCCGTTAGGCAGCGACGGCCTCGTAGACCGTAGCGCCCGCAAAGCTGTCGTGCAGGCTCTTGCCGCAGATCCAGGGCAGCTCAACGACCTCGCAGACCGTATTGACCAGCTCGGAGCAGTCAGTAAAGTGGCCCTTATCGTTGAGAGCCTCGCAATCCTGAACACGCCAATAGCCATCGGTGTGCGTGATGTAGTACTCGTGGTTGTCGATCGTCACAAAAGCACGCGTCTTGGAACGCAGCAGCTTCAGAAATCCTTCGAAGTCGGTCTCGACGACATCTCCAGCCTGGAACATGATGTTACCTCCTGGCCCGGCGCCACCACGGCGCATTGATAAACGTTGGTCCTCCTTTAGTAAAACCTTTATCAGAGGTTATGCGTTCGTCATTTAGGCAAGTGGTAAAAAACCGCAGGGTAGACGGGATAAAACGTTTAACCATCCCATTTGTTTGTCACATTCTGAAGGTACTTTTATGCAAACCTACTTTCCCAATTGGAATCTATCCTTTTGGCCGGGCAATTGACCGTCTATCGTTTGAGCCCGACGGGTATGAACGGGGCATCTGCAACGCCACCGCAAGGAGACACCATGGAGACCATCGAAGCGCTCATTCACCGCCGCAGCTGCCGCAACTACAGCGATCGTCCCGTCGAGGCCGAAAAGCTTGCGCGTATTATCGAAGCCGGCCAATATGCACCGAGCGGCATGGGCCGCCAACCGGTGACGTTTGTCGCCGTCACCGACCCCGCGACCGTCGAGCGTCTCTCACAGCTCAACGCCCAGGTCATGGGCAGCAACAGCGACCCCTTCTATGGCGCCAAGACCGTTGTGGTGGTGCTGGTTGACCGCAGCGTGCCCACACATCTGGAAGACGGCTCGCTCGCCATGGGCAACCTGCTCAACGCCGCCTATGCACTGGGTGTCGATTCGTGCTGGATTCACCGCGCGCATGAGGTCTTTGACTCGCCCGAGGGCCTGGAGCTGCTGGCCAGCTGGGGCCTGCCCGCCGACGGCAGCCTGCGCGGTGTCGGTAACTGCATTCTTGGCTACGCCGAGGACACGCTACCCGAGGCAAAGCCGCGCCGCGACAACGTGGTGTACGTAAAGTAATTAGTTCCGCCGTTCTACCGAACGGCGGACCCGCTGAAAGGCCCCGTCCCAAATTTGCTGCCCCACTCGCAACTTATCCCGCCGATGGAGTTGTTGCCGTTTCATTTGCCTGGGCCGTTTCGGCGTCGTCGCCTTGCTTGTCTTCGTCCTTTTGCGCATCGGCGATGGTGGAGGCCGCCGCAACGATACCACGCTGGGGCGCGACGCCCGTCTGGGTCTGAGCGCCCTCGACAACTTCTGTACCTGCATGCGCGAGCTCGGGCGATTTAAACACTGCGTCCAAGTTGGCGCCACCGCCGGCATAGCCAAGCGCAGCGAGTGCGATGACGATCACTGCAACGGCGGCCACGATCGGCACGTAGCGATGCCAGCCGGCGGGATTGAGCCCGCTGCGGCGAGCCGCCCCGCGGCTGATGTAGCCGAGCGTTCCGTCGTGCTTGAGCTTTGAGCCCACCACGCGTTTGCGGCCCCACAGCGAGGACTCTGCCTGCATTGCCAAGCGGGCGCTTGCCGAAGGATAGCCGTATTTAGTGCGCTTGAACGAGCCATCAAACCCCGAGGCGTGTTTGCCCCACGTCACCGATGTCGTGCGTCGGTTGACCGGCGCGGCACTCCGCCTTCTGCGGCTCGGTTTTGAAGTCTCAGCCATATGCCCTCGCACGCCGTAACCAAATCGAAACAATAACGCTTTGGACTGTAGCACACGCGTCGCGCGCGGTCACGGGCGCCTCGCTCAACGGTCATCGTCCTTCAGCAAGCGCCACAGAGTTGTACGGCTTATGCCCAGCACCTCCGCCGCACGGGTTCGGTTGCCGTGGAGATGGTCTACAACCAGATGCGCGATATCTCGCTCGGTATCGGCCAGCGGTCGCAGGATATACAGGTCACTTTCGAGCGTCGGGGCGCCAAAGGTTGCGGTCTTAATCACGTCCTCTTGGGCGAGCACTTCCTCCGCCACAGCGCGGTCCACCGTGCCCGCCCCCACCAATATATACAGTCGTTCCGAGACCTCGCGGAGCTGCAGATAGTTGCGCGGCCAGCGGTAAGCATCGAGCGTCTTCGTCGCCGCGGCAGACAGCGCGGGCGTTGCCGTCCCAAATGCATCAGCGAGATATTCCAAATAGCGCGCAACCTTCGTCGACGCGGCTCCCTGCTCGGCGATTGCCGGCGCCACGCTCACCGCACAGGCGAAGCGCTCGGTCACAAAGGCGGCTTGATCACTTTCGCTGCCGCCCGGCATGTCATTCGCCGTCAGCACCACATGGCAGCGCGTCGCCAACGCGGTGTCGGCCATCGTGGAGACCAGCTCGCGGAGGCGCTGGGGGCCAACCGCGTTCCAGCCCTCAATGCAAAGGGTCAGCCCTGTTTGGAACAACGGCGATTCGGCGCTTTTGAGCACATGGCGCCAACCGCGCTCGGTGAGCTCATCGAGCGCAACGGAAACAAAGGGCTGACCGGCAAAAGGACCGTCCAGATAGAGGCGCTTGGCGATCTCGACCTGACCCGCTCCCAGCTCGCCCTCGAGCATAAGGGGCACACCGCGCGCGTAACTCTCTGCAACCGGCGCAGCCACCGAGGCCGCCCCCTCAGCGATGCCGTACGCGCTCGATTCGTAGCGGGCCTCAACCTCGTCGGCGTTGAGCCACTCGATGCCCGCATGCGCCGCGGCGCCGCGCACCTCGCGGACCACGACGGCCCAAAGGCCCCCGCCCTCTTTGTCGGTGGGGCGAACGGTCAGGCTCAGGCGCGTACCCGCGCGCCCCATAACAAGACGCGCGCCGTCTCCTATACGGTCGAGGCGTTCGGCAACAAAAGTCGCCACATCCCGCTCAAGCGCCGCGTCATTCATGGTCGAGATCGCGACGTCCCCACGCGCATCGATTGCCAATGCCGAGGCCCCGGCAGCAGCCAGGGCCTCGGTCAAGATGTTCAGCTTGGCATCGCTATCCATGATTCGCCTCTGTCCGCAGCGACGTGCAACCGCCGACGGTCGCACGACCGAGTGTTTCAAAATTGAACGATATTGCTCACCAAACACTATAGGGCAGAAAGCGCCGTCCTGCGAGTATAGGTGTTGCCCCGCATCGCCATCCTGGCGGGGCGATAAGAGCTCTTCGGGACTTATAAACCTGCGGACAAGCCATACCCGCAAGAGCTCCTATCGCTCCACCGTGAGAATGCGCTCACCAGCACGCAGCACGCAAATAAGCTACTTCTCTACCAGATTCCCAGCACGTGCTGCATTCCCAAACTCATGCACGCAATGCCAATCCAGCAGCAAAAGCCCAGCGCGATGGGCTTGCCGCCCTTTTTGACCAGCTCAACGATATCGGTATTAAAACCAATAGCCGCCATGGCCATCACAATAAAGAATTTCGACAGCTCCTTGATGGGCGCCGTGATGGACACGGGAAGCTGAAACACCGTGGTGATCACACTCGCCAGCACAAAGAACAGCACAAACATGGGAAACGCGCGTTTAAGCGAGAACGTGCTCCTAGCGTCGCCGCCGGCCTTGCGCGCCAGATGCATCTGCCAGCAAGCAAGCGCCAGCGTGATGGGAATGATGGCCAGCGTCCTGGTGAGCTTGACCACCGTGGCGCTCTCGAGCACATTGGCGCCGGGATGCATGCTGTCCCAGGCGCTCGCCGCAGCCGTTACGGACGAGGTATCGTTGATGGCGGTGCCGGCAAACAGGCCAAAGCCCTCGTTGGTCAGCCCGAGCATGCCGCCGAGCGTCGGAAACACGAGCGCCGCGATAACGTTAAACAGGAAGATGACCGAAATAGCCTGGGCAATCTCGCGATCGTCGGCATCGATGACGGGTGCGGTCGCGGCGATGGCAGAACCGCCGCAAATCGACGAACCCACACCCACAAGCGTCGCGATCTTACCCGGCACGTTCATGACGCGGCAGAGCACAAAGGCGATGACAAGCGAGGTCGAGATCGTCGCCACGATAATCGGCAGCGACTGGGCGCCCTTGGACAGGATCTGGGAGAGGTTCATGCCAAAGCCAAGCAGGATAACCGCGTACTGCAAGACTTTTTTGGACGTATAGGTAACGCCGGCGGTGAGCTGTTCGCGACGATTCTTGGGAAAGACGAGCGCCAGGACCATGCCAAAAAGGATGGCAAATACCGGACCGCCGACCACCTCAATCTGTTTGCCGAGCAACGTCGCGGGGATAGCGATGATCAGGCAGAACAAAACGCCTTTCCAGCGCTCGCGTACGATATTTGCCAGTTGCATATGGGATTCCTTCTTTCTATTTCACGTTTGCGACGGCTTATGATACGGCAACATTGAGCGCAGCCTTGCGCAAACACAGACTAAGATGCCGCATTAGTTCTCAGGCAACAGCCGAATTACCCACCGCGGAGAGCTGATTCGCGGCATAATTAACAACTGACATATGAGTTTGATAGAACAGTTGCGAGGCGCTATGGAAGAATCGATGCACGTCGGCGAGCAGGAAACGAGTCTACAGGACCAGTCCTACCACACCATTCGACGCAAAATCGTCTACCTGGACTACAAGCCGGGCGAAAAGCTGGGCGTCAAGCAACTTTGCGACGACCTGGATATGGGGCGCACCCCTGTGCGCGAGGCACTGGTGCGTCTGGCGCAAGAGGGCCTGGTGCGCACCGTGCCCCAGAGCGGTACCTACGTCTCACCCATCAACCTCACCCTTGCCGAGAGTGCCTGTTACATCCGCGAGCATCTGGAAAAGCAGGTGATCGTGGAATGCTGTGCGCGCGCCACGTCGGCCGGCATCGAGCAGCTCGACCGTGCCATCGCGCTGCAGGAAAAGGCCATGGCCGAAGAGGATCGCATCGGCTTCTTTTTGAGCGACAACCTCATGCATCACATGATTTTTAGCATCGCATGTCGCAGCACCGTGTGGTCGTGGCTCGAAGAGACCAATGCCGACCTGGAGCGCTTCCGCTGGCTGCGCGCCGCCACGCAGGTTCTCGACAATCAGGACATCGTGAACGAGCACAAGCAGATTCGCCGCGCTATCGCCGGTCGCGACCCCATCGAAGCGAGCTTTTTGGTCAGCAAGCACCTGCACATGATGTTCCGCAACCAAACCGAGGTTCTGGACCAGTTCCCCGAGTACTTCGAGACCAGCAAGCTCCGCTAACCTGCCAAAAAGGGACAGGTTCATTTTGGCAGGTTTTATCTGGTCAAATGCAAAAAAGGCCCGGCTCCGTCTTGATGCGGAGCCGGGCCTTAGTCGCTAGAACGGCGGAACCAACTACTCGACCGTGACGCTTTTCGCCAGGTTGCGGGGCTGGTCGACGTCGCAGCCGCGCAGGATGGCGACCTCGCGGGCGAGCAGCTGCAGCGGGACACTCGCCGTGATGGGGCTGAACACGTCGCGGACTGCCGGCACGCGGATGATGCAGTCGGCAATCTTGTTGATCTCCTCGTCGCCCTCGGTGGCAACGACGATGACCTTGGCACCGCGCGCCTTGCACTCCATAAGGTTCGACACGGTCTTGTCGTAGGTGGCACTCTTGGTGGCCACAGCGATGACAGGGAAGCCCAGGTCGATCAGGGCAATGGGGCCGTGCTTCATCTCACCGGCGGCATATGCCTCGGCGTGCAGGTAGCTGACCTCTTTGAGCTTGAGCGCGCCCTCGTAGGAAATAGCGGCACCCATGCCGCGACCCACAAACAGTGCGGACTGCGCGTCCTTGCACAGCAGGGCGGCCTCATGAACGGCCTCGGTTTGGGTATCCAAAATCCACTGGATCTGCTCGGCCGTATCGGAAAGCTCGCGGAACAGCATGCGCGCCTGCTTGGTGGTCAAGCGGTACTTGACCTGCGCCAGCAGCAGGGCCAGCAGCGTCAGGCTCACAACCTGGCCGATGAAGCTCTTGGTCGAGGCGACCGCGATCTCCTTGTTGGCCTTGGTGTAGATGACGCCGTCGCTCTCACGCGCCACGGGGCTGCCCACCACGTTGGTGATGCCGAAGACCTTGGCACCCTTGATGCGCGCATCGCGGATGGCGGCGAGAGTGTCGGCCGTCTCGCCCGACTGGGACACGGCCACGACGAGCGTCGTCGGCGTGATGATGGGGTTGCGATAGCGGAACTCGCTGGCCGCCTCCACCTCGGTGGGGATGCGAGCCCAGCCCTCAATGAGATTCTTGGCAATGAGGCCAGCGTGATAGCTGGTGCCGCAAGCGATCACGTAGACGCGGTCGATGTCGTTGAGTTCCTCGAGCGAAAGGCCCAGCTCGTCGATGTCGAGCTCGCCGGCCGGTGTCATACGACCAACCAGCGTGTCGCGCACGACGCGCGGCTGCTCGTGAATCTCCTTGAGCATAAAGTCGGGATAACCGCCCTTTTCGGCCATGTCCAGGTCCCAGTCGATGTGGGTGACCTTGGGCTCGATAACGTTGCCGGCCTCGTCGGTGTACTCGACGCCTGCGGGCGCGAGCTTGGCAAACTGACCGTCCTCGAGCACCACGACATCGCGGGTGGCGTCGATGAGCGCGATGACATCGGAGGCGACATAGGCGCCGGTCTCGCCCACGCCGACCACGATCGGGGAATCCTTGCGGGCCACGGCGATCACGCCGGGCTCGTCAGCGCACACGGCGGCCAGGCCATAGGCACCGACCACGTGGGTGCAAGCCTCGCGCACGGAGGCCATCAGGTCGTGCGTCTCGGCATAAGCCTCTTCGATCAGATGCGCGAAGACCTCGGTATCGGTCTCGCTCTTAAAGTGGTGGCCGCGGCCCTCCAGCTCTTCGCGCAGCTCGGCGAAGTTCTCGATGATGCCGTTGTGGACGATGGCGATACGACCGTCACAGCTGGTGTGGGGGTGAGCGTTAACGACGGAGGGCTTGCCGTGGGTGGCCCAACGGGTGTGGCCGATACCGCAGGTAGCGTCGCTGTCAATGTTGGAAAGCTCGCTCTCCAGGCCCGCGACCTTGCCCACGCGGCGGATGACATCGAGGTGCGCCGCGGCGCCCTCGCCCACCTCGAGCGCGACGCCCGAGGAGTCATAGCCGCGATACTCCATACGCTTGAGGCCCGTGACCAGGATGTTCTTTGCAATATCAGAGCCGGTGTAGCCGACAATTCCGCACATAGGATAAATCCCTTCGTCCGCTTGACTGCAAAACGTCCACGCACAGGGGGCGCTGAGACGCATAACGTTCGAGTATTGTACTCACGCAAACGCAAGCTGATATACCAGAAGTGGTATCTTAACTTAGATACCACCCGATGCACACACGTCCAGCCGGTCCAAACCACCACAATGGGGACAGGCACCTTTGTGGTGGTCGCGCTGGCAACGGCGTTTACGCAGATAGAACATGCCAAAATAAACCTGTCCCTAATTGGCAGGTTTTGACACCCTAGGGGCGGGCGATGCTACAATCTGGCTTGTACTTGAAACGCATCAAAGGGGCCACTATGGCAAAGGTTAAAATCAGCGACGTCGCGCGCGAGGCCGGGGTTTCGCTGGGCACGGTTTCCAACGCGCTCAACCACCCCGAAAAGCTGCGCCCCGAGACCCTCAAGCTCATTAACGAAACCATCAATCGCCTGGGCTACCTACCCAACCAAAGCGCTCGTCAGCTCGCGGGCGGCGCCACCAAGTCCTTTGGCCTAGTGCTCCCCCGTCTCGATCACGGCTTTTCGCTCCAAATCGCCAGCGGCGCCCATAACGAGGCCCGCAAGCACGGCTACGACTTGCTCATCGCCAACGCCGATAACGACGATATTCTCGAGGACCATTACCTGCGCTACTTTATGGGCACCCAGATGTCCGGCGTCATGGTTCAGCCCATGGCATCCCCCGACTGGCACCCCGCCATTACCAAGATGCCCGTGCCGATTGTCCATCTGGACATCCATTGCTCCGGGCCCGGCTACTACGTAGCGGCCGACAACGAGGCGCAGGGGCGCATTATCGCCGAGCTCGCCATCGCCCGCGGCGCACGCCATATCACCGTTGTGGGCAGAGCGGCATTCATGCAGCTCACCCTGCGCGTACTTGGCATTCACAAGGCTCTCGCCCTGCATCCCGATATCAAAATTGAAGTCATTGACGCCGGAGAGTGGAATACCGCAGCCGACGGCTACAGTATTGGTGCTCAGATTGCCGGGCGCCCTGCCGACGAACGCCCCGATTTTGTCGTCGGCCTGACCGACGTGCTGGCCTCGGGCGTTATCTCGGCATTGGTCGACAAAGGCATCTCCGTCCCCGAGCAGGTTCGCGTGGCCGGATGCGACGGCAACCCGCTCGCTTGGAGCGGATCGGTCCCGCTCACTACGGTAGCGCCCCCGGGCTACGAGATTGGCCGCAAGGGTGTCCAACTGCTCATGGAGCAAATCGAGAACAAGGTCCCGACAAAGACCAAGCATATCCACGTCAGCTCTGCCGCGCGCACCGTCACCGCGGTCACGGCCATCGAGGACATCAACCGCCAAGAACTCGTGCGGCCGTTCCTGCTGGAACGCGCCAGCACCCAGGCAAGCAGCCAGACCGACGCCACGGCCATCAACCTCGGTGCGTATCTATAGCACGCCCGTAAGTATGCTAAGTCGCCGCTCAAGCAAAAGGGGCCCGACCATTGCCGGGCCCCTTTTGCTTGAGCGCAAACGTGAGCAATCGCTCGTTTCAACGCCGCAATTTTCTAGCGCACAGCCTTGATTGCCGCCGCCAGGTCGAACAACGTATCGAGCACGGCCTCGCAGCCATCCACCACGTCCTGCGGCAGCGGCACGATATCGGGGACGGCGAAGACATGGCAGCCGGCCGTGATGCCCGAGACGCAGCCGTTGCGCGAATCCTCGACCACGGCACATTCCTCGGGAGCAAAGCCCGCGCGCTCGCAGGCGAGCAGATACATCTCGGGGTCGGGCTTGCCGTGCACGACGTCCTCGCCACACGTTACCGTTTCAAACTTGTCAAAAAGACCGACCATCTTAAGGTTGCGCTCGGCCGTAACGAGGCGCGACGACGTCGCTAGACCCACGTGATAGCCCGCAGCCAGCAGCTCGTCTAGGCACTCGGCGGCACCGGCCTTAAGTTCCAGTTCGGTCTTGACCATCTCGTCGCGAATCTCCTTGTGGCGACGATAGATCGCCTCGGTGGTTTCATGGCTGCCGTAATGCTTATCAAGGATGTCCATAACATCGGGCAGCGTGCGGCCGATAAACTGATGGATCAGCGCTTCATCAATCGCGAGCCCCAGCTCAGCGGCGCCTGCCTTCCAGGCCTTAATCCCCAAACGCTCGGTATCGACCAGCGTTCCATCCATGTCAAAAATAACAGCCTTGATCATATCGGTCCCCCATCGACTCTCGCTGTCGTATTGCCGCAACTCTACCGCATTTGGCAACTTGTATATAACGTATATACCATATTGCACTTTCGTTACACAGATAGAAGTCTTATGGCAAGTAACGCATTAGGATTATAGTTTTCGATCGAGTACTCAACGATAAGGATCGTTTCATGATTTTAGACACCACGGCACCCGCAGAGGAGCTTCAAGACAAGCTATCGGCGCTCGAACAGCTGCTTTTGGCATACGGGCGCGTGGCTATCGGGTTTTCCGGCGGCGTTGACAGCAGCTTTTTGGCCGCCGTATGCGCCCGCATCATGCCTACCAATACCCTCCTCGTCCATCTCACCACGCCGCTCATCGGCACGCCCGAGCAGGCTTCGTTTGAGCAGTCCGTTGATGGACAAGCCAATGAAGGGGCGCATTTTAAGCTCCCCGTGCTCAATCTTTCGGTCGATCAGCTGCAGCTCCCCCAAGTAGCCTGCAACGATGCCAATCGCTGCTACCACTGCAAGCACGCCGGCTTTACCGCCATCGTCAACCACGCCAAGTCGCTCGGCTTTCCCACCGTCATCGATGGCAGCAATGCAAGCGATCGCGGTGACTACCGCCCCGGCATGCGTGCGGCAGAAGAGCTCGGCGTACGCTCACCCCTTATGGAGGTCGGCTTTACCAAGGACGAAGAGCGCGAGCTGCTGCGCGCATGGGGCTATCCCGTTTGGAACCTACCGGCGGGAGCATGTCTTGCCACCCGCGTCCCCACGGGCGAGGAGCTTACGCGCGAGAAAGTCGATTTAATCCGCGCCTGCGAGGATTACCTGCACGATCTTGATCTGGCACAGGTACGCGCACGCCTGGTCGGCGGCTGCATGCATATCGAGGCCGCACCCGCAGATGTTGCCAAGATTGCCACCCTCGGCGGTGCCGCCGTCGACGACAAGGGCAAGACCCCGCTGCCCGCCATTATCGAGTCCGCGCTGCGCGAGCTGGGCTGCGGCCATATCTCCCCCGAGGTCACCCCCTACATCCACGGCAACATGAACCTTTAGGTTACGCCGTTTTACAAACGGCGTAACTGCTCGGCGCTGCGCGGGCTCCGGGCACGGCAATCTGACGTTCAACTTCACGGGCGCGACCAAAAGGTCAGCGCCCGCTTGTTTCACGTCACCTTACCGCACCCGGAGCCCGCTCGCTCGCATATGCTCAACCTGGACTGCGTTAACTGACCTGTCAATAAGGGACAGGTTTATTTTGGCAGGTTTTATCTGGGGAAACGCAAATAGGGCCGTGACACCCATACGGCGTCGCGGCCCTTTTCCTTGGAGAAGGATCAATTGATTGAACGGGATGACCGTTCTAGTCTTCGAGTCCGCTATTGATGAGCTCCGCAATCTCAACGGGATCGGTGCTCGCGCGCACCTTGTCACGGAAGCCGGCGTCCATCAGCATCACGGCAGCCTTGGAGAGCAGACGCAGGTGCGTAGTTCCGGCCTCGCCGGCGGGCACGTACAGCGCGAGCGCAACATCGACGGGCACCCCATCGAAGCTCGGCCATTCAACGGGCTCGGCCAGTTTAAGCACGGCAACGCCCGGCGTGTGGATCGCGTCGCTTTTGGCATGCGGAACGGCAAAACCGGCGACAAGGCCGGTCTCGGCCTCGTTCTCGCGAGCAATGAAGGCGGCCTCTACGGCAGATGCGTCATCGGCAAAGCCGAGCTCGATGGCCTGCTCGGACAAATAATGCAGGGCGTCCTCGCGCGAGGCGGCGGTATACCCGATCGTCACTTGGTTGGCAGATACAAATCCCATGGAAACCTTCCTTACAACACGGACCTGACCGCAGCTTCGATGCCGTCGGCGTCCAAACCGTACTTGTGCAGCAAATCGACCGCAGGGCCGGACTCGCCGTACACATCGCGCACGCCGACGCGACGCATCGGCACCGGATGCTGCTCCGCGAGCACCGAGGCCACGGCCTCGCCAAGACCACCGATAATCGAATGCTCCTCGGCAGTGACCACACGACCAGTCTTCTTGGCGCTGGCAACCACCAGGCGCTCATCAAGTGGCTTAATCGTGTGCATGTTGATGACCTCGGCGTCAATACCATCGGCAGCGAGCGCCTCGGCAGCCTCAAGCGCCTCGGCGACCATAAGGCCACAAGCGATGATGGTCACATCGGACCCCTCGCGCACGACCACGCCGCGACCAATCTTGAACTCATAGTCCTCGCGGTCGTTGATGACCGGTGTTGCCAGGCGGCCGAAGCGCATGTAGACCGGTCCCTCAAACTCATAGGCGGCGCGCACGCAAGCGCGAGCCTCGATGTCATCGGCGGGAACGATTACCGTCATACCCGGGATCGTGCGCATGAGCGCGATGTCCTCGCAGCACTGATGCGTTGCGCCGTCTTCACCGACCGAGATACCCGCATGCGTGGCGCCAATTTTGACGTTAAGGTGCGGATAGCCGATGGAGTTACGGACCTGCTCAAAGGCGCGGCCGGCGGCGAACATGGCAAAGGTGCTCGCGAAGGCAACGCGGCCGGTGGTCGCGATGCCGGCGGCGAGCCCCATCAAGTTGCTCTCGGCAATGCCGGCATCGTAGAAGCGCTCAGGATGCGCAGCCTTAAACTTACCGGTCTGCGTGGCGGCGGCCAGGTCGGCATCGAGAACCACAAAGTCATCGCGCTCATTGCCCAGCTCGACAAGTGCCTCGCCATAGCTAACGCGCGTGGCGACTTTCTTGACGTCTGCCATTAGAGCTCCTCCCCTGCTGCTGCGAGCCCGGCCATGGCCTGCTCAAACTGTTCGTCATTGGGCGCCTTGCCATGCCAGCCAACCTGGTTCTCCATAAAGGAGACGCCTTTGCCCTTCACCGTCTCGGCGATGATAGCGACGGGCGCGCCGGTCACCTCACGAGCCTCAGCGAAAGCCGCCTCAATCTGCGCCATGTCGTTGCCATCGGCTAGCTCTATCACATGCCACTTAAAGGCGCGGAACTTGTCAGCGAGCGGCATCGCCGAGTTGACCTCATCGATCGTGCCGTCAATCTGCAAGCCGTTGTGGTCGACGACGGCAACAAGATTGTCGAGCGCATGGTTGCCGGCAAACATGGCCGCCTCCCACACCTGGCCCTCCTCGCACTCACCGTCGCCCAGCAACGTGTAGACACGGTAGCCGTCGCCCCAGTGCTTAGCGGCAAGCGCCATTCCAACTGCAGCAGAGATGCCCTGACCGAGCGATCCGGCGGACATATCGATGCCCGGGGTGTCGTTCATGTTGGGATGGCCCTGCAGTCGGCTGCCAATATGGCGGAGCGTCTCGAGCTCTTCGACGGGAAAATAGCCGCGATTTGCCAACACCGAATACAGGCCCGGTGCCGCGTGACCCTTGGAGAGCACAAAGCGATCGCGATCGGCCTTGCGAGGGTCGGCAGGATCGATATTCATTTCCTCAAAGTACAGATACGTCATGATGTCGGCAGCACCGAGCGATCCACCCGGATGTCCCGACTTGGCCGCGTGAACCGCAGTCACGACACCCTTCCTGACCTCATTGGCGACCTTCGCCAGCTCCTGGTTGGTCATACGAATTCCTCTCTTGAGAACAACCCCGGCACCGGATGACGCGATGCCGGGGCAATCCACTCGTTAAGCCTGAGCGACGACCTTTTTCCAGTCAGCCTCGAACGAGGCAAGGCCCTGATCGGTCAGCGGATGGTGCAGGCATTTCTTAAGAGCAGCCATGGGCACGGTCGCGATATCGGCGCCAAGCAGCGCGGCCTGGGTCACATGGTTGGGCGTACGAACCGAGGCGGTGATGATCTCGACGGTGTCGTCGACGTTCTTGCCCGTCCAGTCGTAGTTCTTAATGCAGGTCACAACGTTGTCGAGCTGCGAAATACCGTCCTCGGCAATGTCGTCGAAGCGTCCCACAAACGGGCTGATGTAGCGAGCGCCGGCGTTGGCGGCCATAAGGGCCTGCGTCGGCGAGAAGACGAGCGTCATGTTGACGCGCACGCCTGCATCGGCCAGCGCGCGGCAGGCGGCGAGGCCGGCCTCGCACACGGGAAGCTTAACCACGATGTTGGGAGCCAGAGCGGCAAGGCGCTTGCCCTCCTCGATCATGCCCTCGGCAGTGGTCGCGGTGGACTCGGCGGACACGGGCAGGCCCTCGCAAAGCTCGGCGATCTTGAGCATGTGGGGTTCAAAGTCTGCAAGCTTGCCGCCGGTCTTGGCGTACAGGGACGGGTTGGTGGTTACGCCGGCAAGGCAGCCCCAGCTCTTGGCCTCGGCGATCTCGTCAAGGTTGGCGGTATCGATAAAGAACTTCATGGTGCAAACTCCTTCAAATGAATTGCTAGTAATCCTAAGGACAGCGGCCCAATCGTCGGTCAGTCCAACGTCAGCGAGCGGGCAGCTGCCGTGGCAAGGTGGTGCGAAAGAGGAGCGAAGCGTACTTTGGTACGCGAGCGACGGCTTGAGCGCCAGATTGCCCGGCAGATGCCCGCGCAGCGTCGACCGGTCCGGCGTTTGTCAAAACGCCGGAACTACCTAGTCTTCGAGAGCCTTCTCGATGCGGCTCGTGACGCCCTTGAGGTTAAGACCGACGACGTACTGCTTGATCGGGCGCTTGATGTGCTCAATCACAAAGCGCTTGCCGTCGATGTCCTGGGCAGCGAGGTTGCGATAGAGCTTCTCGACCTGCTCCTTGACCTCGTGATCGTTAAAGGCGTAGTGGCCGGAGACATCCAGAATCTTCAGGCTGAGCTCGTCGTCGGCCAGAATGTCGTCAACCTGCAGGTTAACGTCGTCGCCGGTCATCCACTTGCGCCAACGCTCGGTCTTGATAGCCTTGACCAGCAGCGTGTGATACAGGTCGGAGGGATCGTCGCACAGGCCGTTGTCGACCAGAATCTGCTCGGTAGCGCAGAGCTTGAGGTAGGCGCGGGTCTCCTCGGTGCCGTACTGAGGGGCGACATTGGAGGCCGTCACGTGAGCCGGGATGTGCTCGAGCAGCGTTGCGTCATCCAGATAGTCGGCGTTGTGCTCCTTCAAGCCCACGCCGTAGCGTTTTGCCATGTCGGCGAGCTCGCGGGCGTTCTTAAAGTTGTAATGGCCGACCTGCTCGGTCCAACGGGTAAGCGTGCCGGTCTGACCGACGATAAAGGTGGGCATGGGGCAGCCGCGCTTCTCGAGCTCGGGCTGCAGCTGAGAAATGAACTCCTCGTACTTATCGGTAGAGGTCAAGCCGCCATTGGTCTCCTCGGTACCGACCTCATAGGCGACCTCGGGCAGGTTATGCTCGCGACGATACTGCTCAAGGTAGTCGATAAGATCGATCGTGCGGCGAAGAACCACGTCGAGCGGAATAACCTTGCCGATCTGATAGGGGTCCTTGGTGGGGTCGACCATCAGCAGGTCAAAGCCTGCCTCCATGTCGGCAACGAAGGACTTGCGGGCGAGCTCCATGGCCTCGTCCTCGGGCAGGTGGGCGTTACGCTCCTCGTCGCGCTGCCACGGACCGCCGTGATCGCGGCACAGGTAGTACGGGCCGGTGTAACCCACCTCGTCGGCAACCTTCTTGATGTCGGCGGCAAAGCGCGTCTGGTCCCAACCGTTGACGTAGCCGGCGCCCATCTCGTCCATATCGACCTGGTTGCGGCTGGCGATAAACATGGGCGGGAAATCCTCGTCCTTGGCAAGCTCGAACACGGCCTGAATCAGGTTGGGGCTCATGGGGCCAATGCCGACCATGGTTGCGTGATCGCCGCTATCCTGCAGCTTGAGCATGCCCTGAACGGCCTGGCGGATGGTGAGGTTGGACATTTTGTTCTCCTTCTCCAGAGGATTTTTGACAAAAGTTCCCTGGGACCCAGATACGGGCCCTATCAGTACGGATGGATTTTGTTGTGTAGGGGCGGTTGTGCGGAGTCAAATCCATCCCTCCGCACAACCGGAGTCCTTAAAGGTTTACTTGGCCTGCTTATCGAGCGTGGGCTTCATGGCAATCAGGATTGCAGCAGCGACCACGGAGCCAATCACGATGTCCAGGCAGAACAGCGCGACGTTGTTGGTGGCAAGGGCGACGATAAAGCCACCGTGTGGGACGTAGCAGTCGATGCCCTGGAAGGCGGCAAGCGCCGCACCCACGGCAGAGCCGATGCAAATGCCGGGAAGGGTGTGACCGAGGTCCTTGACCGCGAAGGGGATAGCGCCCTCGGTAATACCGATGCAGCCCATGAACAGTGCGGAGATACCCATCTGGCGATCGGCGTCATCGAACTTGTTCTTGGCGATGAGCGCAGCGAGGCCACAGGCGATCGGGGGAACGGCGACGGCGACGCGGAACATACCGTTAGGACCGTAGATGCCGGAGGCCATGATGGCCATAGTAAAGGTCGAAGCGGTCTTGTTGATGGGGCCACCCATATCGAAGGCGGTCATAACACCAATGACCAGGCCCAGGACGACGGCGGAGCCGCCCTGCAGGCTACCGAGCACGCTGGTGAGCCAATCCATCACAAAGCCAAGCGGCGTGGCCAGGATGTAGATGTAGGCCATGCCCAGGACGAGCGAGGTCAGAATCGGGATGATCAGGATCGGCATGATGGTCTGGATGGTGTTGTTGACCTTCCAGGTCTTCATCCAGCGGACAAAGTAACCGCAGATGACAGCCATGATCATGGCGCCCAAGAAGCCGGTCGAAACGCTGTTGCCACTCGGGGTGACGACGGCGTTGTTGACCAAGTAGCCCAGGACGAAGCCAGGGGCAAGCGCGGGCTTGCCGGCCATCGAGTAGGCGATGTATGCCGCAAGCACCGGGATCATCATGGAGATGCCGGCCATGCCGATGGTGTTAAGGCTCACCATCAGCGGGTTCGTAACCTCCATGCCGTTGGCGCCGGCGGTACCGGATGCCAGCGAGAAGGCAAGAAACACGCCGCCGATAACGACGATGGGGATAAAATAGGAAACGCCGGTATTGAATGCATTGAGCAGCGTCTTGCCAGGATCGGCAAAGATAGACTGCTTGGACGCCGGTGTCGGGGCCTGCGGGGCAGCGGAGACGGCCTTCTTCTCTGCCTTGGCCTCGGCCTTGGGCGCGTCAACGGCGCCACCCGTCGCCTTGATGATCTCAATGACCTGGTCGATGATCTTTACCGGATCGGCGATTACATCCGAGGTGCCGACCTTCAGGAACTTGCCCTCGGCCATCTTCTGCTCAAAACGGTCCTCGTTCTCGACACCCACGTCGACGGACTCCAGGACCAGGTCGGCGGAGTCCACGTCTTCCTGCGTGAGCTCATTCTCGATACCCAGGCCACCCTGAGCCTCGACCTTGCACTCGATGCCACGGGCGGCGCATTCATCCTGAATCGCCTTCTGGGCCATATACGTGTGGGCGATACCCACAGTACAGGCGGCAACGCCTACGATCTTCATTGCTTCCCTCTTTTCATAGAGTTGCGTGCGCAAGACACCGTTTGCGGAGGCCTCCGGAGCATCCCCTGCCGTTTGGACTTGCTGTCTTTTCGACAAGAACAATATAGGTGCTCGTTTTTCTTAATGCCAGCTTATTTCGGTAAACGCGTAGGTCAGAGCGTTGTTTATGCGATTTAGTTATGCGTTTAACCAAAAATGAATCCTGCGATTTTGCCCTCGATTTCAAAAGTCAAGAAGTATTTGATTTTCTCGGTAGACGACAGATGCGCATGCCGGTCACAAATTTCGACCCCACCCGTATGCCGCATTTGTTGCATACTCATATGAAAGGAAAAAGCCGCTCACCGAAGCGTATCCTTCACCAAGACTCAAAGTCATCATGTTGGAAAATGCTCATCTGTCGGAAGGAGTCGCTGTGGCAAAACAGCGCGTTACGATCGCAGACGTCGCTCGAGAGGCGGGAACCTCGACGGCAAGCGTCTCGTATTACCTCAACGACAAACGAGAAAAGCTTAGCGAGAAGACGCAGAACAAAATCGCGCGCGTCATTAAGGAACTCGGATACGTTCCCAACGCCCAAGCGCAGACGCTCACCGGCAAGCAAACCCACGTCATTGCCATCATCATTTTGGATAACACCAACAAATGGGCGGGGCTCGTTCTCAATGGCATGGAGCAGGTCATGCTCCCCGCGGGCTACCAGACGGTCGTTTGCACGAGCAACTTTAACCCCGAGACCGAGCTCATGTACGTCGACAAGATGCTCTCGCTGGGCGTCGATGGCTTTATCATCCAGCCCACGGCAAACTTCAAAGCCGTGCATGACCGCATTAGACGCGCCGGCAAGCCGGTCGTCTTTTTCGATGCGGCCATCTATAGCCCAGGTACCAGCTGGATCAAAACCAACCTTTACGACGGCGTGTACAACGCCACACAGGCACTCCTCGACGCCGGCTACGAAGATTTCTTTTCCATTGCCGCCAACATGACCGAAATGCGCACCCGCATGGAGCGTTTTCAGGGGTATGCCGAGGCGCTGGCAGCGAACGGGCAGCTCTACAAAGCGATTCCCATCGATCACAACAAGCCGTCAATCAACGAGCTCACCGAATACTTTAAATTCAAGTTCAATCCCGCCAAGCGAACCCTTATCTTCGTGCAAAATCAGTGGGCACTTCCCCGTGTCTACAAGGCCCTCCAGCCAATGGCCCATCTGCTTCCGCAGCAAATCGGCCTTTTGGGACTCAACTGCGAAGACTGGACTAATCTCACCACACCGACCGTCTCCACCATCATCGAGCCCGTCGACCAAGAAGGTCGCGAAGCAGCCGAGATGCTGCTCGCCCTACTTGACGGAAGCAGCGAACCCGGCGAGCAGCGCATTCTCGAGTGCAAGCTCAACTGGCTCGACTCCACCTCGATCTAGACCGCGGGACAAATGAATCAGTAGCGTTTGTCTCAAATCTTAAGTATTTGTTCGACAGAACGGCCCTTGCCGGCTCCTGCTAGACTGGTAGATTCCCAACCGTCCATCCAGGAGCCTCAATGTCGCGCAAGCCCGCCTACAAGCAAGCACTTTCCATCGGCACCGCCGTGGTGCTGGGGTTTGCGCTGTTTACGGGATCGCTCGACGGAGCGCCCAAGTTGCTGTCGCCGCAAGGCGATGAGCAGGCGGCGGCTCTGGCCGAAAAACAAAACGAGAGTCCCAGCCGCACCGACGACGAGGCAGACCTGGTCGCTCGGCTCGAATCGGGAACGGCGAGCTCCGAGGACTCCGGTGATGGCTCCGAATCCACCGCGACCAACACCGGTGACGACGCCTCCGCGGTCAGTGCCGCCACCCCCATCGACGAGGTGGAAAACCCTGACCTCAACCGTGCCCGTGGCGTATATTTCAGCAGCATTCCCGACTACGCCGGCAATCCCTACGTTGCCCTTCGCGCCGACAGCACGCACCCGCTCGGCACGCCGTCGTTCACGCTTGACGAGTATGAACGTGCCACCGAAGAAGGCTGCTTTAAGAAATTCTCCAAGCTCGACAGCTTGGGCCGCACTCGCAAGGCGCTCGCCTGCGTAGGCCCCGAGTCGCTCGGACAGGGCAAGCGCGGCGACATCTCGCGTATCCACCCCGCCGGATGGCACCAGCAGCGCTACGACTTTATTCCAAGCCAGAGCCTCTACAACCGCTGCCACCTCATCGCCTGGTCGCTCTGCGGCGAAAACGCCAACCGCAAAAATCTCCTCACCGGCACGCGTTATCTCAACGAGACGGGCATGCTACCGTTTGAAGAGCAGATCCTCGACTACATCCGCGACACGGGCAACCATGTGCTCTACCGCGTCACGCCCATGTACAACGAAGAGGAACTCGTCTGTCGTGGCGTTCGTCTGGAAGCACAATCGATCGAGGACCACGGCAAGACCCTCTGCTTCCACGTGTACTGCTACAACCTGCAGCCGCACGTGCAGATCGACTACGCCACCGGCCGCAATCAGGCCTCGGGGGACTAGCCCCGAGCCACGACAAGAACCGATTTGCAACCCCGCTGGGGATCAAAAAGGGCCGCCCTGGATTGCCCAGAGCGGCCCTTACATCGGCATATATGTTGCAGGCAAAGTCACGCGCTACTTGGCGCGACCCTCCTCATAGCGCTCGACCAGCTTGGCCTGAACGTCATAAGGCACCTGTTCATAGCCAGCGGGCTTCATGGTAAAGTCGCCCGTGCCGCGCGTGATAGAGCGCAGGCGCGTCGAATAATCCGTCAGCTCGGCCAGCGGCGCCTGGGCAATGACCACGGTATCGCCGCGCTCATCGGTCTCCATACCCGTCACGCGACCGCGCGAGGCCGAGATGTCGCCCATCACGGCGCCGGCGTAGCTCTCGGGGATAGTCACCGTGATTTCCTCGATGGGCTCCAGCACCACCGGGTCGGCATCGGCGCATGCCTTGCGCAGACCGATGCGAGCCGCCGCGCGGAACGCCATCTCGTTGGAGTCGACGCTATGATACGAGCCGTCATACACAGCCACGCGAATGCCCGTGAGCGGGTAGCCGGCAATGATGCCGTCCTTCATGGTCTCCTGGACACCCTTGTCCACAGCGGGGATCAGCGAGCGCGGGATGCGGCCACCCACGACCTCGTCAACAAACTCATAGCCGTCGCTCGTGCCGTCGGGCCCAATGAGCGGCTCCACGCGCAGCCAGCAGTCGCCGTACTGACCGGCGCCGCCGGTCTGCTTCTTGTGGCGACCCTGGGCGCTTGCCGTGCGGCGGATGGTCTCGCGATACGGAATGCGGATCGGCACGCTCTTTGCCACAACCTTGGTACGGTCCTCCAAACGGTTGAGCAGCACCGAAACCTGCGCCTCACCCACGGCGGAGATAATGGTCTGGCCCGTCTCCTCGTCGCGGTCGATGCTCATGGTCGGATCGGCCTTGCAAGCCTTCTCGATAAACGTGTAGAGCTTCTCTTCGTCGCCGCGATTCTCGGCCTCGATGGCAATGCGGTACTGCGAGTTGGGGAACTTAAACGCCGCAGCCTCGACCTTGCCGGTAATCGAGAGCGTATCGCCCGTCTCGGCCGCCAGCTTGGGTGCCACGATAATGTCGCCGGCATAGGCGTGACCGACCTCGGTCATGTCGCGGCCGCACATCACATACAGGTGAGCCAGACGCTCGCCCTTGCGGGTACGCGCGTTGATCAGCTCAAGACCCGGCTCAAGCGTACCCGTCAGCACCTTGATAAAGCTGATGCGACCCTGCTGCGGATCGGCCAGGGTCTTAAACACAAACGCCACCGGGCGGTCATCGTCACTCGAGATCTTGAGCGAATCACCGTCGATGAGCGGCATCTCGCCGTAGTCCGTCGGCGCCGGGAAGTACGTTGCGATGTCGTCCATCAGCGAGTTGACGCCCTGCTCCTTAATGCAATCGCCCGCAAAGACCGGCACAAAGATGCGCTCGGCGATCGCCTTCGACAGCAGGCCTTCAAGTTCCTCCTGCGTCAGCGTCTCCTCGCCTTCCAAGTACTTCATCATCAGTTCGTCGTCAGCCTCGGCCACCAGCTCGCACAGATGGTCATGGGCCTCCTCGGCCTGGGCACGATACTCCTCGGGAATCTCCGACTCAACGGCTTCGGCGCCGTTGCAATGGCGCGCCTTCATGCGCACCAGGTCGATGATGCCATCAAAGTCCTCGCCCTCGCCCCAGGGAAGGGTCACGGCGCCCAATCGCGTGCCAAAGCGCTCCTGCAGCAGGTCCATCGTGGTCGCAAAGCTGGCCTCGGAGCGCGACAGGCGGTTTACGAACACCGCACGCGCCAAGCGCAGGTCCTCGGCGGCATACCAGAGCTTAACCGTCGTAGGCTGCGGGCCGGCCTCGGCGTCGACCACAAACAGAGCCGTCTCGCAGACGCTCATCGCGGCAAAGGCGTCGCCGATAAAATCGGGGTAGCACGGGGCATCGAGCACATTGATGCGCGCGCCCTTCCAGTCGATCGGCGCAATGGTCGTCGAGATGGAAAACGCACGCTTGACCTCTTCGGGGTCATAGTCGAGCGTGGGCTTGGTGCCGTCGTGGCCGCCCAGGCGGGCGGTCTTGCCGGAAAGGTGGAGCATGGCCTCGGCGAGTGAAGTCTTGCCCACCCCGCCTTGGCCTACGAGCACCACGTTCCTTACGTTACCGGTCTTGGGAGCACCCATGATGACCTCCTTGCAGGGCCGCGCGCATTGCGCGACGCCAACGGGGAGAGTTCGCGGTCGGTGCCGTCCCGGGAGCAGCATGGTCGGCAGCCGAGCCGACTCACCCTCCAAATGTCCTATGCCACCACCCTACCCTCACGGGCGGCTGTCCATGCATACCTTTCGGCGCACGTATGAATACAGGCGGCGAGAGGAAGAGACAAGCTTGTGAGGCGATTATTGAACCCCGTCGATGCAAACAAAAAGCCGCCACAGACCGTAAGACCTGCGGCGGCTTCGCCTCAATTAATAGTTGAGTAAATACCTGAGCCTATCCCTCGATACGGCTCAAGAACTCACGGGTGCGCTGCTCGCGCGGATGGTCGATGACCTGCTCGGCAGGACCCTCCTCGACAATACGACCGCCATCCATAAAGACCACGCGGTCGGCAACATCGCGCGCAAACTGCATTGCGTGGGTCACAATCACCATCGTCATATTCTGCGCGGCAAGGTCCTTAATGACACGCAGCACCTCGGCCGTCAGCTCGGGATCGAGTGCCGAGGTCGGCTCGTCAAAGAACAGGATCTCCGGGTCGAGCGCCAAGGCGCGGGCAATACTCACGCGCTGCTGCTGACCGCCCGAAAGCTCACACGGCACCTTGTTCTCGTTGCCCGTCAGCCCCATTTGCGCAATCAGCTCGTGAGCGCGGGCTTCCGCCTGCTCGCGCGGACGCTTGAGCACGCGAATCGGAGCATCGGTGATGTTTTTCATCACGGTATAGTGCGGGAACAGGTTGTAATTTTGGAACACCAGGCCGAATCGCGAGCGCGCTTGCTTGGGCACATCGCCCTTCGCATAGACCGCGCCCGAACCCGCATCCGTCGCAACGGCAAGGTCGCCAAACGAGAGTGAGCCTCCGTCGAGTGTCTCGAGCAGCGTGGCGCAGCGCAGCAGCGTGGACTTACCGCCACCCGAAGGTCCGATAATCGCCACAACCTCGCCACGCTTCACCTCAAGCGAGATATCCTTGAGCACCTCATTGCCGCCAAACGCCTTACGTGCGCTTTCGATTTTCATCACTGAGTTAGTCATGATAATAGTCCAGCTTCTTTTCGGCGGCGCCCAGCAGCATCTCGACCACAAAGTTAAAGACCCAGTAGATCAGTGCAGCAATCGCAAACGGCACCATGCTCACCTGCGAGGCGACCAGCGCCTTGGCGGTCGAGAACATCTCACCCACGCCGATGGCAAATGCCAACGACGTGTCCTTGACCAGCGTGATGATCTCGTTGCCCATCGCCGGCAGAATGCGCTTGGCGACCTGCGGCATCACGATATACAGAAACGTCTGCACGCGCGAATAGCCCAGCACCTCGGCAGCCTCGTATTGACCGCGAGGAATGGACTGCAGGCCCGAGCGATAGATCTCGGCAAAGTAACCGGCGTAGTTGATGATGAACGCCACAACGCACGCCGTCCACTTGGAATCGGGCGTGAGCGAAATACCAAACACGTAATACGGGGCAAAGTAGATGGCAAACATCTGTAGCATGAGCGGCGTGCCGCGCATCACCGAAATATAGATGCGCGCAATCCAGCGAAGCGGCGCAATTTTGCTCATGCGCATGAACGCCACGGGGATTCCCAGCGGAATCGACCCGAGCAGCGTCAGCACAAACAACTGCAAACTGACCAAGAATCCCTGGCCAAGCATCTGCATCATGACCTGAATAGACATTACTTGAGCACCCAATTATCGAAAGACAAACCATAGCTTGAATATTTATCGCAGAGGTCCTTGACCGTGCCGTCCTCGTAGAGCACCTTGAGCGACTCGGCTACAGCATCGGCCGACTTGGTGTCGCCCTTCTTAAAGCCAACGGCGTAGTGCTCGCTGGACAGCGGCTCATCAAGCTGCGTATAGGCATCGGGCTTGGCGGCAAGCTGATACTGGGCAATCGAAAGGTCGCACGCCACGGCATCGACCGCGCCGCTCTCGAGCTGCATAAAGGCCGTGTTGTACTCGCCGATCGTGTCGAGCGTGGCAAACGTCGCTGCCAGATCCTTCTGGTCACCCTCAAGCACGTCCTGCGCAGCGGAATCAGTCTGGGTAATCACAGTCTTGCCGGCAAGATCGTCCCAGCCCTTGATGCCCGCATCCTTCTTGACCACCAGCACCTGCTCGTTGAGCATGTACGGCTCGGAGAACGTGTAGTCGTCCTCACGGCCCTCCATGGTAAAGCCGTTCCAGATGCAGTTGATGGCGCCCGAGTTAAGCAGCGTATCCTTGGCGTCCCAGTCGATGGCCTCGTATTTGACCTCCCAGCCCTGCTTATCGGCAACAGCCTTGGCCAGATCGAGATCAAAGCCGGTGTACTCGCCATCGTCGCCCACAAAGCCGTACGGAGGATAGGACTTATCAAAGCCCACCACGAGCTTCTTGGACTCCGCAGCGCCCTTCACATCCTTGGCCGCGGCAGAGCCAGCAGCGGAGCCCTTGCCGGCACCACCGCCGCAACCGACAAGACCAAGGCCAAGCACCGTAGCGAGCGAGCCGGCTAGACCAACAAACTGACGACGAGACATATCGGTGTTCATGGTATCCCCCCTTGATGGCACTTTAGTTAAGTAAAGTGATTCGTGTAACGTTCAGAATCATACACTTTAGCGTGATAGAGCACAAGGCGAGTTTGCCCGCCGCGTGAGGGGTGTGGGGGTTAAGTTTCCTGCTCTACAGTCCTGCTCACGACGGAGGCCACATTAAGTGGCCTCCTGTTCGTGCGGAACTCGCGATAAACTTAACCCCCACACCCCTCACGCGGCGGGCAACCGTCGTTGGGCTTATCACTGACACGAATAAACCGCTTGCATATCGTCTGCTGGCTTGGCACGGTACAATACTTGCAGCTTTAATTCATGAATTAGTGGAGTTATTGATGGCAGAATCTCGTGCGGAGCGTAAGGCTCGTCGTGCTTTGATCGAGGCGGCTGAGGGGTCAGAGGAGAAAAAATCTTCTAAGAAATCCAAGTCGTCTCAGGACGCGAAGGGTAAGTCGGCCAAGGGCAAGGCTAAGGCCAAGCGTCCCGGCTCTCGTCGGAACGACGATAAGGCATCTCAGACTCGCTCCAAGCGCCCGTATAAGAATCCGGTTCCGTCTGCGCGCAAGGCCGTTGATCCCAAGTCTCCTTGTTCCATCATGAAAGCTTGCGGTGGGTGTACGGCGCTCAATCGTCCTTATAAGAAGCAGTTGGCAGCCAAGCAGGCCGCCATGGAGGAGCTTTTTGCTACCCTTTGCGAGCGCGAGGGCATTAGCGTCGACCCCATTCGCGGTATGGGCGTCACCCTGGGCGACCCGGGCAAATATCCTGCGCCGCGCGGTTTTCGCCATAAGGCCGCCACTCCCTTTGCTCCCGGTAAGGAGGGTGCTGTCCGTTGCGGTTTCTTTGAGCGCGGCACGCACAAGATCGTTGCCGTACCCGAGTGTCCTGTCGAGGCACCGGGTGCCCGTCAGATTCTCAACGGCATCGCACGCGAAGCTGAGCGGCTGCATATTCCCGCCTTTAATGAGGACAAGCATCTTGGTTTGCTTCGCTATGCCGTCGTCCGCTGCGGTTGGCGTACCGACCAGGTCATGGTTACGCTCGTGACCGCTCAGCGCGACTTGCCGCATGCGCAGGAGTTCTTTGAGGCTGTCGCCGCACTCAATCCGCACATCGTCACCGTCGCCCAAAACATCAACGGACGTCCCGGCAACGCCATCCTCGGCGAGGAAACCCGCATTGTATATGGCGCCGAGTGCATGCGCGACCAGCTGCTCGGCTGCGAGTTCGATATCTCCCCCACCGCGTTCTACCAGACCAACCCGCAGCAGACCGAGCTGCTCTATCAGCTCGCGATTGACGGCATGGACCTGCAGCAGGGCGACGTACTCATGGATGCCTATTGCGGTAGTGGAACTATCGGCCTGTGCGCAGCCAAAGCCGCCCAGGACAAGGGCGTCGGTATTATGCTGCTTGGCGTGGAGCGCAACCACGCCGGCATTGCCGACGCACGTCGTAATGCCGAGCTCAACGGCCTCACCCGCAGCGCTTGGTTTATGGCCGACGATGCCACCGATTACATCCTGGATGCCGCCGATAACAACGAGCGGGTCGATGTCCTTTCCATCGATCCGCCGCGCGCCGGCTCTACCCCCGAGTTCCTCGAAGCTGCCTGCGCGCTTAAGCCGCGCCGCATCACCTATATCAGCTGCAACCCCGTGACTCAAGAGCGCGACCTGCATCAGCTCCTCGACGGAGGCTATCGCCTGCTCAAGATCACGCCCGTCGACATGTTCCCTCACACCGACCACACCGAAACCGTAGCGGTCCTCGAACGCCGCTAATCCACCGGCACAAGAAAGGGGGCGACCCGCCTGGGCCGCCCCCTTCGCTTGGTTTATAAACTCCGCTACATCCCATTGCGCAGATCGCACACGCCGGCTGCCGCCATCTCGCGCAGCAGCGTCTCGCGATCGCGCGTCACGATCAGATCCAACGGGAAGTGAATCTCGTCGAGCATCTTGCGAGCGTAATCGAGCTTACCAATTGCCATGCCAATGTGCGCATCGGTCGAAACGCCAATGCCCACGCCCAGCTCGGCGCAGCGCTCGGCGATCTTGCGGCATACGGCCCAATGCTCAGTGTCGACACCGTGTTCAAGACTATGGTTGTTGATCTCAATAATCTTGTGCTTGGCCTTAGCTGCCAACAGCACCTCGTCGATATCGAACGGCACGCCCGAACGCCCCGTGTGGCCCAGCATGAACACCTTGGGGTGCTCCAGGGCATTGATATACATCTCGGTCGTCTGGGCCAGCGTCGCGCCCTCAGCAATCTGCGGATTATGCACGCTTGCAACCAAATAATCCAAATTACGCGTAACCAAATCGAACAGTGAATGCTGACGGCTGTACGAATCGCCGGCGATATCGAGCGTGACAGGAGTGTCCTCGCCAAACAGGCTTCCGTCCAGCGAAACGATATCGGCCTCGGCACCACGCAGCACCAGCACGCCGCTCCAAATGCGCGGCCAGATATCCTGGTTGATAAAGAACTGGTAACTGCGCAGGTCATTGGGGCAAGCCGTAACCATAGAGCTCAAATGGTCGGCAGATCCGAGCACCTGCAGACCACGCTCTGCCGCCCAGTACACATTCTCCTCAATGGTCGAATATGCATGCGCAGAGAACATCGTATGGGTATGAATGTCACAAGAAAGCAGGTAGGGCATCAGGTCTCCTTATCTGGCACGGCCGTCGCTTATATTCATTGTACGCATAGCCTTCGATAGTCGTAAAACCACTCCATCCCAAAGACACAACGTCCATGACAACGGGGTCCGGCTTAACACCAAACCCCGTTTCACGTAAAACATTGTAGGCAGAGCGCTTTACTTTTAACGATACTCGTCCGCCAACTGTTTCCAAGCGGGTAGCGAATTGACAATCGTTTCGTAGCTCACGCAATAGCCCAGGCGGAACCAACCCGGCATACCAAAGCTGTCCGAGGGAACCGCAAGCAACTCATACTTCTTTGCGCGCTCGCAAAACGCATTCGCATCGGACTCCAACGCTTTCACCCATAGGTAGAACGCGCCATCCGGCTCAACATAGGTGTAGCCATACTCCGCTAGTGCGTCGGTAAGCGCGGTGCGGTTACGTGCATAGGCCTCAACGTCACTCGGCTCATCGATGCAGTCGATAATTACGCGCTGAAAGAGCGCCGGCGCGCACACGAAGCCCAGCGTACGGGCAGCACCCGCAACAGCCGGCATCAGACGGGCAGCCTGCGGATTGGTGTTGGGAACCAAGATCCAACCCACGCGCTCACCAGGCAGCGACAGCGACTTGGAATACGAGTAGCACACGATGGTGTGCTCGTAGATCGAGGGCACCCAAGGCACCTCGGCACCGTACACGATCTCGCGGTACGGCTCATCCGAGATGAGCATAATCGGATTCTCGGAATCGCGCTGAGCGTTGGCCTCGCGCAGAACATTGGCCAGTCGCGTCAACGTGTCGCATGTATATACGGCACCGGTCGGATTGTTGGGAGAGTCGATGATGACGGCCGCCGTCTTATCGCTGATCGCCTTGAGCACGTTGTCCACGCTCAGCTGGAACGTATCTTCATCGGCGAGCGCCTCAACACACGTACAGCCGGCCTTCTCAATCCAAACGCGATACTCCGGAAAGTACGGGGCGATAACAATAACCTCGTCGCCCGGATTCGTAACGGCGTTGAGCGCGCAGGTGAGCGAAGCCGCGGCACCCACCGTCATAAAGACGTCTTTGCCCTCATAGCTCGTGCCAAAGCGGCGGTTGAGCGATTCGGCGACGGCTGCTCGACATTGCGGCAGGCCCGGAGCGGGGGTGTAGCCGTGCAACTGGTCACTCGGCAGCTCCAGGGCCTTCTTAATCGACTCAGCCACAGCAGCGGGCGCCGGAACGCTCGGATTGCCCAGCGAAAAATCGAATACGTTTTCCGCACCGATCTGCACCTTGCGCTCAAGGCCATAGCTAAAAATCTCACGGATGATGGAGCTTTCCGCACCGCGAGCATACATAGTTTCGTTGATCATCTGTTCCCCTTTCGCATAGGCGCTATTGTACGCTTTAGCCGAGCACAGTGCCGCAGCAATGTTGATTGGGGACAGACTTAAATGCGTGAAAACGCTCATTTAAGTCTGTTCCCAATCAACAAAAAGAAAAAGCCTCCGCAGGTTTCCCCGCAGAGGCTTTCGCCACAAAGGCTATTTGTCGGCGTCGGTGTCGGCACCGGCATTGACGGCACAGTCATCGCCGGCATCATCGGATGCGGCTTCAGCATCCTCCTGCATGGCCGCCTGCGCAAAGGCCGCGGCATCAGCCGCCAGCTCCTCCTCGCTCATTCGAGGCACGCGCTTCTTGGTCGGCATGCCGGCCGCCTTGGCATTGCGCTCCTCCTTGGCCGCCAGGATATCGCCCTCGCGCTCAAGGTAGGCATTCCACTCGTTGTCGAGCAGGGCGTTCACGGCGTCGCCCTCGACGGTCTCGCGCTCAAGCAGCACCTTCGCCATCAGATCAAGCTGATCGCGACGGGCGTCCAGAATCTCGACCGCACGACGATGGGCCTCACGCATAATGCGCTGAACCTCGATATCGATGCGGCGCGCCGTCTCCTCGGAGTAATCCTGGTGATCGGCGTAATCGCGACCAAGGAACACCTGATGTTGCGCCTCGCCAAACACTTGCGTGCCCAGCTCCTCGCTCATGCCCAGGCGCGTGACCATCTCGCGCGCCATCTTGGTTGCGCGCTCCAGATCGTTGCTCGCGCCCGACGTAATATCATCGCACATGAGCTCCTCGGCAACGCGACCGCCCAAGAACACGGCGAGCTCGTCGAGCATCTCGTTCTTGGTCTTGAGGAAGTTGTCCTCCTGCGGAAGCTGCAGCGTGTAGCCCAGCGCCTGGCCGCGGCTGACGATCGAGATCTTGTGGACCGGATCGGAGTGCTCCAGGATGTGGCCCACCAGGGCATGACCGCTCTCGTGGTAGGCAATCGTGGTGCGCTCGGCCTCGGTCATCACGCGACCCTTGCGTTGCGGTCCGGCAATCACGCGCTCCATCGACTCCTCGACCTCGTCCATCGAGATCACGGAACGATGACGGCGAGCGGCCAGCAGCGCAGACTCGTTGAGCAGGTTCGCCAAATCGGCACCAGTAAAGCCAACGGTCATCTGGGCGAGCTTCTCAAACTTAACGTCCTCGTCCATCGGCTTGTTCTCGGCATGCACGCGCAAGATCTGCTCGCGGCCCTTCACATCCGGACGGTCGACCGTAACCTGACGGTCAAAACGGCCGGGACGCAGCAATGCCGGATCCAGGATGTCAGGACGGTTGGTCGCAGCGATCAGGATGACCGACTCGCTTTCCTCAAAGCCGTCCATCTCGACCAGCAGCTGGTTGAGCGTCTGCTCGCGCTCGTCGTGACCGCCGCCCAAGCCAGCTCCGCGCTGACGTCCCACGGCATCGATCTCATCGATGAAGATGATCGACGGGGCCTGGGACTTGGCCTCCTTAAAGAGGTCACGCACACGGCTGGCGCCGACACCTACGAACATCTCGACAAAGTCGGAACCCGAGATGCTAAAGAACGGCACGCCCGCCTCGCCGGCAACGGCCTTGGCCAGCAGCGTTTTACCGGTGCCCGGAGGGCCAACCAGCAACACGCCACGCGGGATCTTGGCGCCCAGCTTGCGATAGCGATCCGGATCGCTCAAAAAGTCACGGATCTCCTCGAGCTCCTCGACTGCCTCGTCCACGCCGGCAACGTCTTCAAACTTGACCTTGGGGCGTGTGGCCTCGTTGGTCTTGGCGTTGGTCTTGCCAAACTGCATGTTCCTGTTGTTGGCGCCCATCATCTGGCGCATAAAGTAGAACATGATGGCGATAAGGGCGATCGTCGGAAGCACACTCATCGCCAAGTCGCCCCAAAAATCGGGATCGTTGGTGTTGACGATGTACTTGGTATCGGGGTGCTCCGCCATGAGCTCGGCAAGCGAATCGGAGCCGACATAGGTCGAGGAGAAGCTCTTGAGCTCGCTCGTATCGCCCTTGTCCTTCTTCGTCTTCCAGTAATGACCCGTCACGCTTCCGTCTTGAACCGTATAGGTCAGATCTTCGACGCGATCCTGCTTGATGGCGCTCACCATCTCGCTCGTCGCGAGCTTAACGGTATTGCTGGAATTGGCAAAGCCGGAGCCCATGTTAAAGAAGGCGTAGCCCAGAAGCGCGCAAGCCAAAATAAAATACAGCCAGCCCGTACGCGTGGGCTTCTTGCCTCCGGGCATCCCCGGGATCTTAGGCTCCCGGGGAGTCTGGGAATTGTTCTCGTTACGGTCGTCGGGCATCTTACGAATAAACCTCCGGTTTCAAAATGCCCAGATACGGAAGGTTACGATAGCGCTCGGCATAGTCGAGGCCGTAGCCCACCACAAAGGCATCGGGGCAATGGGTTCCAACATACTTGGGCGTGATGGCCGAGACGCGGTCCTCAACGTCCTTCCACAGGAAGGCGGCGACCTCCAGAGAAGCGGGCTTGCGGCTCTCGAGGTTCTTCATCAGATACTTGAGCGTCAGGCCCGAGTCCAGAATGTCCTCGACGATCAGCACGTCGCGACCGCGGATGTCGATATCCAGGTCCTTAATGATACGCACGATACCAGAGGACTTCACACCGTCGCCATAGCTCGAAACAGCCATGAAATCGATGTTGGTCGGCAGCTCGATCTTACGCATCAGGTCGCCCATAAAGACCACGGCGCCGCGCAGGACCGCAATCAGCACCAGATCCTTACCCGCGTAGTCGCGAGTAATCTGCTCGCCTAGGCGAGAGACGATACCGTCGATATCCTCCTGCGTGAACAGAACCTTCTCGATATCCGGATGTTGAGAAGCCATGACAACCCTTTCTTGTGCTTATCGCCCACACACCGCCGTATGGACGCGAACTACACATTCTAGCAGCGCACGGGGTAAATTTACCAGCCCGTGCGCCATCAGCGCGGGAATACCGTCAACGTCGCACAGAATAGCAGGCGTGGGACGCTATTCCGCATCGACCACGCGGAGCAGATATGCCACGCGCGTTGCGGCCGTGCACTTAAAACGCTCGTCCGCGCGAACTCCGGCGACCCACACCACGGCACCCCCCGGCGCCGTCCTCACCATGGGCACGCCGGCGCGCTCGGAAACGGGAATGCGAGCCTCACCTAGCAAGTCGGATACTTTCTTGCTTCGACCACTCATCCCTAACGGGCACATCACGTCTCCCGGTGCAGGACCGTCCACCCACAGGCGCGCCAATCGCGCCTCGGCAGGGATCTCGCCACGCGAGCCCGCCAGGATCCGCTCACTATCGCTGTCGGCAAAACCCAGGGCAGCCGCGTCTACCAAAGCTGTCACTTCCCCGGCAGCTGCAAGCTCACGGGCGCGGCGCACGATATCGCATCCCGGCTCAACGGCCATCGGTTCTGTGACCAGCATACGTCCCCCGCCCAACGGCAAACGACCGGGTACGGTAACCCAGTCCGCGACCAGGCCCTCGCGAGCCGCCGGCGCCTTAAACGCCAGCATGCCAAACTCAATGCGTGCGTCAATCCCCGCCGGAAGCGTGACCGAGCCGGCGCCCTCGGCAACGCAGGAAAGGACTCGCTCCACATGTCGCATCTCTGGACGAGCGTCCGGATCGATGCGCTTAATCGCCAGTCGCACGATGCGCCGCGCGATTACCACCTCGGCCGCAGCAAGGCGCCTGGCATCGAGCACCAGCGCGCCCGCCGCCTCCTTACGCAGGCAGCTTCGAAACGCCTGTGCCGAAAGCTGAGACAAAAACGCGTCCTCATCGCCTAAGATCTCGCAGGCGGCGCCAATCGTCTTGCAGACGCTCGCGTTGCGCTGCGCCACCACCGGCATCACTCGATGGCGCACGTAGTTTCGCAGATACGAGATATCCTCATTGCTCTCGTCTTCACGCCACGGCTGACCATGTACCCGTAGATAGCCCACGAGCTCACCATGAGTTAGGTCGAGCAAGGGACGCACCACGATATTCCTCCGGCGAGGAATGCTCGATAGGCCAGCGGGCCCTGAACCCTTAATCGCGTTCATCAAAAACGTTTCCGCGCGATCCGAAGACGTGTGCGCGGTGCAGATACGAGCCGCCGTTCGCGGTGCCCCCGTCTGGGCGCAGAGCTCGCGAACATACCTCCGCGCCGCGGCATAGCGCACCTCGCGGGCCGCGGCCTCAATATTGCCCGACTCCCCATCAAAATAAGCGTGCTCCACGCACAGCGGTAAACCATATTGCGCGCAGAGCTCACGCACAAAGGCCTCGTCGCCATCGGACGCCTTGCCGCGCAGATGATGGTTTACATGCAGCACATGCAGGCGCTCGCGAGCAATGGGGGCAACACCGCGTCCGTCTTGGATATCCAGCTTTGATGTGCACGCCATAAGAAGCAGTGCCGTCGAGTCCGCGCCGCCTGATACCATGAGCACGACAGGAGCTGCCTGCTGCCTCGTCCGGGTCTCATCGACTGCCCCAGGCACGGCATGGTGTCCGTAATGCTGTGATACCGTTGGCATTCGCTTCCTCCTTTATTCGTCCGCACCCATTGTATCCTTTGGAATCTTATGTCTTGCCTGCACCTTCATATCCTCGGCAGTGGCTCTAAAGGCAACTGCGCACTCATCGAGGGCCCGCAGGGGCTCATTATGGTCGATGACGGACTGTCTCGCCGCGAGACATTAAAGCGCATGGCAGAACTGGGTCTCTCGACAGACAACGTCTCGGCTCTTCTCATTACTCATGAGCATAGCGATCACATCAAGGGCCTCGATGTCTGGTGCAAGCACTGGCACGGCCCCCTCTTTGCCAGCAGGGGCACTCTTTCGAACAAAGAAAATCTTTCGCATCTGCCTGTCGAGGAATTCGATCCCGGCGACACCCTGTCCATTGCCGGCATCCACGTGCAAACCTACTCAACATCACACGATGTCATCAATCCGGTCGGCTATCGATTCAATGCTCTCGATGATTCCATTGGGTTTGCCACCGACACCGGAGAGCTATCGAGCCAAGCGATGAAAACCCTCAAAGATTGTCGAGTCCTCGCACTCGAAAGCAACCACGATGTGACCATGCTGCGCGAGGGAGAATATCCCCGCTTTCTTCAGGAGCGCATCCTGTCTGCAAGGGGACACCTCTCCAACAGCCAAGCCGCCGAAGCCGCGCGCGAACTTGTTACCGATCGCACCGAACAGCTCATTGCCATGCATATCAGCCAAGAAAACAATCGTCCGAGCCTTACCGTCAAAAGCTATGCCAAAGCTCTGGCCGCAACCCTGGATGACGAGGTCGGCAGCTCCGCAACCCTTCTCCAAGGATCGCGAAAACTCTCGATACGCCCTGCGAGTCAGTATCAGCCGGCAACCATTCAATAGACTGTCCTAGACAGCAAAAGGGGCCGAGAATCGCTTCCCAGCCCCTTTTGCTGTCTTTTAATAGCGCAGAACACCAACGAAGTTAGTCGATGGAGATCTTCGTAACGTTCTTCTTCTCGACGATCTTGGGAACCGTAACGGTCAGGATGCCGTCAGCGTACTTAGCCGAGAGGCCCTCGCTCGAAGCGTCCTTTAGATACACGCCACGCGTCGCGCTGTACGAGCTGAACTCCTTCTGCAGGAAGTTCTTGCCCTCGTTCTCCTCGTCTTCCTCGACATTCACGCTAATGGACAGACGGCCCTCATTGAGCTCGACATCGATATCGTCCTTGGCGACACCGGTCAGATAGGCCTTGACCTCATAGCCGTCGCCCTTATCCTCAACGTCAACGGGAAACGCCTTGGAAGCAATCGAGTTGTTTGCAAGGTCGGTCATATCATCAAACAGATCGAACAGCGAGCTAGCAGAAGGACGAACGCCAAAAACCGAACGATAAGGAACCATGCTTGCCATGTTTACCACTCCTTTTAGGACTGCCGAGCCATCTTCTAGGTGACTGGGACTTCTTTTGACGCTTTATATATGCCCACCCAGTGCTCATATATACATCTACTATAAAGTTTTTTGAGTCCAGTACTATAAGCATATCTAAGTGTATGTGACTCAGGTTTAAATAAGGTTAAGGTTCTTTGAACCAGAGCTTAAATAACGAGTATGTTCGCAGCTACAAATAACAGGGGGCTTACAATAAGCGCGTACACGTTGTTGGTAACGAGCTAAAGGGCATCATGGACGACCAAAACCAGAACAAAATGTTTATGCAGACGCAGGGGGAAGATACTTCCACGCAGCCGCCACGGTTCCATCGCCCCCACATCTCGCAAGAGCCCATTAATGATCCTGAGCCCGAGTATGTGACGAGAAATCGATATCAAACGCTCGAGGATGCCCAAACGGGACGTAAACATATGGGCGTCGCCTCGGGAGACCCTGTATATCTGAAAGACGCACCATTATCTAAAAACAGCACAGCTAGTGATGAGCCGCTGAAAGCATCTGCCGCTCATCAACAAAGAGGTCCTCGACCAAAGCAAACCTTAACGCATTCGGCTCGTTATCTCGAGACGCCAAAACAAGGAAAATCGATCTTCGTTTCGTCAAGTAAACGACGCAAGCAACATCGACTGGCAATCCTGCTTTTGATTATTGCGGCCATAGCAGTTGCCCTTGTTATTCGATTTATTTTCTTTTAATAAAAGCTCAATACCAAAAAGAATTAAATCGTCTGGCGTAAATGAGTCATTTATGCCCCGCAAACGCAAAAAAGGGGGAGGCCGCGAGGCCTC
>UQZM01000015.1 GCA_900545615.1 uncultured Collinsella sp.
GCCTGGAGTCGCTCAACAGTCCGTATTTCACCGCAACTCATGAGGGTACGTATGGGATACCATGGTGGCACCCTAGCGAAAGGATGTTTCATGGCACATATCGATGACCAGCGTGTGGCGCGCGTGCTCGATGTGCTCGAGGCTCAGCACCCCGGCTCACAGCTGCTCGTAAACGACCCGTGGTCGATCTATTACCTGACCGGTTTTTATGCCGATATGTTCGAGCGTTTTTGCGGCGTGCTGCTCGCGCGCGATGCAGAGCCGGTGATCCTGGTCAACGCACTGCATCAGCTACCCGAGTACGACAATGCCCGTGTGGCCTACCACACCGATACCGATATCGTGGCCGACGCCATCGCGCGCGAAGTCGATCCGACCAAGCCACTCGGCATCGATACCGTCATGCGCTCCGGCTTTTTGATGCCCCTCATGGAGCGTCATGCCGCAAGCGAGTTCTTCCTGGGCGACTTTGCCGTCACCGCCGCGCGCACCTACAAAGACGCTACCGAGCAAGAACTCATGCGCGTGTCCTCGGCCGCCAACGACGCCGTGATGGACGACGCGATCAAACTCGTTCACGAGGGCGTGACGGAGCGTGAGGTCGCGGACCAGATGCTCGGCCTGTATCGCAAGCACGGCTGCGAAGGATTTAGCTTCCCGCCCATCGTGAGTTTTGGCGCCAATGCCGGTGATCCGCACCACGAGCCTGATGATACGGTGCTCAAGCGCGGCGACGTGGTGCTGTTAGACATCGGCGGACGCCGTCGCAACTACTGCTCGGACATGACGCGCACGTTCTTTTGGGGCGAGCAGGACGAGGAGACCGCGCGCATCTACGACATCGTGCGCCGCGCCAACGAGGCCGCCGAGGCACTTATCGCACCCGGCGTTCGCATGTGCGACCTGGACCGTGCCGCACGCGACGTGATTGAGGAAGCGGGCTACGGCAAGTACTTCACGCATCGCCTGGGTCACTCGATCGGCCTGCAGGACCACGAGCCGGGCGATGTCTCGCTCGTCAACGAGCAGGTTATCGAGCCGGGCATGACCTTCTCCATCGAACCGGGCATCTACCTCCCCGGCCGCACCGGAGTGCGCATCGAGGACCTGGCCCTGGTCACCGAGACCGGCGTCGAGATCCTCAACAACTACCCCCACGACCCAGTCCGCCTGGACTAGCCAATGTGACAAAGGGACTGTCCCTTTGTCACATCCCGCTAACGCCGCGCCACGAAAACGGCCTATCTACTACGTTTAACCCGCATGGGCCGACCATGCGGGTCTTTTTTGAAAATCGGCAAGCCTTTTACCTGCGCTTTTGTTTTCGAAATTTGCGGCGTGGTCGAGGGTAACCGGTCAAACGTAGTAAATAGGCCCATTTCGTGGCAAGCAGGTCAACTCGGGGCACAGGGCAGCTAAAAAACCCGTCCCAAATTGACCGCTTTTGAGTTGAGGTGAGATACGGACTATTTAAGGCTTCTAGCCCAGAAAACAGTCCGTATTTCACCGCAACTGATGAGGGGATGGGTTAGCGCAGCAGGCCGGCTACTTCGCCGGCTAGGGTTATGGTGCCGGCTGCTACGAAGGGCTCGTTGGCTGCATCGAAGGCCGCGAGGGCCTCGGATACGCTGGGGTACACGCCCACGAGCTTGTCGGCATCAACGAGGGCGGCGAGCTCCTCTGCCGGCAGGGCGCGATCGGAATCGGTCTGGGTCACGACCACGCGGGGGAACGCCGGAACCAAAACGTCAACGATACCCGCCACGTCCTTGTCAGCCAGCGCAGCACACAGCAGCGTGGGGCGATTCTCTACGCACGGATCGATCTCATCCAGCGCGCTCACAAAGTTCTCGCAGCTCTGAGGGTTATGGCAGGCATCGATGAGCTTGAGCGGATCGGTCCCCAGCACATCAAAACGACCCGGCGTGGGACAACTCATAAGCGCTGCATTGAGCGCATCGTGATCGAGCTCACGACCCAGATACCCTTCACAAAGCATAATCGCGCACGCGGCATTCTGCGGCTGATACGCCGGCTTGACCATACTCGAGGTATAGATTGCGCGCGACGTAGTGCAGCTAAACTCCACCGTATCGCCCACATGCGCCGGCACCTTGGTCGTGGCATGGTTCACCACGAGCGGCACAACGCCGCACTCGCGACAACGTGCATCCATCACGCGCTGAACACTCGCCTCATGCGTACCCTCGCCCAAAACAACCAAACGCCCAGGCTTAATAACCGCAGCCTTCTCCCCCGCAATAGCCTCAAGCGTATCGCCAAGGACCTTCATATGGTCGAGTCCGATGCCCGTAATGGCAACGGCAACGGGATCAGTCGCACTCGTAGCGTCCCAACGTCCACCCATGCCGACCTCGAGCACGGCCACGTCCACGCAAGCCTCGGCAAACATGGTCAGTCCAGCCACGGACAAAAGATCGAAGGGCGTAATAGCACGGAGCTCCTTGCCTGCCGCCTCACGACGCGCGTTGAGACGACGACCCGCCTCATACGCCGCGGAGACACCGTGGGCAAAAACCTCGTCCGAGACGACCTTTCCGTCAATCTCCATACGCTCGGGATAGCGCACGAGGTGCGGCGATGTAAAGAGTGCCGTCTTAAGGCCCTCACCACGCAAAATGGCAGCCGAGAACCGCGTCGTCGAGGTCTTTCCATTAGTTCCGGCGATCTGGACGCAATCATAAAACTCGTCAGGACGACCAAGCTCATCGAGCATCTCGACAACAGTCTCGAGCAACGGCGTAGAATAACGCGCAATCTTGCCCGTATCGGCCGCAAGCGCAACAGCCTCATCAAAAGAAAGCTCCGGAACCTCAAACGGCACCGAATATAACCCAGAACGCTTCGCCATAACCAAAGTCCCCTCAACATAAAAAGAGGCCCGTAATCAACAACGAGCCCCTCCCATTCAAAATATCAGCCAAACACCGCTTTGCAGCGAGATCAAGGCCACAACCCAGTGGCCCTACCGGGCAGGCAGCGGACGCCCCCGTAACCGCTGTGGGAGCGGTTTGGGGCTTTGCTCGATACAAGTTCCGCACGAGCCGAAGGCCACTTAATGTGGCCTTCGTGCGAGCAGGACTGTTCGCAGTAGCGAGCAATGCCCCAAACCGCGCCCCCCAGTAACGCCTACGAGAAGTCAGCAACCTGTGCAGTCAGCGCCGCCAGGATCTCCTTGAGCTCAGCTGCACGGTCCCTCTTCTTCTGGACCACCGCAGGCGCAGCCTTGGCCACAAAGCCCTCATTGGCCAGCGTCTTCTCGCAGCCGGCGAGCTCCTTCTGAGCCGCGGCGATCTCCTTTTCCAGGCGCGCCTTCTCGGCCGAAAGGTCAACCTTGCCCTCCAACACCACAAAAGCCTCGACGCCGCTGTCGACCACGGCAATGCTCGCGGCCGGCTTCTCAACGTCGGTACCCATGACCAGCGACGCGGTATTGGCCAGCGGCTCAATCGTGGAGCGCAGGCTCTCGAGCTTCTCGATGTCCTCGGCACCGGCACGCACGACCACGTCGAGCTCGGCCTTGGGGCTCAGACGGTAGCGCGAACGCGTGGCGCGGGCGGCGGACACGACGGTGCGGCACAGCTCAAACGCGCGCTCGGCGTCCTCGTCCACGTACTTGGCGTAGTCGGCGGGCTCGGGCCACTTGGCGATCATGAGCGCCTCGGCGCGGTCCACGTTGCCCTCGGCGTCCAGGTCGAGCACGCTCGTGGGCATGTTGTCCCAGATCTCCTCGGTGACAAACGGCATAAGCGGGTGCATCAGGCGAATGGAGGTATCGAGCACAAAGATCAGGTTGCGCTGAGCCTGCAGACGGCCCTCGCCCTTCAGGCGGGCCTTGGTGACCTCGACGTACCAGTCGCACACCTCATTCCAGAAAAACTGCTGCACGCCGCGGGCCATGTCGCCAAAGGTGTAGTTCTCGATACCCTCGGTGACCATCTTGACGGCCTTGGACAGGCGGCTGAACATCCAGGCGTCGGCCGGCGTCTCCACGACGGGCTCGCCGGGCGTGTAGCCCTCCATGTTCATGAGCAGGAAGCGGCTGGCGTTCCAGATCTTGGTCACAAACGACTTGGCCTGCTCGGTACGCGGGCTGTCGATAAGCTTCTTGGTCTTCTTGTCGATGTTCGCGTCGAACTTGACGTCCTGGTTGTTAGTGCACAGCGTGAGCAGGTTGAAGCGCATGGCGTCGGCGCCGTACATGCCGATGAGGTCCATGGGGTCAACGCCGTTGCCCTTGGACTTGGACATGCGGCTGCCGTCCTTGGCAAGAATCGTCGGGTAGATGACGACGTCCTTAAACGGTACCTCGTCCAGGAAGTACAGCGAGCTCATGACCATGCGGGCGACCCACAGCGCGATGATGTCGCGCGCGGTGACGAGCGCGGTCGTGGGGTGATGGCCCTCGAGCAGCTCGGGCTTTTGCGGCCAGCCCTGCGTGGCGAAGGTCCACAGCTGCGAGCTAAACCACGTGTCCAGCACGTTCTCGTCCTGATGCACGTGATGGCCGCCACACTTGGGGCACACGTCGGTGTCCTCGGTCAGGGCGTCCTCCCAGCCACAGTCCTCGCAGTAGAACACGGGAATGCGGTGGCCCCACCACAGCTGACGGCTGATGCACCAGTCCTTAAGGTTCTCCATCCAGGTGGTGTAGGTCTGCGTCCAGCGCGCGGGGTGGAAGGTGACCTTGCCGGAGTTGACGGCGTCGAGCGCCGGCCCCTTGAGCTTGTCGACGGCCACAAACCACTGCTCAGACAGCCACGGCTCAAGCGCGGCGTCGCAGCGGTAGCAGTGCATGACGGAGTGGTCGTGCTCCTCGACGTGATCGAGCAGGTCGTGCTCCTCGAACCACTTGATGACGGCCTCGCGGCACTCGTCGCGGTTCATGCCAGTAAACTCGCCATAGCCCTCGACGACCACCGCGTGCTCGTCGAAGATGTTGATCTGCGGCAGGTCGTGAGCCTGACCCATGGCGTAATCGTTGGGGTCGTGGGCTGGGGTGACCTTAACGAAGCCGGAACCAAAGTTGGCGTCGACATGCCAATCCTCAAAGATAGGGATCTCGCGGTCGACGATGGGAAGCTTGACGGTCTTACCCACAAAGGCGGCCTTCTCGGGGTCCTTCGGGGAAACGGCGACGCCCGTGTCGCCGAGCATGGTCTCGGGGCGCGTGGTGGCGACGACGATGTAGTCCTGGCCGTTGACCGGCTCGGTCAGCGGGTAGCGCAGGTGCCACAGGTGGCCCTTCTCGTCCTTATATTCAGCCTCGTCGTCCGAGATAGCGGTGGTGCAGTTGGGGCACCAGTTGACGATGCGCTTGCCGCGATAGATCAGGCCATCGTGGTACCAGTCGCAGAAGACCTTGCGCACGGCCCGGGCATAGTCCTCGTCCATGGTGAAGCGCTCGTTATCGAAGTCGACGGAGCAGCCCATGCGCTTGATCTGCTCGACGATGATGCCGCCGTACTCATGGGTCCAGTCCCAGCAGGCGTCGACAAACTTGTCGCGACCGATCTCCAGGCGGCTAATGCCCTCACTCTTGAGCTTCTTGTCGACCTTGGTCTGCGTGGCGATACCGGCGTGGTCGGTGCCGAGCACCCAGCGTGTGGACTTGCCGCGCATGCGGGCCATACGGATGATGGCGTCCTGGATGGAGTCGTCGGTGGCGTGACCCATGTGGAGCTTGCCGGTCACGTTGGGAGGCGGAATGGTGACGGTGCAATCGCCCACGCCCTCACGGCGCTTATAGTAGCCACCGTCAAGCCACTTCTGCAGGATCGCCGGCTCGTTGGTCGACGGATCGTAGTTCTTGGGCATTTCTTCCATATATCTCTCCCTGTTCCGCCGGGGAGGAATGTAGGCCCGCCAGGGTCTGCATTCCTCCCCTTAGGTATCGATTACTTCAGTCTGATATGACTTCGCTGAGGCTTAAACAAACACACAGAATAACACAGGTAGTTGGGGTTATTGCGTATATATAAAATAGCCTCCGGCCGCGAGTGGTCGGAGGCTATTTGCAAACACGTTTGGGCTGGTTTACGCGTAGATGCGCTGGGGCTGCTCTTCGCCCTTGACGGCGGCCTCGGTTACGACGACCTTGGCAACGCCCTCCTCGCTGGGGAGGTCGAACATCGTCTGCTGCAGCACGTCCTCGCAGATGGCACGCAGGCCGCGGGCGCCGGTCTTGCGGGCAAGTGCCATGCGGGCGATCTCGTGCAGAGCCGCGTCCTCAAACTCAAGCTCAACGTCCTCGAGCTGGAACATCTTGCGGTACTGACGCACCACAGCGTTCTTGGGCTCGGTCAGGATCGACACCAGATCGTCCTCGTCGAGCGCCTGCGTCTGGGTGACGACGGGCGTACGGCCCACGAACTCGGGGATCATGCCAAAGGCGTTGAGGTCCTGCGGGAGCACCTGGCGCAGCAGGTCGTTCTCGTCGACCGAGGTGGGGCCGGCGATCTCAGAGTTAAAGCCCACGCCCTTGTTGCCCACGCGATCAGCAATGATCTTATCCAGGCCCACAAAGGCACCGCCGCAGATAAACAGGATGTTCGTCGTGTCGATCTGCAGCAGCTCCTGCTGGGGATGCTTGCGGCCGCCGGTGGGCGGAACGCTGGCCACCGTGCCCTCAAGAATCTTAAGCAGTGCCTGCTGAACGCCCTCGCCCGAAACATCTCGGGTGATGGAGAGGTTCTCGGCCTTGCGGGCGATCTTGTCGATCTCGTCGACGTAGATGATGCCCACCTGTGCACGCTCAATGTCGCCATCGGCCGCGTTGATGAGCTTGAGCAGGATGTTCTCCACGTCCTCGCCAACGTAACCAGCCTCGGTGAGCGCAGTAGCGTCAGCGATGGCAAACGGCACCTCGAGGATGCGCGCGAGCGTCTGGGCCAGCAGCGTCTTACCGGTACCGGTGGGGCCGAGCAGCAAGATGTTGGACTTGGCGAGCTCCACCTCATCTATGTCATCGTCAAACTGGCCGCCCATACCCGAGGCCTCGTCAAAGGCGGACACCGCGGCGCCGCCCTCGATCACGCGGCGATAGTGGTTGTACACGGCCACCGACATGGCGCGCTTGGCGTCCTCCTGACCCATAACATAGGCCGAAAGCTCGTCATAGATCTCGTGCGGCGTCGGCACGTGCGTGATGACCTGACGGTCGTCCTCAAGCTCAAAGCCCTCGGTCTCGGGGTCCACAGCGGGCTGGGATGCAGCCTGGCCGTGGTCGTTGAGGAAGCCTGGCAGCTTGCCGTTGCGGGCAGCGTCCATAAAGTCCGAAGCCAGCGACTCCTCCAGAATCTCGGAGCAGGCGGCAACGCACTCGTCACAGATAAAGATGTTGGTCGGACCCTTTACAAGGCGGCGAACCTGCCCCTGCTCTTTTCCGCAGAAGGAGCAGCGGATGGGGTTGCCGTTCTCGTCAAAGTTGTCCTGCATGTTACCGGCCATCCTAGGCGTCCTTCGCGGCGAGGTCGCGCGAGGTGACGATACGGTCGATCAGGCCGTAGTCGAGGGCCTCGGCAGCGGTCAGGTAGTTGTCGCGCTCGGTGTCGGCCTGGACCTTCTCGATAGGCTGGCCCGAGGCATCGGACAGGATCTGGTTGAGCTCGCGACGGGTCTTCTTGATCTCCTCGGCCACGATCTCGATCTCGGTCTGTTGACCCTGGGCACCGCCGCTGGGTTGGTGAATCATGACCTTGGAGTGCGGCAGGCAGAAGCGCTTGCCCTTAGCGCCGGCCGAAAGCAGCACGGCGGCCATGGATGCAGCCATACCGACGCAGATGGTGGAGACCTGCGGCTTGATGAAGTTCATGGTGTCCAGAATCGCCAGGCCGGAGTAGACCTCGCCACCGGGCGAATTGATGTAGAGCGAGATATCCTTCTCGGCATCCTGGCTCTCAAGATGCAGCAGCTGGGCAACGACCAGGTTGGCGCTGACGGAGTTGATCTCCTCGCCCAAGAAGATGATGCGGTCGTTGAGCAGGCGCGAATAGATATCGTAGCTGCGCTCGCCGCGCGGCGTCTGCTCGATAACGTATGGCACGAGTGCGGAATCGAACTTAGCGATCATACGCATCTCCATTTCTCTCTTGCGGACCAAATTGGTTCTAGATAAACGTACGGTGCCCGCATGCTATGCATTGGCTGGCACCGTACGAAGCAACCGGATAACCGGTGTATAACTTTACCCCATCACGGGCGCGTGCATGCGCTCGCGGGCAAGGTGGCGAGAATTACTCGGCGTCCTTGGCGGTCTCGTCGACCTCGGTCACCTTGGCGTTCTCGACCAGGTGGTCGACGGCCTTGGAGCGACGGATGGACTCGCGGACGGCAGGCATGCGGCCATCGGCGATGAACTCGGCCTTGGAAGCCTCGACGTCCTTGACGCCGGCCTTCTCGAACTCGGCGTTGATGTCGTCCTCGGTGACCTCAATCTTGAGCTCGCGGGCGAGGGCGTCGAGGGCCAGGGACTCACGGGCAACGTCGTTGGCCTGCTTGTGCAGGTCGCCGATGAACTGCTCCATGGTCAGACCGGAAGCGGGCAGCCAGGTGTCGAGGGTCATGCCGCGGGCAGCGAGATTGGACAGGAAGTTCTGGCCAAGCTCCTCAAAGACTGACTGCTCGTAGTCGGCGTCCATCTCGTCGAGCTGCAGGCGCTCGGCGAGAGCGGCGACGCAACGGTTCTCCTTCTCGGCCGGGAGGCGGGAAGCCTTGTCCTGCTCGATCTCGATCTTGATGGCGTCGCGCATAGCGTCGATGCTGTCGAAGCCAAAGTCGGACTTGACGAGCTCGTCGGTGAGCTCGGGGGTGTTGCGGACCTTGATGCCCTTGACGGTGACCTCGACGGTGTGGGTCTCGGCCTCCTCGCCCTCCTCGACCTCGTCGGTCCAGGTGACGGACTTGACGTCGTCAACGTTGGCGCCGATCAAGGCCTCGTTGAACTCCTTGGGGTTGCTGTCGCTACCGGCGATGAGCATGCGGCCCTCGGCAGCGAAGTTGTCGGCGTTCTCGACGGCCTTGAGGTCGACGGTGACGTAGTCCTCGGCCTCGACGGCGCGACCCTCGACGTCCTCGAAGGTGGCACGGTAGTTGAGGAGCATCTCGACCTGGTTGTTGATCTCGGACTCGGTGACCTCCGCAGGGGGCATCTCGATCTCGACGGCGTCGAAGGAGGAGAGCTCAGCGGCGGGACGCAGGGAGAACTCGACGGTGTAGGTGTAGTCCTCGTGATCCTTGGCGAGGTCGAGCTCCTTGTAGTCACCGCTCTTGGTGGGGACGATGTCCAGCTCGTTGAGGACGGCGGGCTCGTTGGCGGCGATCAGGTCGTTGGTGGCCTGAGCGAGGGTAGCCTCGGCGCCAAGAGCAGAGTCGATGACCGGACGGGGAGCCTTACCGGCACGGAAGCCCGGGAAGCGGTACTTCTTGGCGGTGTCCTTGTAGGCCTTCTTGATCGCGGCGTCGACGTCGGCGGCCGGGATGGTGACCGTAGCGGTGAGCTTGGCGTCCTTGACGTCAGAAGCGGTGATGTTCAACACGTTCCTCCTCATACTGCCCAGCTTATCTGAGGTGCTGGTACCTTTATGCAACAAAGAGTCGCGACGGCCGAAGCCGACGCAGGTGCGATGGTGCGGGCGAAAGGACTCGAACCTTCACGGGAATCCCACCAGAACCTAAATCTGGCGCGTCTACCAATTCCGCCACGCCCGCATGAGCGCACAGACTAGGAATGATAGCAGATACGAACGGTAAGCGCACGCACACCTTTTACAGGCTCACGACCTCACCATGAGTGCAAAAGGCGAGACGAGTTACCCCGCCCCGCCAATTACGACTTGTTCGCTGACCCGCTACTCCCCCAGCAGGGCCTTCTCGGGCGTGATCGGCAGCGAGCGGACCTGATGGCCGGTGGCGTGCGCCACGGCCGAGGCAACGGCGGCGAGCGGCGTATTGATGACGACCTCGCCGATCGACTTGGCGCCAAACGGGCCCGTCGGCTCGTAGCTCGGCTCAAAGGCCACACGAATGCTGCCGATATCCAGGCGCGTGGGCAGCTTGTAGCTCATAAAGTTGCCGGTGCGCAGGCGGCCGCGGTCATCGTGCTCGACAATCTCGTAGAGCGCGTGGCCGATACCCTGGGCAATGCCGCCCTCGGCCTGGACGCGAGCGAGTGCCTCGTTGATAACGGTGCCGCAGTCCACAGCCGCGGCGTAGTCCACCACAGTCACCTTGCCGGTGGCCTTGTCGACCTCGACCTCGGCAATGCCGGCCATAAACGGCGGGGGCGAAACGGGCAGGCAGGCAGAGGCGTGCGAGGTGAGCGCGTCGCCGCCCGCGATGTTCTTGACGCACAGGTTGGCAAAGTCGCGCAGCGTGAGGTAGCGGTTCTGCTCGCGCGCGGCACGCTCGTCGGACAGGCGCACGTACTGGCCGTCAAAGACCACGTCGGCGCCGTCCACGTCCCACATCTGGGCCGCCTTGGCGCAGATTTTCTCACGCAGCTCGGTCGCGGCGTTCTTGGCTGCCAGACCTGTCACGTACGTGCCCGAGCTCGCGTACGAGCCGGCATCGAACGGCGACACGTCGGTGTCCACGCCGCGCACCACGATCAGCGAGCTCTCCACGCCCAGCTCCTCGGCAGCAATCTGCGCCAGGATCGTATCGACGCCCATGCCGTTGTCGGTGGCGCCGGTCGAAATCGTAATGAAGCCGTCCTCTTCCAGGCGCATGTCGATGCCGGCGATATCCACGTTGGAGATGCCCGAGCCCTGCATGGTGAGCGCGCAGCCCAGAGCACGCACGCGATCGCCCAGGTCGACGGCCAGCGGCTTGTCGCGCCAGCCGATCATGTCCATCGCGCGCAGCAGGCAACGGTCGAGCGCGCAGGCGTTGAGCTTCTCGTTGTAGTACTGCGGCATAATCTCGCCCTCGCGCACCATATTCTTGAGGCGCAAGTCGGCGGGGTCCATGTGCAGCATGTCGGCGAGCTCGTTGACGGCGCTCTCCACGGCAAACTGTCCCTGGGTGGCACCGTAGCCGCGATACGCGCCGCCGCGGTTGGTATTGGTGTAGACGGCGTCCCAGCTAAAGCGGCTCGCCTTCACATGGTTGTAAATCGGCAGGCTCTTGTGGCCCGAAAGGCCGATCGTCGTGGTGGCATGCTCGCCATACGCGCCGGCGTTGGACAGCGTGTGCAAATCGATGGCCGTGATAGTGCCGTCGTTCATGGCGCCCAGCTTAACGGTCATCTGCATCTGGTGGCGCGAGTTACCCGCGGTGATGGTCTCCTCACGGGTGTAGCAGCAGTAGCTCGGACGGCCGGTCTGCTGGGTGACGAACGCCACGAAGATCTCGCAACAGCCCGTCTGCTTGGAGCCAAAACCGCCGCCGATGCGCGGCTTGATGACCTGCACCTGCGACTGCGGAATGTCGAGCGACTGCGCGACCATGCGGCGCACGTGGAAGGGCACCTGCGTAGAGGTGGTCACCGAGATACGCCCAAACGCGTCGGTCGTCGCGAAGGCGCGGAAGGTTTCCATGGGCGCGGTCTGCGTGGCTTGGCTGGTGTAGGTGCGCTCAAAGACGATGTCGCTCTGGGCGAAGGCCTCGTCCAAGTCGCCAAAGTCGCTGGTACCGCTGCATACCAAGTTGCGCGGGACGTCGCCGCCCTGCGGGAACATAAAGGTCACGTCGCCCTCGGGGTGGACCACGATGTCGTTATCGAGCGCCTGCGTAAAGTCGAGCAACGGCTCGAGCACCTCGTAGTCGACCTTGATGAGCTTGAGGGCCTTGTCGGCGGCCTCCTCGGTCTCGGCGGCGACGATCGCCACCTCCTCGTTTTGGTAGCGCACGAGGTTCTCGAGGATCAGGCGGTCGTAGGGACTCGGCTGCGGATAGCTCTGGCCGGCGATGGTAAAGCGGCGCTTGGGCACGTCCTCGTAGGTGTAGACGCCCACGACGCCGGGCACCTTCAGGGCGCGCGACGTATCGATGGAGCGGATCTTGGCGCGGGCATAGGGGCTGCGCTTGAGTTTGACGATGAGCGCACCGGCGGGCACCATATCGCCGGTGTAGACGGGACGGCCCTCGAGCAGGGCCTTCGAGTCCTTCTTGGGCTGCTTGTGGGTGATTTGCTTGTACGAGACGCCATCGCAGCTGGTGTCGTTGACGGGCAGCTCGGGCATCTCGAAGCCCACCTGCACGCCGGACTCGTTGAGAAAGCGCACGATGGCGCGCAGCTGGCTCTCGTAGCCGCTGCAACGGCAGAGGTTGCCGGCGAGCTGGCGCGAGAGCTCCTCGCGCGTGGCGACGAGGCTCGGGTCCTCCTTGGCGGCGCGGGCAAGCGCCAGCACGTTCATGATAAGGCCGGGGGCGCAAAAACCGCACTGCTCGGCGCCTTCGGCAGCCATCGCACGGGCCAGCGCCTCAGACTCGGCTTTGAGGCCCTCGAGCGTGGTGATGGTGTGGCCCTCGACGCGAGCGGCGGGAACCGAGCAGCTCAGCACCGGGTCGCCGTCGAGCCACACCGTGCACAGACCGCAGTTGGTGGTTTCGCAGGCACAGCGCACCGACGCGCAGCCCTGCTCACGCAACAGCGCAAAGAGCATGGTGTCGGGGGCAATCTGAACCTTGACCTTGCGGCAGTTGAGCGTAAAGGAAAGATCGATGAGTTTGGCAGCCATTAGCGCACCTCGCTAGAATCGACGCCGGGCACGCGGCGGCAGGAATACTCGTCCGTGGCAAACTTAGGCACTTGCACGGTCTCGAGCTCGCGGGCAAGCGCGGCCGAAAGCTCGATGCCGGCGGCGCGACGCACAGCCTGGATGGCGAGCGGGGCCGAGATGCGGCGGCGGTAGTCGGCCGAGCCCCACAGGTTGGTGCCATAGCTCAGCGCGCGTACGGACGCGGCCAGGGCGCGTAGCTCGTCCTCGGAAGGCTGCTCGGCGGTAAGGCCGCATGCCTCACCCTGCAGCAGGGTCGCGCGCAGCGGGCGGGCGCCCACGGTGACATGCCAGCTGTTGTCCCACCAGGCGGCGGTGACGTTGAGCGAGGGGAAGTCGGTCGCGGCCTTGCGCACAGCCTCGTAGCTTGCACGATAGTCGTGCTTAACGACCACGATGTGCTCGATCACGTCGCGCACGTAACCCATGTCGACGAACTCGGCGAGCGGCACGCGGCCGGCGCCCGTCAGCTCAACATACGAATCGAGCGCCAAAAAGGCCGAGAGCACGTCCGAAAAACCAAAGCGGCCGTAGATGCTGCCGCCCACCGTGGCGGTATTGCGCAGCTGCACGCCCACGATGTCGTGGACGGCGAACTCAAAGACATTGTTGACAAGCGCGTTGAGCCCAGCATGACGCTCGAGCTGGCGCAGGGTGCACATGGCACCGATGCGAAACTCGGTCTCGGTCTCCTCGATCTGATCGAGTCCGCAGGCCGAAAGGTCAATCGCCGTCGCCACGCGACGCGAACCCAGGCGCATCCAGATGCCGCCGCCCACAATCTTGTTGTTGCGGTTCTTCTGTAAGAGCTCATAGGCTTCGGCCGCGTTTCCAACACGGACGTAGGTACCGAACTTGAGCACGTTCTCCCCCATCTCTCCACTTGTCCAGTACCTTTAAGTGTACCAAACGAGGGGGCACAGCTCGTGTCGGGACAAAATGAACCGTTTTCCTCCGTCGCATGCGAATCAAAAAAGGCTCCCAGCCAAGATGACTGGGAGCCTTCTGCGATGCTATATCGAGCGAAGATTTAGCAGACGCCCTGGGCGAGCATGGCATCGGCGACCTTCAGGAAGCCGGCGATGTTGGCACCCATGACGAAGTTGCCCTCCTCGCCGTACTCCTTGGCAGTGTCGTCCACGTTGTGGAACATGCCGCGCATGAGCTGCTCGAGCTTGCCGTCGACCTCCTCGAAGGTCCAGGACAGGTGCTCGGCGTTCTGACTCATCTCCAGGCCGGACACGAGCACGCCGCCGGCGTTGGCAGCCTTACCGGGCATAAAGGCGACGCCGTTCTCCTGGAAGTAGGTCGTGGCCTCGATGGTCGTAGGCATGTTCGCGCCCTCGCCGACCACCTTGCAGCCGTTGGCGACGAGCGCCTGGGCGTCCTCGAGCAGCAGCGTGTTCTCGCGAGCGCAGGGCAGCGCGATGTCGCAGGGCAGCTGCCACACGCCGCGGCCGTCGCCCTCGTGCCACGTGGCATTAGGCTTCTCGTCGACGTACATAGCGAGCGTAACGCCCTTGTCGTGGCCGGAGCGCTTCTTGTTGTAGACATGCTCGAGCACGGTGTAGTCGATGCCGTCGGGATCCTCGACCCAGCCATGGGTGTCGGAGCAGGCCAGGACCTTGCCGCCGAGCTGGGCGACCTTCTGAACCGCGTAGATGGCGACGTTACCGGAGCCGTGAACGACGACGTTCTTGCCCTCGAAGGAATCGCCGCGGCTCTTGAGGTACTCGTCCACAAAGTAGACCAGACCGTAGCCGGTGGCCTCGGTACGGGCGAGCGAGCCGCCAAAGGAGAGGCCCTTGCCGGTAAGGACGCCGGTCCACTCGTTGGTCAGGCGCTTGTACTGACCGAACAGGTAGGCAACCTCGCGGCCGCCAACGCCCAGGTCGCCGGCGGGAACGTCGGTGTTGGGGCCAATGTGGCGATAGAGCTCGGTCATGAAGGACTGGCAGAAGTGCATGATCTCGTTGTTGGACCTGCCCTTGGGGTCAAAGTCGGAACCGCCCTTGCCGCCGCCCATGGGAAGGGTGGTCAGGCTGTTCTTGAGGATCTGCTCCAGGCCCAGGAACTTAAGCATGCCCAGGGTGACCGTCGGGTTAAAGCGCAGGCCGCCCTTGTAGGGTCCAATGGCAGAGTTGAACTCGACGCGGTAACCGCGGTTGACCTGAACCTTGCCCTGGTCGTCGACCCAGGGAACACGGAACATGACGATGCGCTCGGGCTCGACGAGGCGCTCAAGCAGGGCGGCCTCCTCGTACTCGGGATGGGCGTCGAGCGCCGGCTGGATGGTGCCGAGAATCTCGGTCGCGGCCTGGATGAACTCAGGCTGCTCGGGATAGCGGGCCTTGAGCTCGTCGAGAACTTTCTGCGTGTAGCTCATGCTTCCTCCAATTGATGGAAAAGAAAAGTGTCGTTCGAGGCGCCCCATGCGCCGCGAGCTTTATCGAGTATGGATAATATCGCACTGTTGCAGCAAAGTTACGAATAAGACCACGGGCAGATGTTTCATTTTGATTACGATGCAGGTAGATGCGTTTTTGAGCACCTGACCCGCGAAATCCGTGTTTCGAAGCTGTTTCGTCCCCGTGGTCCAGACCACCACAATGGGGACAGGCACCTTTGTGGTGGTTTTGGCGAGATGCGTTGGCGGGAACGTATGTGAATCGAACACATCCAAGACGTTTTGCACGCCTCGCAACGGTTTTGAGGACCGCGGGGCCCACCGGAGCCCATCCGTTCCCAAGTGTGGCGGTATTTTACCAAACCGGGCAGCCAGGCTACCGCAGGGAGCGCAGGCCCTCGTCTTTGTCGAGTCGCGTAAAGCGAACGGCATCCAGATGCTCCAGGATGCTGATGGTTCGTTTGCGCGACACGCCCAGCGCCTCGCGCAGCACACTCGTGGTGGTAGCGCCGCCGGCAGCCTCAATCGTAGCAGTAACAAGTTCGCGCGCATGGGCCTCGGAGGCAGCGGACAGGGCGACGTCGCGATCGACCTTAACGATGGAGCGGTTGAGCGAAAGCTCGCGCAGGGCACGCGTCATAGTGTCGCGATCGAGTTGCAGGCGCTCGCCCACCTCGGGGAGCGTCGGCGCATCGAGGCCAGTCTCGTCCAGCAACGCGACAATGCGCTCGGAGGCCTCGCGCACCACGCGTATCGCCGCGGCGGCGGAGTGCGGGTCGAATACCTCGGCACCGTCGACAGCGCACACGCCGCGTGCACGGGCCTCGGCAATAAGCGCCATCACGACATCGTCGCCGGCGCCCGACCACGCCACGCACGCGACCGCGCCGGGCGTAAACCCGGTTTCCTTGGGGGCCGCCGCGTGCATGGCAGACAAGGTGGCTGCCAGCGCATCCATCGCAGCATCGAGAACCGAGGTATCGACGTAAAGCGCCGTATCGCCCACATCAAGCTCGCGCACGGCAGCCTGGGCAACAAGCCCCCGCAAAACGGCGTCAGCCTCACTGGCAACAAGATCAAGCGCCGCGGCGACATCGGCGGCGGCAACAGGCAGCGACTGCAGGGCCAGCCACCCGCCTACCGCACCCGCAGCATCACCGGTCTCAAGCGCCGCATACAGCGCTCGCTCCCCCGCCGACAGAGTCCTCGCGCGGCGACAACGTGAAAGCAGGACGCGCCCGCCGCCAAGCAGCGAAATCGGAGAATACGACAGGACGACCGCGTGATCACCGGCGCGTAACGGCAACGGTCGCTCCAGGCGCACCTGCACCACACGCGTCTCGCCGACCGCCAGGGGAGCCTCGCCCTCCATGAGCATAATGCGGCCGAGCACCTCGGCCGTGCCGGCCATGACGTGCACACGCGTGCCCGAAGCAAGTACGCCGGATCGCGCACCGTCGCGCCCCACATATGTTAGCTGCATCATAAAGCGCAGCGTCTGGCCCACACAGCCCTCAACACCGAGCATCTCGCCGCGCTTGAGGCCCGCCACGCCATCGCCCACCAAGTTGAGCGCCACACGCTGACCAGGGACCGCACGCTGGGTATCCCCGTGAACCTGAATCCCGCGCACACGGAAGCGCGTTTGCGACGGCAGCGCAACGAGCTCATCGCCCACCGACACGGGTCCGTCGTGCAGCGTGCCCGTCACGACGGTTCCGGTGCCCTTGATGCTAAAGCAGCGGTCGATGGGAAGCCGGGGCGCGGTGCCCGAGCCCGCAGTTGCCTCCTGTCGCTCTGACGGGCACGAGCAAACCGCGTCATCGAGCACCGCGAGCAGCTCGCCCAGGCCCTCGCCCGTCTTGGAGGACACCGGCACGATCGAGGCCCCCGCAAACACAGTCCCCTCGAGAAATGCCTCGATATCGAGTTCTGCCAGCATGGCAATCTCGTCATCGGCCAGATCGCGCATCGTGAGCGCGACGACCATGTGCGTCACGCCCAAAAGCTCCAGCACGCGAACGTGCTCGCGGGTCTGCGGCATGACGCCCTCAACGGCAGAAACCACCAGCAAGGCAACGTCCACACCGGTGGCGCCCTGCACCATGGCGCGCAGGTAATGCGCATGTCCGGGCACGTCGACCAAGCCGACGAGCTTGCCGCCGGGAAGCTCAAGCTCGCCAAAACCGAGCTCCGTGGTCATACCGCGGCGCCGCTCGACCTCCAGGCGGTCGGGATTTTTGCCGGTCAGTGCCTCGATAAGGGCCGATTTACCGTGGTCGACGTGCCCCGCGGTTCCAACGACAACGGGGCATTCGACATGCTCACGCGCAGTCATCGATTCAAACCCACGCGAACGGCCTCCGCCAACGCCGCCGCACACAGATCAAGATCGGTATCACGCAACAGCGTTCGAACGTCAAACAGCACCTGGTCGTGTTGCACACGCGTCACGACCGGCGTATCGGGTTCCTGGACCATGGCACGCTTGAGACCGTCGGCAGACAGGTGTCCATCGACAGGACGGACGGCGACACAAAACGTCGGGAGCTCGACGGTCGGCAGTGACCCGCCGCCAGGGGCAGAAACGCCCTCGACAACCTGCAGATCCACCGCCTCCTCGCACTGAGCGTCGCGCAGCCTGCGCAGCATGCGATCGCGCAGACGCTTGGCCTGACGCTCGAGCGGGGCCGACGCGCTACCAAGCATGTTGAGCACCGGAATCTCACGATGTGCCACCTCGGGTCCCGTCACATACAGCCGAAGGGTGGCCTCGAGCGCCGCGAGCGTGAGCTTGCCGGGGCGAAGCGCGCGCATGAGTGGATGGACGGCACAGGCGTCAATCGCCTCGGTGCTGCCCAGGATAATGCCCGCCTGCGAGCCGCCGAGCAGTTTGTCGCCCGAGCACGAGACAACGTCCACGCCGGCGTCAAGCGAAGCAGCTGTGGGCGCCTCCCCCGCATCGGCGAGCACGCCATCTGCAAGCAAAGCGCCCGAACCCTGGTCCTCGTACAGCAGAAGCCCGTGCTCATGCGCCAGCGCAGAAAGCTCTGCCGCGGAAACTTCCTCGTGGAATCCCTCGATACGATAGTTGGAAGGATGCACTTTCAGGATCATCGCCGTGTTGGGTGTAATGGCGCTTCGATAATCGTCCAGATGCGTGCGATTGGTAGAGCCCACCTCGACGAGCTTGGCGCCCGAAGCCGCCATGATATCGGGAATGCGGAAGCTGCCACCCACCTCGACAAGCTCGCCGCGGCTCACGATGACCTCTTTGCCGCACGCATGCGCAGCAAGCACCAGCAGCACCGCCGCGGCGTTGTTGTTGACGACCAGGGCATCCTGCGACCCCGTAAGCGTGCGCAGCAGACGCGCGGCATGCTCCTTGCGCCCTCCGCGAGCGCAAGTCGCGACATCGTATTCGAGCGTGCTGTAGCTGCGGGCGACGTCGGTCACCGACTGCACCGCCGCGGGAGCGAGCGGGGCACGGCCCAGGTTGGTGTGAATCACAACGCCCGTCGCGTTGACGGCGGGGCGCAGGGTCGGCAGCGACAGGCGGTGGGTCCGCCGCTCAATGGCCAAGGCGAGCTCGCGCTTGTTCCTTGCGGGGGCGCCAGAGCGAATCGCCGCGCGCTCGGCATCGAGCTCGGCGGCAACGGCCTCGCGCACCATCGTGTCGCCCGCATCACCGGCAGCCTTCATGACCGGCCACTCGGCCAGCAGCTCGTGGACGGCGGGAATGGAGCGCAGGCGGTCGCGCACCTCGGCAGGCATGGATTCGCAGTCGCTCATGGGGAGCCTTTCGACATGTTCAATAAAAAGCAGGTCCCCATAGTTCGCCATCAACCAAAATTGGCAACGCGTATGCAAAAAAGGGACAGGTCCATTATGGCAGCTCATGGCAAGACGGCGCAGCGCCTCGTCCAAAACCTGCCAAAATAAACCTGTCCCTTTATGGTCGGTTATAGCTTGGGGCCCTTAGGCCTCTTTTTTGGCGTAGATGTACCAGTAGCCCAGTGCCACGATCACAGCACCGCCCACGATATTGCCCAGCGTGGCGACCGAAAGGTTGAGCGCCAGGCCGGCGGCGTTGAGGGCATCGGCGCCGGCGACGTCCGCCCCATAGCCACAAGCGTGCATTAAAACGCCCATGGGCAAAAAGTACATGTTGGCGACGCAGTGCTCAAAACCGCAGGCCACAAAGGCGGCGATGGGCAGCAGGATTCCAACGACCTTGTCGACCACGGTCTTACCGGCGGTTCCGATCCACACGGCCAGGCACACAAAGATGTTGCACAGGATGCCGCGGAAGAAGATGGTGACGGCATCGATCGAAACCTTACCGGCGGCGACGCTCACCATGGTGTTGGCGACGGCCTCGCCGTTGAGTTTATAGATGGCTGCCATGTACACCAAAAAGACGACGAACAGGGCGCCGACAAAGTTACCGATCCAAACAATGGCCCATGCCTTGAGCATCTGTACGAGCGTGATCTTTTTGCTCTTGAGCGCGCAGACCATGAGCGAGTTGCCAGTAAAGAGCTCGGCGCCGCAAATGAGCACGAGCACCAGGCCCAGACAAAAGCACAGGCCGCCCACGAAGCGCTGGGCGCCCCAACCAAGGGTCGCATCGCTCATAAAGACCGTGAAGAACAGGCCACCGAAGGCGATAAACGCACCGGCGAACATGGCCAGCAGAAAAGCCTTCGCGATCGGCAGATTTGCTTTGGTCACGCCGGCGGCCTCGGTCTTCGCCTCGATCGCAGCAGGCGCCAGGCAATCGGGGGCGGAGTACTCTGCCTTGTTCTCTGCCATGTCAATCACTTCTTTCTTAAGATTGGGGACAAACACTCCTGGTAAATGTGTCCCACGCATTTTCTCAGCTTCGCACCCTGACGGGTTCGATTCCCGTCGCCTGGCACGCGTACGAAAACGGCTCTGATCCCAAAAAAGAAATCAGAGCCGTTAATCTATCTTATGGAGCGGGCGACGGGAATCGAACCCGCGTCATCAGCTTGGAAGGCTGGGGTTCTACCATTGAACTACGCCCGCAAGATATGGTCGGGACGACAGGATTTGAACCTGCGACATCCTGCTCCCAAAGCAGGCGCGCTACCAAACTGCGCCACGTCCCGAAGGTGTTGAGCAGCTAAGGTCTAAACCTTGCGTGTCCCAAAGCGAAGGAAATTATAGGGGAGACTCCCCGCTGGCGCAAGCGACGATGCCCTAGCTCCTCGAATGTGCGACAAACTGGCTATGAACCAGACCGATCACAAACGCCGCCACAGCAACCGGTGCCCACGCAGCACCGATATCTGCCAGCGGCAACGCATCGAACGGCAGCCACGCACCAGTAAAGAACGCGTCGCGGACCGAGGTGATCACGCTCTGCACCGCGACCACGCCGCCGACCCAAAACCAAACCTGCGGATGCGCGTCGCAAAAGCCGTGCATCAGGCCCATAAGCACCAGCACAATGGCAACGGGATACAGGGCATTGAGCATAGGCACCGAGAACATAAGGATCACGTCGAGGCCCACGTTGGAGAGCACGCACGAAAATGCCGCGAACACAAAGGCAAGCATCGCAAAGGGGCGGCGCATGGCCTCCTCGGAAGCCTCCGCTCCCCCTTCAACCACATACGTCTCGCAGAAGTACCGCGAGCAGCAGCTAATAAGACCGATGCACACGTTCATGCAGGCGAGGAAAAAGATCGCAAAGACCACGACCGTGCCGACAAGGCCAAAGTGCATGGAGGCAGAACGGGCAAGGATGGCGGCACCGTTGGTGGCGTCGGGCATAACCGTGCCGAGCTGCATGCCGGCAAGCGCCAGGCCGCAGTAGATGATGGCCATGAGCACGCCGGCGATCACACCGGAGCGCGAGATCTCGAAGGCCACGCGCTTATCGTCGGTAACACCAAGCTCATGGATGGTCTCGGCGATGATGATGCCAAAGGCGAGCGACGCGAGCAGGTCCATGGTCTGGTAGCCGGTCAAAAAGCCCTGCACGGCAGCACCGGCATTGTAGGGAGTCTGCGGCGCGGCAGCGGGACCCAACGGCGAGATCACGGCAGCACCCACGACCAGCACGATGAGCGCAATGAGCGCGGGGCCCGTAATGCGCCCGAGCACGCGCGTGATGACGCCCGGACGCAGCGTGAGCGCAAACGCGACCACGAAGAACCCGATGGCAAACACCAGGCGAGCCGTGCCGAGCGAGACGCCCTCGGGCAGCAGCGGCACCAGCATCTCGAAGGCCGTGGAGCTCGTACGCGGAATAGCCAGGCACGGGCCGATGGCCAGATACACCGCCGCGACAAAGAATTCACCGAACTTGGGGTGCACGCGGCCGGCAAGCTCGCGCGCCGTTCCGGCAAGCGCCACGGCGATAAAGCCCATGACGGGCAGGCCGATGGCAGCGATGAGAAGGCCGAGCATGGCGACCGGCGTGGCAGAGCCCGCCTGCAGCGCCAGCAGCGGCGGAATTATGAGGTTGCCGGCGCCAAAGAGCATCGAGAACAGGGCGATGCCGACGGTGACGACATGGTCGGAGCGCAGACCGCGCGGGGCGGATGAAGCCATGAGAGCACCTTTCGAATCGAAACAAAAACGGGACGGGCAAAAACACCCGTCCCGCAAGTATAAACGGTCTAGCAGCTTTAGCAGGCTAAATCGCGCAAAGCGTCGATCGCGGTGTCGACTTCCTCGTCCGTGTTGAAATACCCAAACGAGAAGCGAACGACACCCTGACGCTCGGTCCCCAGCGCACGGTGCATGAGCGGGGCGCAGTGGGCGCCGGGGCGTGTCGCAATCCCCCACCCTTGCATGAGCGCGTCCGAGATCTCGGCCGAATCGATATCGGCTACGTTGAGCGACACAATCGCAGAGCGCGTCGGCTGGTCAAAGGCACCGTAGAGCGCAATGCCGGGTATTTCACGAACGCCGGCGAGGAAACGCTCGGCAAGCGCGCACTCATGCGCCGCAATCGCCTCGAATCCACCCTGGGCCTCGATAAAGTCGAGACCAGCGGAAAGACCCGCGATGCCATGGCCGTTGAGCGTGCCCGCCTCAAGGCGCGTGGGCCACTCAAGCGGCTGCAGCGCATCAAAGCTGTGCACGCCCGTACCGCCCATGGCCCACGGCGCCACGTCAATGCCCTCCGCCACGGCCAGGCCACCGGTGCCTTGAGGTCCCATGAGCCCCTTGTGGCCGGTAAAGCACACGATGTCGAGGCCCATGGCCTGCATGTCGATCTTCGCCGTGCCGGCAGACTGAGAGGCATCGACGATCACCAGCGCACCGGCCGCATGGGCCATGGCCGCCACGCGTGCAATGTCGACCGCGTTGCCGGTCACATTGGAGGCGTGCGTCACCACCACGGCACGCGTGCCCGGCGTGACCAACCGCTCGAGCTCGTCGTAGTCGAGCACGCCGTTCGCGTCGCAGCCCGCACGCTCAACGGTCACGCCCCGCTCTGCCGTCAGGCGGTTGAGCGGGCGCAGCACGGAGTTGTGCTCAAGCACCGTTGTGACCACGCGGTCGCCGGGACGCACCACGCCGTTAATCGCCGTGTTGAGCGCCGCCGTAGAGTTGGGCGTAAAACAAACATGGTCCGCCCTCTGGCAGCCCAGCAAGCGCGCAAGCTTGGCACGGCAAGCATGAATCGTACGAGCGGCATCGAGGGCACCCGACGTGGCCCCGCGCCCGGCATTACCGAGCGAACACATCGCCTGCGTCACGGCATCGATCACCGTCTGCGGCTTATGCATGGTCGTCGCCGCGTTATCCAGGTAGATCATCGCACGACCTCCCACATGTCGATTACCGTAAAGCCCTCGGTGGGGACGCCCGCCGCGGCAAGCTCGCCGCGCAGCAGGTCCTCATCCGAAGGCAGCGCCTTCCACGCCAAGCCGCAGCCGGCAGCGACCTCCCCGGGCACGGGAATCGTGCGCCCGGGAAGGCCGCGCTCGACGCATAGGGTCTCGCACCCCATGGCGGCCGCCGTGGTAGGAAACGTGATGACAAGCGCCGGGCGCTTTTCTCTCATGGCAATCCCGCCCAAACGCTACGGGCGCACGACGCGCACGGCCTGCTCCATCTTCTCCACGATCACGTACATGTTGGTGACCTCGCCCACCGCAAGCTGGTCTTTAATGCCATAGTGATCGAGGCAGGTACCGCAGGTGAGAATCTCGACGCCCTGCTCGGCCAGTCCCTTCAGGTCGTCGAGCACCGGCGAGCCCTCGACGGTGAGCTTGGCGCCGCCGTTGTAGAACAACATGGTCGCGGGCAGCTCCTCCTGTTGCGTCACGGCAAAGATGAAGGCCTTCATGAGCTTGTGGCCCAGCTCGTCGTCGCCGTGGCCCATACAGTCGGTGTAGACGGAAATGACGAGCTTGCCCTTGCCGGCGCTGGCATCACAAAAGGCAGCGCCATCCTGCTCGGGATCAGCCACGGCAACGGCGCCAGAGGTCGCCACGGTCACGTGCCACTCGGCGTCAGAAACCTTCTCGACCGAGGCCGTGCAGCCCTTCTCCTGCGCCATCTTGGAGATGTTCTTGACGGCGGTCTCGTTGTCGACCGAGGTCACGACGGCGCCCTCTCCATCGAGCTGCTTCAGGGCTTTGAGCGTCTTAACGACGGGTAGCGGGCAGGCATCGCCCATGGCATTGACTTCAATCTTGGTGGACATAGCTTTTCCTTTCGAAAGAACCGTTCTAGAGAACGGTAAACAGTTACATAAACGTGCGGGCTAGCGAACAACGTGGACGGCAGGACCGCCTGGCACCGGCTCGCACACGCGACCGACGACGGCGGCAATACGTCCTTCGGCATGCAGACGGTGCGCAAGCTCATCCACATCGGCAGCAGGCGCCGCGATGAGCAAGCCGCCCGAGGTCTGCGGATCGTACAGCGCATCCAACATACCCGGCTCCAGGTCCTCGTCGGCAGCCACACGCGGGCCAAAGAAGTCCTGGTTGCGGTAGGAGCCCGCGGGGATAATGCCCAGACGCGCCATATCGAGCACCTGGTCAAAGAGCGGCACCGCTCCCGACGCAAGCTCGACCTGCACGCCCGAACCCTCGGCCATCTCGCACGCATGCCCAATCAGGCCAAAGCCCGTAATGTCGGTGCAGCCGTGAAGTTCGAGCCCCTCGGCCAGACGAATCGGCGCCTCGTTGAGGGTGCGCATCGAATCGAACATCGGGCTGGCGTCATCCTGTTCGATGAGCTCGCCCTTAATGGCCGTGGTGATGATGCCCGAGCCGATCGCCTTGGTCAGCAGCAGAACATCGCCCACGTGTGCGCCGCTGTTAGCGAGCATGCGATCGAGCGGCACAAAACCGCTCACGGACAGGCCGTACTTGGGCTCGTCGTCGTTGATGGTGTGGCCGCCCGCGATGGTGCAGCCGGCCTCGACGCACTTATCGGCGCCGCCCGCCAGAATCTGACCGGCAACCTCGACGCCCAGGCAACTGGGTATGCAGAGCAAGTTCATGGCATGGCTCGGCCGCCCGCCCATGGCGTAGATGTCCGACAGTGAGTTTGCCGCGGCAATCTGGCCAAACAGAAACGGGTCGTCGACCATCGGTGGGAAGAAGTCGATGGACTGCACGAGTCCCAGGTTCTCCCCTACGCGAAAGACGCTCGCATCGTCGGAGGTATCGAACCCCACGAGCAAGTTGTCGTTATGCACATTGGGTAAATCGCCCAGGACCTGGGCGAGGGCTCCGGGAGCCAACTTAGCGGCTCAACCGCTCGCGGCCGTCATAGACGTGAGCTTAATCTGATCGTCAGCCATCGATACCTCCTCTCATCGGGCAATCATTTTCTCCCAGTATACGCATGAATGCGAGCCTACGGCGGATGCATTAATTGAGCGCCTGTGCGCGAATCGCCGCACCGATGGCACCGGCAAAGCGAGCCTGGGGCGAGGTGGTCACCGGCGACCCCAGTAGCTCGCCCAACCGTTCAACGACATAGGCGTTTTCGCACAGGCCGCCGGTCAGATAGTACGGGGCGCCCGCGGCCTGCCCGGCCATGGTCGCCACGCGCGAAACCACGCTGTCGATCACGCCACGCGCAATGTTCTCGCGCGGCTCGCCGCGACCGATCAGGCTGATGACCTCGCTTTCGGCAAACACCGTGCACATGCTGCTGATCTTGGTGGGCTCGCCGGAACGCGCCAGGTCGGCCATCTGCTGCTGGGAAATGCCTAGGCGGTCGGCCATGATCTCCAAAAAGCGCCCCGTGCCGGCGGCGCACTTGTCGTTCATGGCGAACTTGGCCACGCGACCGCCCTTGAGCTGGATGACCTTGGTGTCCTGGCCGCCCACGTCAATCACCGTGCCGTGATCGCCAAACAGACGCACGGCACCGGTGCCGTGGCAGGTAATCTCGGTCACGACCTTATGCGCATAGGGCACGGCGACACGACCGTAGCCGGTCGCGACCACGCGAACATCGTCGCCCGTCACGTCATAACCCGCCGCTGCCAGTGCCTCGCGCAACCGCTCGGAAGCATCGACCGAGGAGAACCCGGTTGGCTGCACGCACGTCCACGCCACCGAACCATCCCCATCGACCACAGCGGCCTTAGCCGCCGTAGACCCGATATCGATCCCGATCCCTATCATGGCTCTCTCCCAATCTAAACATCAAAGACAGCGGCGCGTTCAGGCGCCTTAGCTCTAGGTTTCTCAGGTGCCGGAGATTGCCCCGAAAGAGGAGCGCAGCGTACTTTGGGTACGCAAGCGACGGTTTGAGGGCCAAGATCCGGTGCCTGAGGAAGCTAGAGGGTTTCGATGAAGGCGGCGATGCGGGTCTCGATCTGGCCCATGTCGCCGTTGCTGTAGTCGGTCTCGATCTTCATATACGGAATACCCGCACCCTCGACAGCCTCCTGCATGCGCGCACTCTCCACGTTAAAGGTGTGGCACGCCTGGAGCACGCTCTCCACTACGCCATCGACGTGATACTTCTCGCACATGGCCAGCGTGTTCTGCATACGACCGTCGTTGGGCGTCATGACCGAGCAGTTAATGTCCAGGTAGCGATCGGCGATAGCGCGCAGAATATCGGGAGCCTCCGGGTCGATCATCATGGCCGCCGTGCGCTCGCCCGAGCAGTCGTCCATGCACACGACCACGCCGCCGTTGGACTCGATGGCGCGGCCGATTTTGTTGATCACGCCGCCCACCGGGCAGCCGGTGATCAGAATGCGCTTGGCATCCGCCGCAACCGGGCGCTCGCCCGCGTCGTAGACCTCGCGCAGCTTGACAACCTTTTGCTCCAGCTGCTGCGTATAGGCCTCGATATCAAAGCTGAACGTACCGGCAAACATGGTGCTCATCAGGTCGACGCCGCTCATGGCCGCCGGCTGATTGGCCTGCAGCGCAAACATGTCGAGCTGGGCCGCACGCAAGCGGTTGCGGCGGCGCACAGCGGCGCGCAGGTCATCGTCGGTAATCGTGATGCCGTAGAAGACCTCGAGCTCCTCCTTGAGCAGGCGGCACTCCTCGTACCAGCCCTCGCGCTCGTAGGCGCGGTCGCGACCCTGAGGAAGATGCAGAATGTGCGTGCGCTTGAGCTCGTTGAGCAGCTCGTACATCTTCTTCTTGCCGTCGCAGGTGGTCTCGCCGATGATCATGTCGCTAAAGTACGTAAACGGGCACTTTTGCGAATAAGCAAAACCGTACGTCGACTTGATGAGCGGACACAAATTTGCCGGCAGCACCTTCTCGGCCTCGGGAATCACCTCGTCGGACGTACCGCACAGAGCCACGCTCGAGGCGCCCGCGGCATCGATAATCTCGAGCGGCGTATAGCTGCACAAAAAGCCGACCAGGCGATTACCCGCCTGCTTATAATCCTTGACGCGAATAAACGCCGCCTTGCGCTGCTCGTTGAACTCCTCAAACGTGCGCGGCAACGGCTGCTCAATATTTTCCGACATATAACTCCTTAACAAACCTTTTAACCAACCAAGGAGACGGCTTTCCCAGGTGCCCGAGGTTGCCGTGAAAGAGGAGTCGCCGCGTACTTTGGTACGCAAGCGACGGTTTGAACGGCAAGATCGGGTGCCTGGGAAGCCGCCGGGACGGATATAGCCCTAAATGGTTTCCAAGAAAGCCTCAATCCTGGTTTGCAGTTGGCCTGCATCCTCGCCGGCGTAGTCGGTCGTGATGTGCATAAACGGAATGCCTGCCTCCTCGGCGGCCTTCTCCACGGCAAACGACTCCATCTCATAGAGCGTGCAGAACTGCAGGGCCACGTCGACGATGCCGTCGGCATGCAGGTCCTTGGCCATCTGGACAATGTCCTTCATACGCTGGTCGTTGGGCGTAAAGACGGCGCAGTTGATTTTAAAGTAGCGCTCGGCGATGGCGTCGAGCATCTCGTCGACCGTCTCACCGGACTCGTCGACCAGGTCCTTGTAGTAGCGCGAGCCCGTGCAGGACTCCTCGCCTACCACAACGCCGCCGGCCTTCTCGATAAGGTTGAACAGTTTCCAGTTGGGCACGGCCATGGGCGTACCGGTGTACAGGATGCGCTTGGTGCCCTTGGGCGCCACGCCCTCGCCAGCCTCAACGCGCTGCTCGCACTCAGCCGCCATATCGTTAATGGCTCCGGTCAGACGCGGCGTGTCATCCATAAAGGCGGCCTGAACGGTCAGCAGGCTGTCGAGACCGCTGATGGGCGCCGGATCGGCAGCGCGGGTCGCAGCCAGACGCTGCAGGGCGCGACGCTTCTCGTTGACGGCGTGGGTGGCAGCCTTCAGGCGCTCGGGCGTAATCTTGACGCCGCACTCGTCCTCGATCTTGGCCGCGAGCTTCTTGACCTCGGCCTTCCAGGTCACGAGCGTCGACTCGTCGTGCACGTTGGGGATATCCATGACGTACATGTTCTTTTGCGTGGCAAAGAACTCGTAGGCCTTCTTCTTGCCATCGCAGGTGTTCTCGCCCACCACCAGGTCGCTCGACTCAATGTAGGGGCAGACCTCGCCCAGCTTAAAGCCGGCAAAGCTCTTAATGAGCGGACAGGTGTTGCGCGGCAGATGCTCCTCGACCTTGTCGGTCGCCCAGTCGGCACCCGAGCACAGGCCCACAGGAATGCCGTCACAGGCAAGTACGATCTCCTCGGGCACGTAGACGCAGAACGAACCGACGATCTTGGTGGCCTCGCCGGCCTCCTTCTTGTCGAGCATCTCCTTAATACGGCCACTGTGGATGTTGGTGGCGACAAAATCCAGGTAGGACGTGGACTTGGGGCGATTGTTCTGCGTCAGGAACATATCGCCGTACATCTGGCCCACAGCGCCCAGCAGCATGTCGTGATCGGCAAGATTCATGCCGAGGCTCTCCCACATCGGATGGAAATCGAATTCTTCAGCCATGACGGTTCCCCTCTCGAACCAAATACGGATAACTACGGTATTGCTGCACGGTGGGCGGCGAAAACCCAGCCGTGCCTAAACCCGGAATTTTGGGGAACCTGCTTTGCAGCTGATTATTTAGTTGTGCGTCGTCTCTCCCGGAGCCGTGAACATACCTGCTCATATGCGGCTCCGAGCCATATACAGGGCGCGCGCCGCAACGCGACGCGAATATGTCTTCTGCGGCATCAGCGCGCCCTCCTTTTCTCGTCGAAGGTAACTATATCAACGGTTGTCGTCCAGACGAACACCGCCGACATGCGTACGACAGCGTCGGGATGCGAGCGTCTCACTATCTGATAATTAATTATCAGAATGATAAGGTTTAGTCATGTAGAAATCGGCGAACGGCGAAGTGAAAACAAAGCAGTCGAGGACTACCTCCTCGACCGCATCGCACCCGCATTATCGGCAAACGAGATGAATCCTGCTTGCATCAAAATGCATGCGCAGAGTCTCACCCGCCTGCGGCAGCTCTTCCACGGGTACACTCACCTTATTCACCTTCCACTGCAGACGCGTGGGCGCATCGGCCCGCGGCACATCCAACAGCACCAGGCGTTCAAAACGCGAATCGCTCACGCGCGCCACGTGCAGGTCGTAGCTGTTGCGGCCCCGCTCGGCACGGTTGTCCACATGGAAGTAGCTCGCACGAATGCCCAGGTACGCCACGTTATTGGGAACCTCACGGCCCACGTTGAAGGTCATGCCCCAGTCCAGGGCTTCAACTTCCTGAAGCCCGATCTTGCGCGCGCGGCTCGTATTCTTGCAGCCCGTCAGGCGCAGCGCAGCCAAGGTTTGCGGCCGGCGAACCACGTCCTCGATGGAGCCAATCTCCTCAACATGCCCGTCGTGCATCACGCAGATGCGCTGACACAGGCGGCACGCTTCGTCGATGTCGTGGCTCACATAGAGCACGGTACGGTTGCAGACGTCGAACAGGTCGAGCATGTTTTGCTCAAGCGCGCTCTTGAGATACGCATCGAGTGCGCTCATGGGCTCGTCGAACATAAAAATGCCCGGGTGCGCCGCCACCATACGGGCAAGCGCCACGCGTTGCTGCTGCCCGCCCGAGAGTCGCGCGGGGTAGCGATCGACAAAATCGGCCAGACCGAAAATGCCCAGATAGCGCTCGGCGAGCTTTTTGCGCGCGGCGGCGTCGCCAGCATCCTTTACACCGGCGCATACGTTATCGGCCACCGTCATGTTGGGAAACAGCTGATAGTTTTGGAACAGCAGGGCGCATTTGCGCTCCTGGGGCGACAGGTTGATGCCCGCCGCCGAGTCAAAAAAGGTCACGCCGTTGACGACGATCTTGCCCTCGTCGGGTGTCTCCACGCCGGCAATGCAGCGCAGCGTACAGCTCTTGCCACAACCCGAGGCGCCAAGCAGTGCCACGCGCTCCTCGCCGGCCTCGAGCTGCATGTCGAGCATAAACCCGGGATAGTGCTTTTTGATATCCAGAACGAGCGACATGGCCTATCGACCTCCCTGTAATGCGGCATCATCGCGCATGAGCTCGGCCAGTGCCTCGCGATCGATACGCAAGGCATCGCCGCCGACTGGGTCGAGCGAATCGGTCTGGCCGCCCAGCTGCTTGACCTGCTTGCGCTCCGCACGGGAAAGACCCCGCTCGCGGTATTTTTGCGAATGAGCGGTGTACATGTTGATGAACAGGATGACTAGGAAACTAAACGCGATCACGACGACGACCCAAAAGAGGGCCACCGACGTGTTGCCGCCCATCCACTCAAAGTAGATGGCGATGGGGATGGTCTGCGTAATGCCGGCGTAGTTGCCCGCAAAGAACAGGGTGCAGCCAAACTCGCCCATGGCACGCGCGAAGGCGAGCACCGTGCCGGCGGCGATGGAGGGCCAGCCGAGCGGCATCATAAGCTTGGTGAAGATGCGACGCTCGGACCAGCCCAGCGTGCGCGCCGCATCGAGCATCTGCGTGTCGAGGCTCTCGAAGGCTCCGAGCGCCGTACGGTAGACCAGGGGAAACGACACCACGACGGCCGAAATGACCGCCGCGGGCCAGGTAAAGACGATCGAGACGCCGTGCGCGATGAGCCACTGGCCCACCCCGGTCGAGCGGCCAAACAGCATGAGGAGCAGAAAGCCGCAGACCGTGGGCGGCAGCACCATGGGGATGGTAAAGACCGAGTCGAGCAGACCCTTGATGCGACTCGAGGTACCCATAGTCTTCCACGCGGCGAACAGGCCCAGCGCAAAGGAGATCAACAGGGCAAGGCCGCTCGTTTTTACGGACACCCAAAACGGTCGATAGTCGATGTCGCCCAAAAAGGAGGCCAGAGAGGTCAAGGGGCCCTGCTCATCCCGCAACACGACAGACGATGCCTCCACCATTTGAGCGCTATCAAGCCAACGCGCGCCGCCCTTGGCATCACCCGAGGCTGACGCAATCACCACATAGCGGTCCCCATCCGCACCGCGCTCGTCAAAGCCATAGGTATACCCACCGGCATCAAACGTTGTTTCCGCCGTGACATACCAAGGAAGATCCACGTCCCCTAGCTGCGCACCTCCCATGCAGTTTGCGCTGTCGAGCTTACAGACGAGGGCTTTGAGACCCGATACGCACTCGTTATCCTGCGGATCCAATCCATACTTCTCGACCGCCTTGGGCGATATCCACACCACAACGCGATCGGCAGCAGGCGCCACTACAAGGTCCACGTCCTCGTCAACGGGAAACCGGTAGCCCTCAGGCTGGCCCTCCATGGCACGAGCGGTCCCCTTGGCCAACCGCTCAAAACCCTCGATCCCATAGGAAAGCCCATGGGCGGTCGCAGTAACCTGGGCCCCGTCCTCAGCGTCCCCAGCAAACGCAAATCCCGGCACCCAGCAAAGCACGAAGGTCAAAGCACAGGCGACAAGCACGCGGAATCTATTAAGCACGAAAAGCTCCAAGCGAATACAAGGACGGAGTGAAACACAAAACGATGGAATTATCGCGCCAAGCCGCACTACGCGGAAAGCTCAAAGCCGTACTTAGCCCAAATCTTCTGCGCCTTCTTGTTGGTCAGGCAGAAGTCGATGAACGCCTTGGCCTCGTCGGCATGCTCGGAGCTCTCGGCGACAGCACCGGGATACACGATGGGCTTGTGCGAGTCCTCGGGACACACAAAGGCCTCCTCGATACCGTCGTAGCGGAAGATGTCGGAACTGTAGACAAAGCCAGCCACGCAGTCGCCCGTAGAAACGTAGGCGGCAGCGGTGCCGACCTTGTCGGCCAGCGCGACCTTGTCGGCGATCTCGGGCACGTACTCGCCGTCATCGCCCTCGGTGCCGGTGTAGAGGCCCACAGAAGCCAGCGCCTGGTTGGCGTACTTGCCGGCGGGAACGGTCTTGGCGTCGCCGATGGCGATCTTGCCGTCCAGATTCGCGACGTCGGCGATGGCCTCGACCTTGGTGTCGGAGCCCTCGGCGCGAATGATCACGAGATCATTGACGAACATGTCCTCGCGCGTATCGGTATCGACGAGCTCGCCGGCCTCGGCGTCGTCCATGGTGCCCTTGGAGGCCGTGATGAGCACGTCGACGGCGGCACCGGCGCGCATCTGCTCGACAAGGTCGCCAGACGCCTTAAACTGCGTGTCGGCAAACGTAGTGCCGGTCTGCTCGGTGTAGAGCCCCTGAACCTCGGGCAGGGCCTTCTCGAGCGAGTTGGCGGCAAAGACCTGCAGCTCGACAGCCTTCTTCTTAGAGGAAGACTTGGCGGAGCCGACATCGGAGCCAGCGGGCTCGGACGTCTTGTTGCCCGAGCAGCCGGCAAGGCCAAGGCCGGCGGCAGCGGCAGCAGAAAGCGAGACAAAACCGCGGCGTGAAACCATATCGAACATATTCAACCCTTTCGAACGCTATGCCCGGGCACCCCGCCGCAGGCTTTATTCTGTTACTAGATTATACTTACGCGCGAATAATGGTAGTGAGAAATTATTCTCGCCAGAGAATATAGTTTCGAGTTGCCGTGCACCTCGGCGTCGCTTCGGCGGAAAACAAAGGCGGAGCAGCCGTTCAGGTCGCCCCGCCGCAGGTAAACCGCTTAGTTGGTATGTCCGCCGCCCGCTGTCATCTGAGCCGCATGCTCCAGCTGGTCTGCTATGGCCTCCCAGCTTTCGCGGGCGGCCTTCGTAGAACCGGGAAAGTTTACGACAAGCGTATGACCTCGTTGCATGCAAATAGCGCGCGAGAGCATAGCGCGGCGCGTCTTGGTCATGGAGTACGCACGGATTGCCTCTGCAATACCCGGCACATCGCGGTCGCAGACGGCACGCGTCGCCTCGGGCGTCACGTCGCGCATCGAAAGTCCCGTGCCGCCACAGGTGAGCACGACATTGGCGTGGCACGCATCGGCAGCTTCCACAATGGCATCACCGATCTCGCTGGCGTCGTCGCGCACGACCACATGTGAGACGACCGTCCAGCCCTGCGCCTTGATAAGTTCCTCGAGTGCGGCTCCAGCCTCGTCCTGAGCAAGATCGCGCGTATCCGAGCACGTCACGATCGAAATCTTCAACTCCATAGTCTTCCTCCTACAACACCGTGCCCTCGGGCAGGTCGACACGCACGACACCCACGACGTCGCCCGCCTTGAGCTCGCACGGTCCTTCGTCAATACGCAGCAGGCAGTTGGACCGCTGCATCGTGCCGAGCAGCGCCGAATTCTGCGTCTTGGCCTCGGTCACCAACAGCTCACCGGTCTCGGGGTCGCGCAAAACCGTGGCGCGATCGAAGAAGCGTCGGTCCTGGCGCTTTTTCACGCCGTGCGTGAGCGTCGCCTGCTGCACGGGACGCGCACCCTCGGAAAAACCGCGCATCTTGCGAATCGCCGGACGGGCAAGCATCTCAAAGCCCACATACGCCGCGGCCGGATTGCCTGAAAGCCCCAGGTAGGGCTTACCCCCGAGCAAGCCAAACGTGATGGCCTTGCCCGGACGCATCGAGATGCGATCGAACAGCACCTCGCCCTCGCGCCGGACGAGCGCCGTCACGTAGTCGTAATCGCCCGCCGAGGCGCCACCACTTGTAATGACAAAATCGCACTCTCGCGTGGCGCGATGCACCAGCTCGGCAATCGCCTGCTCATCGTCGGGCGCAATACCGTAGAACACCGGATCTGCCCCGGCATCGAGCGCCTCGGCCATCAGCGCCGAGGAGTTGGAATCGCGAATCTGACCGCGCGCCGGTACCTTACTCGGTGCGACCAGTTCCGTGCCCAGCGAGATAATGCCCACGCGCGGGGCGGCATGTACCTTCACGCTCGCGTATCCGGCGCTTGCCAGCAAGCCGGCGCCCGCCGGGGCCACGACCTCGCCGGCATGCATCACAACATCGCCGGCATGGGCCTCCTCGGCGGCAGAGCGAACGTTCTCCCCTACCTTGGCAGGCGCCGAGAAGCGAACGTGCGAGCCCTCGTTGCCATCGCCGTCGAGCACGTCGACGATCTCGTACTTCACCACGGCATCGGCACCTTCGGGCACCGGCGCGCCCGTCATGATGCGGACGGTCTCGCCCGCGCCGATTGTGCCCTCAAAGACATGGCCCGCGGCCTCGTGTCCGATAACGTCGAGCGTCACCGGCGCCTCGCTAGATGCCTGCGCCAAGTCCGCCGAGTGCACGGCATATCCGTCCATAGCGCTGTTGGCAAACGGCGAGATGTCGATATCGGCCACCGCGTCCTCGGCCAAGGGGAGACCGGTGGCCTGCCACACGGGAATCTCGACGAGATCGGTCGGAGCAACATGCGACAGAACAATCGACTGCGCGTCCTCCAGCGGAATGAGTTTCTCTGCCATATGCACCTCTTAATGCCACGGCGCACAACAGGGACGCCGATTCTTTATGCTTGTCTCAGTATAATCCCCCGACGCGCGACCGCGACTCGGCCTGTACCCGCAAATACACCTGTCGGTTGCAGGCCGCGAAACAGAATGGACACCAACCCACCGGCTCATCGCGTTTACCGCGTTTTATAATGCTTGCGTTGCAACCTAAAAGAGGAACGTATGGCTCATAACGACAAACCCGAAAGCGCAAACGAGGCGCAGAATCATTCCCAGCCGCTCGACGACGGCGGCTTTTTCTCTCTGAACGACGTCATCACGGCAGGCAGGCATCAGCTCACCCGCTCCGAGCACCTCTTGGCTGCCGACACGCGCCGCAACGCCCGCAACCTACTCGCGAGCGCCAAGTTGCTCGCACTCGTCATCATTGTCTCGCTCGCCATGGGCGTTGCCGCCTGGGCGTTTTTGGCCTCGCTGAATATCGCGACCGACTATCGCGAGCACCATGTGTGGGTCTACGCCTTGCTTCCCGTTGTGGGCGTTGCCACCGCATGGGTGTACAAAAACCACGGTCTCGCCGCCAAACGCGGTAACAACCTGGTCATCGACTCCGCTCTGGGCACCCGCCTCATCCATATGCGCATGGCCGTCCTCACCTTCGTCTGCTCCACGCTCACGCACCTAACGGGCGGATCGGCCGGTCGCGAGGGAGCTGCGGTGCAGATTGGCGGCACCATCGCCAGCAACATCTCGAGCCTCGCCCACCTCAAAAAGCATGACCACCACGACCTCATGCTCGCCGGCATCTCGTCGGCCTTTGGCGCCGTATTTGGCTCGCCCCTTGCCGGAGCTTTCTTTGGCATGGAGATGTGCTTTATCGGCAAGATCGACTACACGGCGGGCATCTACTGCCTGGTCGCCTCGTTTACCGGCTACTTTACATCACTCGCCCTGGGTACCGAGTACGAAGCGAATGTCATCGCCAGCGTTCCCGCCATGACGCCCAACACAGTCGTCATCGTTGTTATCAGCGCCATTATCTTCGGTCTGACGGCACGCCTCTTTGCCTGGTCGGTTCGAACCGTCAAGAGCCTGTACAGTCGCTTTATCACCAATTACCTTATTCGCGCACTCATAGGCGCACTCGTGGTTTTGGCCGCCTATGTCCTCCTCGACGCCTGGGACTACGCCGGCCTTTCCACGTGGCTTTCCGGCGCCGGGTTCTCCGGTAACACTACCCTTGCTGACGCATCCATCAAGCTCGTGGTGACGGCGCTCACCTTGGGCGCTGGCTTCCAAGGCGGCGAGGTCACGCCCCTGTTTGGCATCGGTGCGGCACTCGGTGGCTGGATAGGTTGCCTTACCGGGCTCGACCCCAGTTTTCTGGCGGCTCTCGGCATGCTCGGCGTGTTCTGCGCCGGCCTCAACGTGCCCATCACCACCTGCATGATGGCCATCGACCTGTTCCACGGCACGGCCGCCGGGTTCTTTGTCATCGTGGCCTTTATCAGCTACCTAACCGGCGGACACCGCGGCGTGTACCCCGCCCAGCGCATCATCTCACCCAAGCGCCGTTCGCTTATTGTGGATGAGGGCGGTACGGTAGCGGAGGCTATCGAGCGCCACAACGACCTGATAGAGTAGACGTTAGTATTCGCCGTGCAGCCACAATCGGGGGCAATTCGACCTGAGCGCGACCGCACTGTCATGCCATACGCCGGGAGTCACCCCATGCACGCAACTGATTTTGGTCGCACGCTCATCATCGCCAATCCTGCCGCCCAGTCGGGCGCCGCGCATGAGGTTGCCGAGCGCCTGCAACGCTTTTTGGACATGACCGCGCGCGCATCCCAGTTTGACCTGGTGCTGACCGAACGCACGGGGCACGCCAAGGAGCTTGCCGCGCGGGCCCAGGGCTATCGAACCGTTATCGCCCTTGGCGGAGATGGCGTGATCCACGAGGTCGTCAATGGACTCATGACGCTGGATGAATCGGTCCGTCCCGCCCTTGCCGTCCTACCCGTGGGTTCCGGCAACGATTTTGCCCAAACGCTCGGTATCGAAGATTTCTCCGGTAAGGATTTTGGCGCGCTGCTCACCTGTGAGCTGCAGCGTCAGGACATCGGGCGGATTCGCTCATGGAACCCCGCAAACGGCAGCGGTGAGGCGATCGTCGAGTATTACGACCAGACGCTCTCCGTCGGTATTGATGCCGCCATCGGCCTTGGCACCACCGAACTGCGCAAAAAGACCGGTTTGACGGGTGCTCCGCTCTACACCCTTTCGGGACTTGAGCAGTTTGGCCTGCACTATCGCAACTACCCCATGACAGCCAGCTTTGACGGCGCGCCCGCCGAGCGCGTGAGGGCGATCATCATGGCGATTCAGCTGGGCCCCACGTATGGCTCGGGCTATCGCATCTGCCCCGATGCCGACCCCTGCGACGGCATGCTCGACGTCTGTTACGCCTGCGGCCCCGTCCCTCGTGCGGTTGCCCTGCCTATGTTTCTTTCGGCCAAGGACGGCCACCATACCAAGTTACCGCCGGTTCGCATGCGCCGCTGCCACCATGCCGAGCTCACCTTTGAGGAGCCCGACTTCCCCATCCAAGTCGACGGCGAGCCCGTTGTCGCCTCGCGCATCGAGGTCGACGTCCTCGGCGGCGCCCTCCACGTCTGGCACCCCACCCGCTAACCACACCCAAGTTGCGGTGAAATAGGGACTGTTTATGCAGCTAAAGCCGCAAAACAGTCCCTATTTCACCGCAATTTATGAGGAAGCTATTCGTCGCTGCCCGGTTTGCGACGGTTGGCCTTTTTAATGGCGTTGAAGTGCTTGTCATTGAGCCTGCGCTGGCGAGAGCGCTGAGGCACCTTGGTCTTTACGCGTCGGCGCGGTGGACGCCCGCGACGCTCAAGCTCTGCCCTCAGCTTACGCAAACAGCAGCTGCGATTCTGAAACTGACTGCGGCTCTCGCGCGCCGTCACGGTAATCCCCGAAGGGATATGTTTCATGCGCACCGCCGAGTCCGTCGTGTTCACGCCTTGCCCGCCCGGACCCGTCGCGCGAAACACCTGTACCTCGCAATCGCGCGCCAGCTCCTCGACCGACATCTCGGCATAGCGCGCATACTCGCGCCATCCCATCTTGTTCTCGTCCATATCAACACCTCCCCTCATACAAAAAATGTGACAAAGGGACAGTCCCTTTGTCACATCGCATATCAATCGCTTGTGTTGCGAGCCTAGGCGAAGGTAATCTCGCCGTTCTCGCAGTCCATATCGGCGATACGGGCCAGGCTCTCAACGCGGAAGCCGCGCTTGCGGAGCTTATCGCCGCCGCCCTGGAAGCCCTTCTCCACTGCAATGCCAATACCGGACACCTCGGCACCTGCAGCCTCGCAGATCTTGATAAGACCCTCGAGCGCGCAGCCGTTGGCCAAAAAGTCGTCGATAATCAGGACCTTGTCGCCCTCGGACAGGAAGCGCTTGCCGACGATGACCGGGTACTCCTTCTGCTTGGTAAAGGAGTAGATGGTCGTGGCATACTGCTCGCCGTCGAGGTTGATGGACTGGGCCTTCTTGGCAAAGACCACCGGCACGCCGCCAAAATGCTGGGCAGCAATGCAGGCCATACCAATGCCCGAAGCCTCGATGGTCAGGATCTTGTTGATCTCGACGCCCTCGAACAGACGGGCCCACTCGGCGCCCATGTGGTCGAACAGCTCAACGTCGCACTGGTGGTTGAGGAAGGCATCAACCTTAAGGACGTTACCGGCCTTTACGATGCCGTCACGGCGAATACGATCCTCAAGCTCCTGCATGGCGCAACCCTTTCTCGCGGCAATGATTCCGCGCGATGAACAAACGTTGCACGATAGTCTACCACGGACCGACCCCCGCCCGCCCCACA